>DDNW01000079.1:49553-51368 GCA_002341345.1 Erythrobacter sp. UBA2510
TGCACCCGATCGACGCCGGTCAGAAAATGATAATCCGCGATTGCGAGCGGATGAAAACTGAAGGGTCCGAAATCGGGCGTTTCAAAGCGGAGTGTCTTGCGGCCGGGCGACACGCTCGCGGTCACGAAGACCGCCTCGGGGATCCAGCCATGATGGGCGAGCGCGCTTTCGAACGAGACATAGCTGCCCGGTACGAGAGCTTGCGCAACGGGGAAGGGATGGATGGCCTCGCTGCGATAGCGCTTGCCCAGCAGATAGGTGCCGCGCTTCACGCGAAGCAGGGAGCCATCCTTGAGCGCGCGGTTGACGAGGCCGTAGCGCCGCGCGTCACCGCCACCCAGCAGATTGCCGAGCTGGCGCTCGCTGAGGATATGATCGGCCAGACCCGCTGCTGTGACCTGTTGTGCCAAGGATGACATGAAATTCCTGATACTTCCAATTTATGAAAGTTTCCAGAATTTTCTTGTCCTGGATATCGTAGAGCAAGAGGGGCAACCGCAGGTAAGGCATATATCGCCGAGCCTGATCGATTCAGGTGGCTAGCGTGTAGCCCGACAAGCGCGAGAACTCCCTCGCAGTCGCTTGGACTTTCGTGGCATCAATGCCCATCACTTCGACGAACTGCCGTTGCAGATCGGGGCTGACTTCCAAGAAGAAGGAGAACACGGGCGCGTTGAAGTCGCTGGCGCTCTTGGGGTCGGCGATCAGCGCGGCGAGTTGACGCGCGGAGAGGTTCGCTCCGTAAGGAGCGTTCACCGTCGCCAACACCAAGCTTGCCGCCTTTGCCATCTCAAACCTGTACCATGATCCTGTCAGTCACACCGCGTATATAGCCGTGGGCATTATCAAACTAGCATTACAGTTGCATTTTTGATTGAACTCTGGATCAAAAGGTCTCCATGGTTTGGAGGCTGTGGATGACGGGTGCATCGATCGAAACGACGCTGGAACTGTGAGGTCCTCGCTGCGGGACGTAAAGAGCCGCATGCGCGGATTGTTCACGCAGTAGCGAGTTGCGGTGTCGGCGAATCTGTTTCTGGACGGTTTGTTGAGCGATGAGCGCCGCAAGACAGGCTGACCTCGATCGCAAGGTGGAGGCTGACGGCCATCACCTCGTGCCACTCACCTCCCAAGCCGTTGCGGTGCTCAGGGTGCTATGGCCGCTCACCGGCAACGGCGAGTTGCTGTTCCCTAGCAATCGCCACACGCATCGGTCGATGAGCGAGAACGCGGTCGGCTACCTTCTCAACCGTGCCGGCTATCATGGTCATCACGTGCCGCGCGGCTTACGTGCCGCTTTCTCGACCATCATGAACGAGTGGGCCGAGCGGCAAGGCAAAAGTCATGACCGCAAAATCATCCACTTGATGCTAGCCCACGTTCCGAAAGAGAAGGTCGAGAGTGCTTACAGCCGCGCCGCCTACATGCCACGCCGGCGGGAGCTAGCGAAGGTGTGGGCCGACATGTTGAGCGATAGCTTGCCCGATCCGGGCGCCCTTATCCAGCGGCCCGTGAAGGCGATCGGGTCGCAATCGCGCCGGTCGATCGCGTCGCTCGTTGACGGCGACTTCCGATTCCCGGCTCGTCGCCCCGTCGCCTAACGACGTGGCGCGGCGTCGCCCGGTTGTCACCCGCCAGAAACCGCATGACCCTTGCCGGGTTCTGCTGGCCAGAAACACATTTGGGGCTGAGAATAGGGGAAAGCGTGCCGCGCCGGCTCTGCTGATTAGATAGATTTGCGTTGCTGGAACCCGGATTGGGATCATCTCGCGACAGGCGCGCCGCACCTCGGGAACGCCCTCGCAGACGACGGAC
>DDNW01000079.1:51458-54886 GCA_002341345.1 Erythrobacter sp. UBA2510
AGCACCTGCAGGGTTGCAGATCATATTCGCCGGCGCGCATCATGTCGCCATGGCCCCGAAACGAGACGTGGAAGCTTTATACGATAATCCCCATCTGTCTGGCACGTTTGACGGCTTGCGCGCGACGGCTCACACCGATCTTTCCATAGATTCGATTGAGGTACCATTTCACAGATCCCTCTGTGAGCCCGACGGCATCAGCTATCTCACGATTAAGTTGACCGTTGCCGACGCGTCGCAAGATATCGACCTCACGTTCGGTAAGCGCGTCGAGCGCAGAAATCAGGTCGCTTTCGCCGAAGAACCGGTCGGTCTTGGCGGCGTTGGATGGCAAATTGCCTTGTTCGCCGTTCCACCGCTGGACCAGCATCGCTAGATAGCCGTCGAGACTCGACCCCTCCTCTCCCGTGGCGCCGTCGACGCCGCGCCCCGCGAGGAGCGACATGACGACTTCGCCGCCGTCGAGAAAGCTGCGTACGAGTCCGGCGTCGCGACCGTGCAGCGCCGCCCCGAGCAGCGTGCGACGCGCCTGGCTGCGGTCGCCGTTCAATGCCTCCAAAGTCGCCGCGCGTACGCTCCATCGCACTGCCGCGGTTCGCCAGCCGCCTTTCAAGTAGAGATCCGCCCAGCGGCTGGCGACTACTGCGGCGTTGGCGAACTCGCCTCGCGCTTGCGCAAGCCGGACCGCCAGCAGCGCTCTTGCCTCATCCAGCAGCGATTTCTGAGCGGCGGGGAAATGGTCCTTCAACTCGGTCGAGACGTCACCTCGGCGAACGAAACGACCGATGCGATCCAGCCTGCCTTCGAGTAGGTAATGCCGAGCCGCTTCGGCAGCGACAGAGAGGCGGAGCCGTTCGAAACCATGCGCCGACGCGAGCGCCGCTGCATCGGCGAGGAGGTGTTCCACGATCTGCGTTTCTTTGCCGATCTGACGCAGGCGAACGGCAACCATCAGGCTCGCCACGCGCTGGTCGACATAGCCTAGCCCACGGCCGAGCTCCTCGTAGGTAGCGATAAGCCGCGCGGCCTCGGTACGGTCGTCCCTCTCGTAATGGACTTCCGCCATGAGCAAGCCTGGGATCGCCGCGAGCTCCGAGGTCTCACCCGCCAATCGCTGGGCCGAAGCCATGGCGAGTTCGAGCGCCGGCAATGCGCGCGACAGGTCCCCGCGGCGAAGGAGCGCCAGTCCGACCACCGAATGGTGCCAGATCCGAACGAAGATGCTGCCGGTCCTGCGGTAGTGCTGCTGCGCTTGTGCGTCGAGATCGTCGATCTCGCATCGGGCCGGCCGCTGCAGGCCGTGATACAGATGCGACGTGTAGACTGTGCCGAGAATGTAGTGATCGGAGATGGGTTCCGCCGTTTCGAGCTGAGCAAGCAGTTCTCTCGTCTCGGTCATCCGGTCGGTGAACAGCGCGAGCATCATTTCGCGATGGATTTGCAGGAATTGCAGCGATGCGCGATCGGTGCGATCGTCGACGCCGGCCTCGTCGAGTTGCCTCAGGCGGTCTCGGCTGGCGGCCAGGACGTCTTCCGCCTCCGAGAAGCGCCAACTGATGATCAAGAGCCAGGCCTGCGTGAAAAGGATGTGGGGGAACTTGTTGAGCGCCGCGGCGGGTAGTTGTTCGGCGAGTCCGACGAACGATCGTAGCTCTCCGCTGTAGAACATCGATTGGCAACGGCGATCGAGGATCAGCGCTGCGAGGTAGGGGTCGTTCGCGAGCATCGCATGTTCGAACGCTTCGGGGAGCAGGTCGTTGTCAGCGAACCAGCGTGCGGCTTCTCCGCACCGCCGCGCCATGCCGCCGGGCTCACGCGCCTCGAGTCGACGCTTCAGAAAGTCGCTGAACAGATGGTGATAGCGATACCACTGCCCGTCCTCGTCGAGCGCGACCAGAAACAACCCCGCCGATTCGATTTCGGCGAGAAGGCCGGCAGCGTCCTTGTTACCCGTCACTGCGTTCGCCAACGACGCGCAGACACGACCCAGACACGCCGTCGAAAGAAGAAATTCCTGCACCTCTGGTGAGCGATTGTTGAAAACCTCTTCGGCGAAGAAGGCGGCATATTTTCGCCGGCTTCCCTTCTCCGGTTCCAGCAACGGCACGTCGTCGCCGTCGGCGATGGCGAGGCTGAGAAGCCGCAGGCCGGTCGCCCAGCCTTCTGTCGACGCGTTGATCCGGGCGATGTCGTCCCGCGAGAGATGAGTCTGGCCGGCCTGCTGAAGAAACGCTTCGGTCTCCTCGTCGGCGAACCGCAGGTCGTGTTCGTAGAGCTCGACCAGCTCGCCTCGCGACCGCAGCCGCGCCAGCGGCAGGTCGTGCACCTCGCGCGACCCCATGATGATGTGAGCGTTGCCGGGAAGGTCGCGCAATAACGCGACGAGCGCGCTCTTCGCCTCCGACCGCAATAGAAAATGGAGATCGTCCAAGAAGATGAAGACGTCGCTGTCGATCGTCGCGATGGCGTCGCTGATCGCCGCGACCAGCACGTTGTTGGCCGCGAATCCTTCGGCCGACAGCAAGACCTTGATCTCCTCGATCGTGACGTCGGCCGCTTCCAGCGCTTTCGCCAATGCCTCGAACAGATCGCGCGAATCTCCGATCGTCGCGTCGATCGGGACCCATAAAGCTATTCCCCGTTCCTTGCTCAGCCGCCGATACCACTCGGCGAGCAAGGTGGTTTTCCCATAGCCGGCGGCGGCTTGCACTAGCGTGACCTTGGCGTCCCGGATCGCCGACTCACGATCGAGCAGCCGCTCGCGCTGTACGAGGAGCGCGGAACTCGCCGGCGGCCGATACCTAACGCGGGCGGTACGCATCACGCATTTCCGGAAAAAACGTCCTTACCAACCTTCGTTAGGTGACCGGGGTGCCACGCGGTCGTTAGCCTGTCAATTGCATGAAGTTCCTGACCGGTCGCTGACCTCATCAGGGAGAGTCGCGCAACGCAGCCAGACGCCAAGATCTGGCCAGGAGGGGATAGACAATGGCTGACCAGATCACGGATACCGTTTGCCCGCGCCGCCGTCTTCGCATCGGCGGTCTGCACCAGCTGCTGCTCTGCAGCGCCATGGCGATCTTCCCGGCTTCGGGCGCTTTCGCGCAGGCGACACCGGGGCCGGACGCCCCCGCGCCGCAGACTGGCACTACGGCAGCCCCCCAGACGAGCGAGGCCGACGAGGATTCGCTGACAGGCGACATCATCGTCACCGCGAACCGGCGCAACGAGAGCGCGCAAAGGACCGCGCTTTCCATCACGGCGTTCAATGGTGACCAGTTGACGCGTCTGGGAGTGACGAACGCGAGCGACATCGCGAAGATCACGCCGGCGGTCAGCATATATCAGATCCATCCGTCGGTCACGAATATCAACATCCGTGGCGTGTCGCAAAACTACTTTGCCGGGCTCTGTTGCAAAGATTGGCG
>DDNW01000215.1:0-5358 GCA_002341345.1 Erythrobacter sp. UBA2510
GTCGGGTTGGCCGAGACATATTCGACATTGACCCGCACGCCCTTGCCCATGTCCGAGCGGCCATAGGCATCGCCCATCGCGGCAATGGCACGCAGTTCGTCGATCCAGTTCTGCGGCACGAGGCGCAAATTGATGAAGCCCGGTCCCGCGATCTCGGCGCTCTCGATCAGCGGATCGGCCGCCAGATGCGCGACGATCTTCTCGGCCAGCGCGCGCGGATTGGTCGCGGCGGGCTTTGCCAGCACCATTGCGGCGTTGGTCGCGAGATCGCCGTGGCTGGGATCGCGCGGCGGCTCTACGCTGACATTGGCGCGCGACGTGCCGGCAGGCAGCGCGGCTTCCATCTCGAGCGCATCGAGCACGGCATCGATCTTCGCCGCATAGGCGGAATAGAGAGTCTTCATTTGGGTTTCGGTCATGGGCCGCGCCGTTAGCGGTTATGCAGCCTTAGCGATAGCCCGAGACTTCGCCACCCATTATGAAGCGATTACCTGGTGGCGTTATAAGCGAGCTGGTCTTCCGTCAGCTGGAAGCCGACCAGCAGTTCGAAGGTCGCGCGGTCGAGCGCTGCCTTGACTTCCGGCTGGCTCAGCGGATCGATCGCTGCATCGTCATCGCCCGCCCGGCGGCGCTTGGTGATGCGCTCGCGAATATCGGCGGGCAGCGTCGCCGAGGCCCGGTCGACGACAGCTCCTGCCTTGCCGCTGACCTGCGCACGCGCCTGTCCGTCGGCGAATTCGAGCCGTACCGTGCCGATACGCTTGGCCACCACGGACGAGGTACCGCGCATGACGGTGGAGAAATAGGGCAGTTCGACCGTACGCGCACCAGCGGTATCGCGGCGCTGGGCATAGACGTCGAAACTGGCGGTAACATAGACATCGCTCGCGCCGGTATCGTCACAGGCAGTGCGCACATTCGTCATGGTCGCGGTGACATCGATCGCATCGGCAGTGCGGGCATTTGCGGGCGAAAACAAGGTCACGTCGCCGGTATAATCGGGTATGCCGACCGCCGGGCAGGCAGTGCGCAGTGCAGTGATGCCCACGCCTTGCTCGACCACGATTTCGCCTTCTTTCTTGCAGGCAGCCAGCGCCAGCGTGGCGGTCAAAGCGAATCCTGCGATAATGGCCCTGTTCATCGAGCGTCCTTAATCCTGCAATACGGAGGCGATGCCCTAGCCCTTTCGCCAGCACCCGACAACCGCTAGAGCGGGCCTCATGAACGCTCCCTTTCCCGATCCGGCTCTTCCGCAAGACAATCTGCCGCTGATGGTGCTGATCGCCGCCCCGCGCGGTTTCTGCGCCGGGGTCGAGCGCGCCATCGAGATCGTCGAGCGCGCAATCGAGCGCTTCGGCGCACCGGTCTATGTCCGCCACGAAATCGTGCATAACCGTTTCGTGGTCGATGGATTGAAGGCCAAGGGCGCAATCTTCGTCGAGGAACTGGACGAGGTTCCTGCCGACATGCCCGTCGTCTTCAGCGCGCATGGCGTGCCCAAATCGGTGCCAGCAGAGGCCGAACGGCGCAACATGGTCTATGTCGATGCGACCTGCCCACTGGTCAGCAAGGTCCACCGTCAGGCCGAGCGCCAGATCGAGGGCGGCCGCCACATCCTGTTCATCGGTCACAGGGGCCACCCTGAGGTGATCGGCACGATGGGGCAGGTCGATAACGGAGAAATCACGCTGGTCGAAACGGTCGAAGATGTCGCCTCGCTCGATTTCGGCCCTGAAACCGAACTCGCCTTCCTGACGCAGACCACCCTGTCGGTCGATGACACGGCAGAGATCATCGCCGCGCTGACCGAACGCTTCCCGCAGATCGTCGCGCCCAAGGCGGAAGACATCTGTTACGCGACCTCCAACCGTCAGTCGGCGGTCAAGGAAATCGCCCCCTCTTGTGATCTGGTGCTGGTAATCGGCGCGCCCAATTCGTCCAACTCGCTGCGGCTGGTCGAGGTCGCCGAACGCTGCGGGACGGACGCAAAGCTGATCCAGCGTGCAAGCGAGATCGAGCCCGAATGGCTCGACGGCGTGGGCACGATCGGCATTACCGCCGGGGCCTCCGCGCCCGAAGTGCTGGTGCGCGAAGTGGTCGCGAAACTGGGCGAATGGCGTGCAATTGAAGAACGGCTGGTCGAGACCGTACAGGAAAAGATGGTCTTCAAGCTGCCCCGCCAGCTAACTGATTAGGACCACGCGCAGTCCATGGCAGTCTACACCCAGCTTTCGGCGGAGCAGCTTGGCGAGATCGTCGGCGCCTATGACGTGGGCGAACTCGTTTCGGCCAAGGGAATTGCCGAAGGCGTATCGAACTCCAACTGGCTGATCGAAACGCGCCGCGAAAATGGCGAGAGCACGCGCTTCATCCTGACCATGTACGAACTCAGGATCGAGCTCGATGACCTGCCCTTCTTCCTTGGCCTGCTCGATCATCTTGCCGAACACGGCGCGCCGGTGCCGCGCACGATCCACGATCGCAATGGAGCGGCCTATCGCACATATGACGACAAGGCGGTTGCGCTCATCGAGTTCCTCCCCGGCGTGTCGGTCGACCATCCCACGCCTGCACAGGCGCACAGTGTCGGCGCGGCGCTGGCCGAAATGCACCTGGCTGCGGCCAGCTTCGACCAGAGCCGCACCCAGAGCATGGGGCTGGGTGCATGGGATTGGCTGATCAATGAATGCGGCGAGCAGGCAATGGCCGCCATCGACCCGGAACTGCCCGATACGGTTTTCGGCGAATTGTCATGGCTGGCAGGCAACTGGCCGGGCGGCCTGCCCAGCGGGGTGTGCCATTGCGACCTGTTCCCCGACAACGTCCTGATGCTGGGCGACGAAGTCAGCGGGATGATCGACTTCTATTTCGCGGCCAACGACTTCTTCGCCTACGACCTTGCCGTCACCCATGCCGCGTGGTGCTTCGAGAAGGGCGGCGCGCCCTTCCGTCCGGACATCGCCGAGGCGCTGCTCGCCGGTTACCAGACCAGGCGCACGCTGACCCCTGCGGAGGCAGATGCCCTGCCCGCTTTGGCGCGCGGGGCCTGCATGCGGTTCATTTCCAGCCGCGCTTATGACTGGATCAATACCCCCGCCGATGCGCTGGTGGCGAAGAAGGATCCGCGCGACTTCACGCGTCGTCTGCAATTCTATCGCGAAACGGCGCATGCAGCCTTTCCCCTTTGAAAAGGCTGAGCTAGGTCGCTGCCCATGAAAAGGGTGGATCTGTTTACCGACGGGGCCTGCAAGGGCAATCCCGGCCCGGGCGGCTGGGGCGTACTGCTGCGCATGGGCCCGCATGAGAAGGAAATGTCGGGCAACGATCCCGATACGACCAATAACCGGATGGAGATGACCGCCGTCATCAGGGGCCTGAAGGCACTGATCGAACCGTGCGAGGTCACTATCCATTCGGACAGCCGCTATGTCATCGACGGCATCACCAAATGGGTGCATGGCTGGAAGAAGAAGGGCTGGATCAATGCCAGCAAGAAGCCGGTCAAGAATGCCGATTTGTGGCATGAGCTGATCGAGGCGGCGCATCCGCACAAGATCACGTGGGTCTGGGTCCGCGGCCATAACGGCCACCCGGAGAATGAGCGGGTCGACCGCCTCGCCAGCGATGCCGCCAACGCAGCGATCTGAGCTTGTTTTCTGTTTCAGCGCGGCTGAAAAATGTCGCGGCGCCAGCCCACTCCCCTTTCCGGCCTTCCAAAGTTTATCCGCTCGGGAGGTCAGAAAGGGACGAGGGCATTCGCAGGTCGAGTTATTCGACGGTGGTGTCGACAACCTCGGCACCCGGGCCGTTCTTGAGCACCGATTCGATGGCGTTCTTGGCGCTCGCTTTCGAGCTGTAACCTTCCGTCCACCAGATGCTTTCCGAGTTGTAAACGAAGTAGCTGACGAACTCGCCCTTCTTGTTCTTCCGGATCTCGAAACGATGCGCCATGTTTTCTCCAGTCGTGTTCAGTGGAAAAGATTAGGGATTCCAACCTAGCACCTGATTCGCGCATGGCTACCCGGTGCGTGCACCAAATCGTGCAGGCGCATAGGCAAGCGGGTCGATCCGCGCGGTGACCGCGTCAGAACCCGTACCCAGCAGGACCTGCGCGGCCAACCGTGCAGCGGCCGGTGCGGTCTGGATGCCATAGCCACCCTGCCCCGCGAACCAGAAGAACCCCGGCCTGTCGGTCGCGTGGCCGATCACCGGCAGGCGGTCGGGCGAAAAGCTGCGCAACCCCGCCCATTTGCGTTCCACCGCCCGGATCTGCCAATCGACCACCTGTTCGAACCGGTCGATGGCGATGGCGACGTCCAGTTCCTCGGGCGCGGCATCGCATGGCGGGCTGGGCGTTTCGTCATGCGGGCTGAGCCACAGCCGCGCGCTCTCCGGCTTGAAATAGAATTCGCCTGCCAGATCGAGCACCAGCGGCAGGTCGGGCGGCGGTGCCGGATCGATCCGCAGCTGGGCGACCGTTCGGCGGTAGGGCTGGATGCCGAGTCGCGCTGCGCCAGCCAAGCCGGCAATCACGTCCGCCCAGGCCCCGGCGGCATTGACCACCAGACCCGCGCGCACCTCGCCCGCAGGCCCCAGATCGATCCGCCAGCCGTCCCCCTCGCGCTCCAGCGCCTCCACCCGCGCATTGACGCGCAGTACGGCACCCTCGCGGCGCATGGTCGATAGGTAATGCTGATGGACTGCCGCGACATCGATATCCCCGCAGGCAGGCTCGCTGACGGCCAGGGTCCAATCGGGCTTGATGCCCGGCACGATGCCGCGCAGAAGCTCGCGCCCGATCTTGTCGATGGTGACGCCGGTTCCGGCGAATTGCGCCATGAAGGCATCGAGTTCGCCCTCCTGCTCGGACCGCGCAATATACAGCGCACCGCGCTGCGAGAGCGCGCCCAGCTCATCGAGTGCGTCACGCGAGGCCAGCGTCAGCGGGACGATGCCCGGCCCGCCATAGCATTCCTCCCAGAAGGCGGCCGAGCGCCCGGTGGTGTGATAGCCGGGATGCGCCTCCCCCTCGAGCACGATAACGCTGGCATGGGGCGCCACTTCGGCAGCGATACTGGCCCCGGCGATGCCCGCGCCGATTACGGCAATGTCGAAACTCTCGCTCATTCAGCAGCTATCCTGCCCAGAAAGGCGTCGATGGCCGCAATGGCGCGGTCGCGCACTTCATCGACCTCGCGCAGGAATTCATGCGCCGCCTCATCACCGTACATTTCCAGCGTGGCATGGGGCATGCGCCGCGCCGCGCGCCTGATCGCGGCAGGGCTGACGAGCCGGTCGGCAGCGGTGCCGAGAATTAAAGTGGGGACTGTCACCGCCTCGAGATAGCCTGCGCTCTCG
>DDNW01000215.1:5474-10439 GCA_002341345.1 Erythrobacter sp. UBA2510
TTGGCCACCGATTGCAGCGCCGCGCGGACCCAGCCCCAGCTTCCGGGGCCCATCTTAAGTTCGGGCCGGTGATCGCGCCACCAGCTCTCATCCGCATAGCGGTCGGGATCGTGAGTCAGCAGCAACATCCGCTCACGCCGGAACTCGCCCGGCTTCTCGCTCCATTTCCATGCCTCGCGTCGGGGATCGCCAATCGCATTCATCAGCGCGGCCACCGCGCGCCGGAGGAACAGCGGCACCTTGTCGGGAAACATGTCTAGCATCGGCGCGGACAGGACCAGCGCGTCGGGCGCGGGCACCAAGGTACCGTCACCCACGGCGCGCAACACCAGCTGTCCGCCCATCGAATGGCCCATCAGCACATGCGGGCCGGGCACCTCGCGCACCCAATCGCGCCAGAACACACCGAGGTCGGCGACCCAGGTATCGAAGCTGTCGACATGGCCGGTCAGCGTATCGGCGCCCAATCTGCCGGAGCCAGCCTGCCCGCGCCAGTCCGTAGCGGTGACCGCCCAGCCCAGCCGGTGCCAGTGATCGAGCGTCTCCAGATACTTCTCGTAATGGTCGCCGCGCCCGCACATGAACAGGATCGCGCCCTTCGCCCCGGCAGTTAGGGTTGCCGAAGCAGGCCAGTCGATCCGCCTGATCGCCAGCCCGTCGGGCGCGTGCCACACGCTCTCGCTCGCCGACGAGGGAATGGCCCGCCGGTCGAATGCCGCTGACTGGGTTTGATCGTGACTAATCCCGGCCTCCTGCCCTTGGTTACTTTTTGGTAAGCCGTAGCCGCTAGTCAGCAGGCTTCAAGGGGGAACCCGGGGGGCTTATTCAATGCTGGACGATCCAATCAGATACGGACTTCTTGCCGCACTGGCCATCGCGCTGGTTATCGCGGCGTTTACCGATCTCAAGAGCCGTCGGATCGCCAACTGGCTCAATCTTTCTGTTGCCGTGCTCGCACCCGTGTTCTGGTGGGCGAACGGCCTGACTATCTGGCCGGACATGGCGATCCAGCTAGGCCTCGCCATCGCGACTTTTGCGGTGCTGTCTGTCCTCTTCGCGCTCAGGGCGATGGGTGGCGGCGACGTCAAGCTGCTGACCGCGCTCGCGCTGTGGATCGAGCCGACCGCTTATCTCCAGCTGCTGGTGATGATGGCTCTGCTGGGCGGCGTGCTGACGCTGATGTTCGGTGCGTGGCACGTGATGCGCCGGCAGAAGGACAAGATCGCCATTCCTTATGGCGTGGCCATCGCTCTGGCGGGCCTGTGGACCATCGGCACCGCCTACGCACCCGCCTCTGCTGCGGACAACAATTTGGCGAAAGCAAATACTTACGAAACTCACAACGCGCAGTGAACCTGATTTTAACCACTCGCGGACTATCCAACATCAACCTTACCGCAAGGACCATTGAGGGGGCTATATAGCCATGGACAAGAAGAAGCTGATTTTGCTGGTAGGAGCGCTGGTCATAGCGATCGGTACCGCGCTCGCCGCCCGCAGCATGTTCGCAGGCGCTTCCGCCCCTGAGGCGGAAGCCGCAGCGGTCGAACCGCAGGGCCCCAAGGTCCTGGTCGCCAAGCGCGGCCTGCCGGTCGGCACGATCATCACCGCCGACGCCGTGGCCTATCAACTGTGGCCGCAGGAAATGGTGCAGGACGCCTATTTCATCGACGGCGAGGCCGACATGAACCTGCTGATGGGCACGGTCGTGCGCAACGCGATCACCGCCGGTGAGCCGGTCACACAGGGTTCGCTCGTTTCTCCCGGCGACCGTGGCTTCCTCGCTGCGGCGCTTGGCCCGGGCATGCGCGCCGTCACGGTGCCCGCTTCGGCCCAGTCGGGCGTTGCTGGCTTCGTCTTCCCGGGCGACCGGGTCGACCTGGTCCTGACCCAGGCGGTCGCGGGCGATGAGGGCCAGAACCTCAAGACCTCCGAGACCATTCTGCAGAACCTGCGCGTGCTGGCCACCGACCAGGCCACGGAAACGACCGTGAACGAGGAAGGCAAGACCGTCGTGCGCAAGTTCAGCAACGTCACGCTCGAAGTCACGCCGCGTATTGCCGAGAAGATCGCGGTCGCGCAGACGATCGGTACGCTCAGCCTCTCGCTGCGCTCGATCGCCGACAACCAGCTCGAACTCGAACGCGCCCTCGCCAACGGAACGGTGACGATCCCCGACGACGCCACGCCGCAGGAAGAAGAAGCCCTGCTGCGCCGCGCGGTTGCCCAGCCAGTCGATGGTGCGACCACCTATGTCACCGGCGGCGATGTCTCGCGCTTCCAGCGCTCGACCATGCCAGCGCCGGTTGGCAGCAAGGACGCAGCGCAGGCCCAGCCCACCATGGGCATGCCTGCCGGCCTGGGCGGCTACACCGGACCGACCGTGCGCGTCACCCGCGGCAACAACACCCAGGAGGTTCCGGTGAAGTCCGGCGCCGGGGCGCTGCTCGACCGCCAGGCCAATGGCATGCGGTCCTCGGGCAAGATGACCTCGGCCACCACCGGCATGATGGCCTTCTGACCGCCATGACCTGCACACAACACTCCGTAACCAACGCCAAACGCATTCAAGCAAGGGGCAAGGTAATGCACAAAGGCCTTCTCAAAACCGCGCTTTCCGCCGCCTGCGCCATCGCGCCGCTGGCCCTCGCGGTACCCGCCGGCACCGCCAGCGCCCAGACCGTCAGCCCGGCACAGGATATCGTCCTGTCGATCGGTCGCGGCGAGCTGGTCAACGTACCCGGTTCCATGGCCGACGTCTTCGTCGCCAATAATGCGGTCGCCGACGTGCAGGTGAAGTCGCAGCGTCAGCTGTACATCTTCGGCCTGTCGGGTGGTGAGACCACGATCTACGCCAGCAATTCTGCCGGCGACATCGTCTGGTCGGCCAATATCCGCGTCGGCTCCAACATCGACAGCATCGACCAGATGCTGGCGCTGGCAATGCCCGAGGCGAAGATCAACGTCGCCACGATGGGTTCCAACACCGTGCTGCTGACCGGCACCGTCGCCGCACCCGAAGACGCGGCCGAGGCCGAACGCCTCGTCTCCGCCTTCGTCGGCGAAGACACCAACGTCGTCAGCCGCTTCAAGATGGCGACGCCACTGCAGGTCAATCTGCGCGTCCGCTTCGCCGAGGTCAGCCGTTCGCTGGTCCGTACGCTGGGCGTCAACCTGACGAGCTTCGACTCTTCGGGCGGCTTCCAGTGGGGCGTCCAGCAGGGCCGGACCGATGGCGTCACCATCGATTACGACGCCGACACCGGCGCGGTCACCTGGGGCGGCACTGGCATTTCGCCGGGCACCACGCTGTTCGGATCGGGCAAGTTCCTCGGCCTCGACCTGGTCGGCGCGCTCGACGTGGGTGAACGCGAAGGTCTCGTGACCACCCTCGCCCAGCCGAACCTGACCGCGCTGTCAGGCGAAACCGCCGAGTTCCTTGCCGGTGGCGAGTTCCCGATCCCGCTTAGCCAGGGTCTGGGAACGACCACCATCGAGTACAAGAATTACGGTGTGAGCCTCAGTTACACGCCGACCGTGCTCTCGAACGGCCGCATCTCGATGCGCGTCCGCCCGGAAGTTTCGGAACTGTCGAGCCAGAACTCGATCACGCTCGAAGGTTTCGTCGTCCCCTCGCTGACCACGCGCCGGGCCGAAACCACGGTCGAACTGGGTTCGGGCCAGAGCTTCATGATCGCAGGCCTGCTGTCGAACAGCTCGCAGAACACGATCGACAAGGCGCCGGGCGTCGGGGACATCCCCATCCTGGGCAATCTGTTTAAGTCGAGCAGCTACCAGCGTGGCGAGACCGAACTTGTGATCGTGGTGACGCCGTACCTGGTCAAGCCGGTCAATGACAGCGAGATCCGCCTGCCCACCGATGGGTTGTCGGCCACCAGCGCGGCGCAACAGTTCTTCCTGAATCAGGAAATCGACGGCGACTCGATGCCCGAACGGCCCATGCCGCGCGCGGCTGAGCCTGCCACGGGCAACCCGACCATCGGCCTGACCGACCAGAGCGGCCAGTCGCTGGCTGCCGACCAGACCAATGCTGCGGCCGCCCGGCCCGGCTTCAGCCTCAAGTGATAAAGGTGATTGCAATGACCAACACCATCAAACGCGCTGCCGCTTCGGCTATCGCCCTTTCGCTGGGGCTGGGCCTCGCCGCCTGCGGTGATACCCAGCACAACCGTTCGCTCTATTCGGTCAAGCAGCCGGTGGTGAGCCGGGCCAACTATACGCTCGATCTCGCCTCGAACGCGACCGGCCTGCCGGTTCCAGAGCAGGCTCGTCTGGCCGCCTGGTTCGAGACCCTTGACCTTGGTTATGGCGACCGCGTCCATATCGACGACCCGATGACCAGCCCCGCCGTGCGCGAGGATGTCTCGGCGGTCGCGAGCCGCTACGGCATCATCATCAGCGAGGCTGCTCCGGTGACCGAGGGCTATATCGATCCGGGCAAGATCCGCGTGATCGTCAGCCGATCGACCGCCTACGTGCCGGGCTGCCCCGATTTCTCGGATCAGTATGCCCATACACTAGGGAATGAGACCTCGAACAATTTCGGCTGCGCGGTGAATTCCAACATCGCCGCAATGGTCGCCGACCCCGAGCACCTGCTGAAGGGTGCCGAGGGCACGGGAGAGACGGTCGTGATGAGCTCGACCCGGGCCATCAATGCCTATCGCGAAGCCGCGCCGACCGGCAATGGCGGCACCGCTGTCAAGCAAACTTCCAGCCAGAGCACGGGAGGCCAGTAAGATGTCTGCAGGTTTCAAATCCGCCATTCCCGGCAATCGCGACGTCTTCGCGGCCTATATCTGCGACGAGGCCGCGCTGGATGTCCTGCGCCCGGTCATCATCGAGATGGGCTGGCAGCCGGAGAAGTGCAACAAGGGTGGCCTCAGGAACGCGATCCAGTCGCTGTCCATCTCCGCCAGCCCCGCAATCCTGATGGTCGACCTG
>DDNW01000028.1:0-280 GCA_002341345.1 Erythrobacter sp. UBA2510
CGGCGGCAGGGCTGGACGAAGGCTGCGTTCCACGGCTCCGGCCCCAGTGCGCGCAAGGTGGTGGCAGTGTGGAACGTGCCCGCGCCCATGCGCATGTCATAGGGTTGCAGGATCACGCAGCCCTTGCCGCTCCAGAAATCGTGGAGCGCAAGGATCATGTCCTGAAAGCTGGTCTTCGGATCGCGGCTCATATGCGCGCGGGCCATGGCGCAGCGCGATTTTGCCGTCAATGGCGCGCAGGTGTCGGCAAACGGCTCGGCGGGGGTGGCATGCGGTTTGG
>DDNW01000028.1:468-30751 GCA_002341345.1 Erythrobacter sp. UBA2510
CCCTGAGAGGCAAGATGATCGACCTTAAGAAACTGTTTTCGCGTGCCCTTGCCTCGCTGGCGCTGGCCGGTGCTTCGGCCTCCTGCGCCCAGGCGGAGGCACCAGACACGGCTGCCCAGGCACAAGATGCGATCCCCGGGCCTGCGCTGTGGAAACTGAGCGACGAAGACACCACGATCTATCTGTTCGGGACGGTTCATGCGCTGCCGGCTGACCTCGAATGGTATGACGAGCGGATTAAAAGCGCTTTCGACGCTTCCGACGAGCTGGTCACCGAAATCGACATGAGCGACCAGGCCGCCTCTGGCGCGATGGTCGCAAGCAAGGCTGGCCTCGCGGGCAACCAGACGCTGCGCGAACTGATGACCGAGGAAGACCGCGCCGAATATGAGGCGGCGCTGACCGCGCTCGGCATGCCGGTCACCGCGCTCGATAAGGTGGAACCGTGGTTCGCAGCCATGACCCTCTCTTTGCTGCCGCTGATGAAGGACGGCTATCAACCCCAAAGCGGCGCGGAACTGAAGCTCACCGCCGAGGCTGGCGAAAAGACCAAGGCCGCGTTGGAGACCGTCGAGCAGCAAATCGACATTTTTGACTCGCTGCCAATGAACGAGCAGCTAGAATTCCTCGACGAGACGGTCGAGGCAGTGGAAACTGCCTCCGCCACGCTCGACGAGATGGTCGCGGCATGGGTCGCGGGCGATGCCGATGGCCTGGCCGAGATGATGAATGCGGAACTGGACGACGAGGCACTGTACCAGCGGCTGCTGATCGACCGGAACGCCAATTGGGTCGACTGGATCGAGGCGCGGCTCGAACGACCGGGCAATGTCTTCATGGCCGTGGGCGCCGGGCATCTGGCGGGCAAGGGCAGCGTGCAGGACCAGCTTGAGCAGCGCGGCTATACGGTCGAGCGCATCTGGCAGTGATCCGGGCCTGCCTGCTGCTGCTGACGAGCTTCGCGCTGGCGGCATGCAGTAGCGAGCCAGCGCGGGAGTGGCCCGCACCCTCGCCTGCCCTGTGGGAAGTGAGCGGACCGGAGGGGCAGCGCGGCTGGCTGTTCGGCACCGTGCATGCGCTGCCCGATGGCGTGGCATGGCGCACGCCTGCGCTTGAGAGTGCACTTGCGGACAGCAGCGTGCTCGTGGTCGAAATTGCAGATCTGACCGCAGGCGATGGCGGGTTGTTCGACCGACTTGCCCATACATCGGGACAGTTACCCCTTACCCAGCGGGTCGAAGCGGATGAGCGACATGCCCTCTCCGCGCTGATGAAGCGTGCCGGCAAGCAGGACAGCGACTTTTCCGATACCGAAAGCTGGGCGGCGGCCCTGATTCTGTCCTCCGCAATCCGGTCGGGCGATCCGGCGAACGGGGTGGACAGGGCGCTGATCGAGGCGGCAGGGCGAGTGGAAGGCTTCGAAAGCTACAGCGAACAATTTGCTATGTTCGATACTCTGTCGGAGGAGGACCAGTCCGATCTGCTCGCCTCGGTCGCCAGCGATGCGGATGAGGGTGGCAATGGCGGTACCGTCGAGGCATGGCTGACCGGCGATATGGAGGTGCTGGACAATGCACTCTCACGCGGCATGCTCGAATATCCGGCCCTGCGCGAGGTTCTGGTCGTCCGGCGCAACCGTGTCTGGGCCGAACAGATAGACGTCATGATGGCCAATGAACGCCCCTTTGTGGCCGTTGGCGCGGGCCATATGGTTGGCGCGGAGAGCCTCCCTGCTTTGCTGGCCGAACGCGGCTATACCGTCACCCGCATCCAGTAGTTGCATTCTCGGGTATTCCTGCTAGTGGCCGCGCTCCCCTGCATGGTCATCCCTGGAGGCATGCATTGGGGGGCACTTCAAACGCATTCGAAAGGCACGTATTATGAGCGACGCTCTGACACTGCCGGCTGAGGCGCGCGAACGGGCTGGCAAGGGAGCCTCCCGTGCACTGCGCCGCGAAGGCCGGGTCCCCGCCGTCATCTATGGCGGCAAGGAAGAACCGACACCGATCCACGTCGAGGAAAAGCTGCTGGTCCAGCAACTCGGCACTGGCCACTTCATGAACTCGATCGTGATGATCGAGATTGACGGCAAGCCGACCCGCACCATCCCGAAGGACGTGGCGATGCACCCGGTTTCGGACCGTCCGATCCATGTCGACTTCATGCGCCTGTCCAAGAACGCCAAGATCGACGTCGCGGTCCCCGTGGTCTTCGTGAACGAAGAAGCGAGCCCGGGCCTGAAGAAGGGTGCCGTGCTCAACGTTGTGCGTCACGAGCTTGAGCTCACCTGCGATGCGGACAAGATTCCCAGCGAGGTCGAAATCGACGTCACCGGCCTCGATGTCGGCGATTCGATCCACATCTCCAGCATCACCCTGCCCGCGGGCAGCGAGAGTGCGATCACCGACCGCGACTTCACCATCGCCACCGTCGTGGCCCCGTCGGCGCTCAAGCGTGCCGAAGGCGCCGCTGCCGAGGGTGAAGGCGAAGGAGCATCTGCCGTGGATGGCGAGGAAGAGGCCGGCGAAGACAGCGAGTAATCGCAGCTTCACCGCCATTTCCATGGCGAAAACGAAAGCGCCGGGTGTCCCACGGGATTCCCGGCGTTTTGTTTTTCAAGAGAGCCCGCTAGGGAGCTCGCATGCAACTTTGGACAGGTCTCGGAAATCCCGGTCCGCAATATGCGATGCACCGGCACAATGTCGGCTTCATGGCGCTCGACGTCATTGCCGAGATGCACGGCTTCGGGCCGATCCAGAAGAAATTTCAAGGATGGGTGCAGGAAGGCAGGGTCGGTGCCGAGAAAGTGCTGCTGCTCAAGCCCGCTACCTTCATGAACGAGAGCGGCCGTGCCGTCGGCGAAGCCATGCGCTTCTACAAGCTGAGCCTCGAAGACCTGACCGTCTTCCATGACGAGCTCGACCTCGCCCCGTTCAAGGTCAAGGTGAAGACCGGCGGTGGCACGGCGGGACATAACGGCCTGCGCAGTATCGACAGGCATCTCGGGCCAGACTTTCGCCGCGTGCGCATCGGTATCGGCCACCCCGGCCACAAGGACCGGGTGCATAATTATGTCCTCGGCAATTATGCCAAGGCGGAAATGGACAATCTCGTCCAGATGCTTGGCGCGATCGGCTCCGAGGCGCACTGGCTGGTCGAGGGCAACGACGTCCGTTTCATGAGCGACGTCGCCCTCAGGCAGCAGGATTAATTGACCTGGGCTGTGGCCCGGCGACGATTGCCGCCACCGCCATTACCCCCGCGCGAGCGGCGACGTTGGCCACCGCCCTGCCCCTGACCACTGCCGCGATGCTCGTTGCGGCCTTCGCCACGGTTATCGCGGCGTCCTTCCCCACGACCTTCCCCTCTGGGCTTGGCCGAGACTACGGCCTTGGGTTTGCGGCGTGGCTGATTTCGCGACATCGCCTCGTCGCCCGAGTGACCCGGAGACAGCGTACCGATGCGCTTTACTTCCTCGTTGAACGAGGGCGGCAAAGGTACTTCGCCGAGGCGCACCTTGGTCAGCTTTTCGATATCGCGCAGATAGTCGCGTTCGTCCGGCGCGCAGAAGGCCAGCGCCACGCCCGATTTTCCGGCGCGCGCAGTGCGCCCGATCCGGTGGACATATTGCTCGGCCACATTGGGAAGCTCGAAATTGAACACATGGCTGACGCCGCTGATGTCGATTCCGCGCGCAGCGATATCGGTCGCGACCAGCACCCGCACCTGCCCCCTCCGGAAGGCGTCGAGCGCACGCTCGCGCTGCGGCTGGCTCTTGTTGCCGTGGATGGCGGCCGCTTCGATGTTCGACTGGGCGAGTTTCTTCACCACCCGGTCGGCGCCGTGCTTGGTCCGGGTGAAGACGAGGACGCGGTCCATCTCGTCAGTTGCCAGCCCCTTGCGCAGGGCGATGGTCAGCAGCGCCTGCTTTTCGTTCTGGTTGACGTAGCAGACATACTGGTCGACCCGTTCCGCCGTGGTCGCGGCGGGCGCAACCGAAACCTGCGCCGGATCGCGCAGATATTGCTCGGAAAGCTTGCGGATGGACGTCGGCATGGTGGCCGAGAACAACAGCGTCTGGCGCTGTTTCGGCAACAGCGAGACGATCTTCTTCAGGGCATGGATGAAGCCCAGGTCGAGCATCTGGTCGGCCTCGTCGAGCACGATGGTCTCGACAGAGCTCAGGTCCATGGCCCGCTGGTCGAGCAGGTCGACGAGGCGCCCGGGCGTCGCCACAAGGATATCGACGCCGCGCGCCATGCGGGCGCGGTCCTTGTTGACCGAGGTGCCTCCGACGATGCTGGCAACCACGAGGCCCGACAGCGCGCCATATTCCTTGGCACTGGTGGCGATCTGCCCGGCCAGTTCGCGCGTCGGTGCGAGCACAAGCATGCGGCACGACTTGCGCGGGGTCGGATTGCCCGAGGCGCGCAGCCGGTCGATCGAGGGGAGCATGAAGGCTGCGGTCTTGCCGGTACCGGTCTGGGCGATGCCGAGCACGTCGCGCCCTTCCAGCACGACCGGTATGGCCTGCGCCTGGATTGGCGTCGGTGTAGTGTAATCGCGACGCGCGAGCGCCTGCAGAATGGGCTTCGACAGCCCAAGTTCTTCAAAAGTCATATTGTGTATCAAACTCGCAAATGGGCCTCGGCGCGCGCACGCCACAGGGCACACGCGAACGCGAAGCGGGTTTCGAACAACCCGCGTGAAAAGGGAGGCTCCTGGAAAAACATGCCGAAGCGCAGGCCAAGGGCGGGTTTGCCGCCAGTTCACGCTGCCGTGGCGCTTCGATACCGCGCAGATGATCGTTAGAGGCGCAAAAGTCAATCCAATACGCTGCAAGTGCGAAATTTGGCAGGCATCTGGCTTTTCGATGGCTGCGCGACTATCGGGGCGGCCAGACCGGCACAGACACCGGAAAACGGAGCAATCATGGGATTCAAATGCGGTATCGTCGGCCTGCCCAATGTCGGCAAGTCGACCCTCTTTAACGCTCTGACCGAGACGCAGGCGGCACAGGCGGCAAATTATCCCTTCTGCACGATCGAGCCCAATGTCGGGCAGGTCGCGGTGCCCGATCCACGCCTCGACAAGCTGGCCGAGATCGCCAAGTCAGCCAAGGTCATCCACACCCAGCTCAGCTTCGTCGATATTGCAGGCCTCGTGAAGGGCGCGAGCGCGGGCGAAGGTCTGGGCAACCAGTTCCTCGGCAATATTCGCGAGGTCGATGCAATCGTCCACGTGCTGCGCTGTTTCGAGGACGACGACATCCAGCACGTTGCCAACAAGGTCGATCCAATTGCCGATGCCGAGGTTGTCGAAACCGAGCTGATGCTGGCCGATCTCGAAAGCGTCGAGAAGCGGGTGGAGAATGCGAAGCGGCGTGCAACCGGTGGCGACAAGGAAGCCAAGGCACTCGTCAACGTGCTGGGTCAGGCGCTGGCGCTGCTGCGCGAAGGCAAGCCTGCCCGGCTCGTCGAACCGGGCGATGATGAAGAAGCCGCGCTGTTCGAACAGGCCCAGCTCTTGACCGCCAAGCCGGTGCTCTACGTCTGCAATGTCGCCGAGGAAGACGCGGCGGCCGGTAATGCGCTGTCCGAACAGGTCTTTGCCAAGGCAAAGGCCGAGGGCGCGCAAGCCGTCGTGGTCTCGGCTGCGATCGAAGCAGAAATCGTGGCGATGGACCCGGAAGAGCGCGGCGAATACCTCGCCGAGATGGGGCTGGAAGAGACCGGCCTCGCCCGCGTGATCCGTGCGGGATACGACCTGCTGGGCCTCAAAACCTTCTTCACCGTCGGCCCGAAGGAGGCCCGCGCATGGACCTTTCCGTCAGGTGCAAAGGCTCCTCAGGCAGCGGGAGAAATCCATACCGATTTCGAGAAGGGTTTCATCCGCGCCGAGACCATCGCCTTTGACGATTACGTCGCGCTGGGGGGCGAGGCCGGAGCCAAGGATGCGGGAAAGTTGCGCCAGGAGGGCAAGGAGTACCTTGTTCAGGATGGCGACGTCCTGCATTTCAAGTTCAACGTCTGAAACAGAAACGGCGCGGGAAGCAATGTGCCTCCCGCGCCGCCTGATGGCACCTCGATCCGCTTATTCGGCGGCTGCTGCTGGGGCTGCGCCACCCGCCGGAGCCTGCGCGACCTTGGAAGCGGCATAGGCTTTCCAAAGCGCCGCGATAATTCCGCGATTGCCGGAGGTCACGCCACTCAGCGTGGTCGCCGCTTCGGCATATTTGCCCTGCTGGACCTGGGCCATGCCCTGCCGTGTCAGTGCGGTATCTTGTGAAGGGCCGCCCCGTTCTGCAGCCAGCGCATACATGGCTTCGGCAGCAGCGAAATTGTCGATCGAATAGTTCACGTCGCCAGCGATCAGCGCGCTTTGTGCATCGCTCTTGGTCTTGGCCTCGGCAGCAAGTTCGGGCGCATCGCGTCGATCCTGCGTGGTGCGGCCATCGGCCACGTTCTTCACGTCCATGTAATAGGGATCGCTGGTGGTGAAGATGCCTGCAGCCACGCCCTCGGCCAGCACGTCTACGACTTCGTTAGACATGATACGCGGGTCGGCACTCTCGATGTAGAGGGTAAAATATTCGCGCAACGGCAGTTTGTCGGCTAGCCGCAACAGGCGCAGCAGATCGAGCTCCTCCTGAGGCGCGAGTTCGTTCAAGCCTCTGACGATCTGCGTCGAGCTCGAGAAATTCTTGGCACTCGGATAACGCTCGACCAGCATGATCGCCGACTGGTTCGCCTCAGCCGTCATGTTTGCGTCGTAAGCACCCTGCAGCGCGCGGGCGAGCCAGATTTCCGGCACCGCCCCACCCGCGGCAGCCACGCTGCGGGACTGTTCCAGCAGGTAGCTGACACCCTGCCGGGCATTGCCCTCGCGGAAATAGGTCTCGCCCATGATCCCGCGCACGTCCTCGGCGGTGAAGCCGGCGTCGATCGAAGCCTGCAGCGCGGTGCGGGCCGTGGCATAATCGCCCGCATTGGTCGACAGGCTGCCGACGAAGAACTGGAAGCGCCCGACATCTTGCGGCGCGACCTTGCCACTTGCGAGCATCATCTTGAGGCCCTGCAGTTGCAGCGCGGGATCCTGAAGATTGCTGCCAGCCTGCAGGTAAATCTGACCGGCCAGATAACGGTCCTGATCGTTCTCGACCGCGGCCTCCATCAAGCCAAGCTGGCCCTTGATCGTGTTCCAGTCGGGCTGCTCGTCCTTCTTCTGCGGCATGACGCTGCTATAGGCTTCGACGAAGCCGCGCGAGTTCTTGTCCTGAGCGTAAACCGCCGGGGCGCTGACACCGGTTGCGACCACCGCACCGCAACCGAGCGCAAGCGCCAGGGCAAGGGTGGAGACGGCCCGGCGGGCACCATTACGACGAGACATGCTGATCATGGAATAGTTCTCCTCAAACATTCGGGGGGAGCAGACGTTGGGGCCGTAGAGCCATTTGCGGCGCGGTTGTTGCCCGCTCGCCTGTCGAATTGCAATCATCACTTAGGATTTCCCGGCTGAACCGGCATTTAACGAAAATTGCGCGCCAGTCCCGAAAAGGCAGTCCGTCATGGCCGACTTCAGCAGGCTGGCGGCGTGACGGGCGGGAAGTGTGGATAAGGCGGGCGCGAACCGGGTGTAAGGGCTCCGCAGACTGGCCACTTTGGCCCCCCTCGCCTAGGGTTTCGTGCAGATAACCGATAATCGCAAGAGTGATACGCGCCTGTGAGCGACGATACTGAAATTGCCCCTCCGCCCCCGTTTGGTGGCGATGAATTCGACCGCATCGACATCGTCGATGAGATGAAGACAAGCTATCTCGATTACGCGATGAGCGTGATCGTGAGCCGCGCGCTGCCCGACGTGCGCGACGGCCTCAAGCCGGTCCACCGACGGATCCTATATGCCGCCCAGGTCGGCGGCTACACATCCACCCGGCCCTATCGTAAATCGGCAAAGATCGTCGGCGAGGTCATGGGTTCTTACCACCCGCATGGCGACAGTGCGATCTACGACGCGCTCGCGCGAATGGTCCAGTGGTGGTCGATGCGCCTGCCGCTGATCGACGGTCAGGGCAATTTCGGCAGTATGGACCCCGATCCGGCGGCCGCCATGCGCTATACCGAAAGCCGCCTGGCGCGCGCCGCCGACGCGCTGCTCGCCGATCTGGACAAGGACACAGTCGATTTCGTCCCGAACTATGATGGTTCGGAGAAGGAGCCCTCGGTCCTGCCGGCGCGCTTCCCCAACCTGCTGGTCAACGGCGCGGGTGGCATTGCGGTCGGCATGGCGACCAATATCCCGCCGCATAATCTGGGCGAGGTTATCGACGGCTGTCTGGCCTTCATCGACAATCCCGCGATCACTTCAGAAGAACTGATCGAGTTTATTCCGGGCCCCGATTTCCCGACCGCGCCGCTGATCTTGGGCCAGTCGGGCGCGCGCGCCGCTTACACCACGGGGCGCGGCTCGATCCTGATGCGCGCCCGCCACGAGATCGAGACCGGCAAAAACGATCGCCAGTCGATCGTCCTCAAATCGATCCCGTTTCAGGTCGGCAAGGCCGGGCTGGTCGAGAAGATTGCCGACGCCGCCAAGGAAAAGCGGATCGAGGGCATTTCCGACATACGCGACGAGAGCTCGCGCGCGGGTGTGCGGGTCGTGATTGACCTGAAACGCGACGCGACGGCCGAGGTGGTGCTCAACCAGATCTGGCGCCATACTCCCGCGCAGGCGAGCTTCCCGGCCAATATGCTGGCGATCCGCGGCGGAAGGCCCGAAACGCTGTGCCTGCGAGACATCATCCAGACCTTTGTCGCCTTCCGCGAAGAGGTCATCACCCGGCGCACCAAGTTCGAACTCGCCAAGGCACGTGATCGGGCGCATATTTTGCTCGGCCTGGTCGTCGCGGTCTCAAACCTCGACGAAGTGGTGGTGATGATCCGTGGCTCCTCCAACCCGCAGATCGCGCGAGAGAAGCTGCTCGCCAAGGAATGGCCGATCGGCGACATCGCCCAATATATCCGCCTGGTCGAGGCGATCGAACCCGACGCCGAACAGACAGGCGGCACTTATCGGCTGTCCGAACGGCAGGTGAAAGCGATCCTCGACCTGCGCCTGCATCGCCTGACCGCGCTGGGCCGCGACGAGATCGGCGAGGAACTGAGCGAACTGGCCGATGCGATTGCCGGCTATCTCGAAATCCTCGGCGACCGGGTGAAGCTCTACAACGTCATCCGCGAGGAACTGACCGAAGTACGCGAGAATTTCGCCACCCCGCGCGTCTCCGAAATCGCCCCCGCCTGGGACGGGCTCGAGGACGAGGACCTGATCGAACGCGACGAGATGGTCGTGACGGTTACCTTGGGCGGTTATATCAAGCGCACCCCGCTTTCGACCTTCCGCGCGCAGAACCGCGGCGGCAAGGGGCGCTCGGGCATGAGCACGAAGGACGAGGATGCGGTTTCCGCCATGTTCGTCACCAGCACCCACAACCCGGTGCTGTTCTTCTCGACCGCGGGCAAGGTCTATCGCCTGAAGGTCTGGAAACTGCCCGAAGGCGCGCCGCAAACGCGCGGACGACCGATCGTCAACCTGCTGCCCTCGCTCGATGCGGGCGAGACCATTGCCACCGTTCTGCCGCTGCCCGAGGATGAGGATAGCTGGGGCGCGCTGTCGGTCGTTTTCGCCACCGCCAATGGCGGCGTCCGCCGCAATGCGATGGATGCCTTTGCCAACATACCCTCGAACGGCAAGCTGGCGATGCGCTTCGACGAGGCTTCGGATGACCGCCTGATCGGCGTCGCGCTGCTCGATGCGGGCGACGATGTCCTGCTGGCGAGCCGCAATGGCAAGGCGATCCGCTTCGCAGCCGAAGACATTCGCGAGTTCACCTCGCGCACCTCGACCGGGGTGCGCGGCATGAATTTGAAGGATGGGGATCAGGTCGTGTCGCTTTCCATCCTCAAGCCCACCGGCACTACGCCTGAAGAGCGCGAGGAATTCCTGCGCTTTGCCCCGTGGAAAGCAGAACGCGAGGGCGAACCCGACCTTTCGCCGGATCGCTTTGCCGAGCTGGTCGCCAAGGAAGAATATATCCTCACCGTCTGCGCCAATGGCTATGGCAAGGTGTCCTCCGCCTACGAATATCGGCGCATCGGGCGCGGTGGTCAGGGCGTGACTAATATCGACAATATCAAGCGCAACGGCCCGGTGGTCGCGAGCTTCCCGGTATCGTCCGGCGAGCAGCTGATGCTGGTAACCGACCAGGCGAAACTGATCCGCATTGGTCTGGAATCCCTGCGCATCCTTGGACGTAATACGGCGGGCGTGCGCCTGTTCGATGTCGGCAAGAACGAGCATATCGTCGCAGCGGTTCGCCTCGACGAAGAGGAAGAGCCCGAGAACACAGCCGAAGAGGCCATCGCCGAGGAAATGGTCGAACGGCGCGGCGGCGATGACGAGGTCACGCCCGAACCGACCGTGGACCGCGACGAGGATCTGGACGGCGGGGCTCCCGAAGACGAATAGTCTTCCGCCCCGTCACCCGCATTGATCGGCGTGGTCCTTGCAATTTTTTTATAATGCGCTATATGAAAATTGCCTGACGTCGCTTGCGACGGGACAGAACTGCCGCTTCTAGCTGGCACCTTTATCCCCTTTCACGCTGCTTGGCCCGCCTCGGCATACGCCCGTGCGCGGAGTATCGTGGCATGGAAGGACACGGATTGGCGAAGGAAGAACTTATTACGTTGGAAGGCGAGATCGATGAGGTCATGCCTGATGGACGCTTTGGCGTTACCCTCGATAATAAGCATCGGATAATCGCCTACACGGCTGGAAAGATGCGGCGTTTTCGCATCCGCTCCGTCGTCGGAGACCGGGTCCACGTTGAAATGACACCATACGACCTGACCAAGGGCCGTATCGTGTTTCGCGAGCGGACTCCGGGTCAAGGCCCAGGCGGCCCCCGCAAACGAGGCGGCTTCAGGCGCTGAGACAACCCGAATATCGTGGCAGGTGATAGCCTGCCGACAAGGAAATCATGAAATACCAGAATATCGGCGCAATGAAGCGCCAGACACTTAGCCTGCGCCACGGCGCAGCGCACCGCCACAATGTTGAACACGGCATGCTGGCCAGCGACATCCTTTCAAAGTCCGAACTGCAGGCTCTCGTAGCCGCAATGATCGACTGAGTTGAGCAGCCAATGGCCATACGGGTCTGGGCATTCAACCCTCGCAATGCATTTCAAATGGGCGCCGGAGTAACCAGCTATGGACCTTAACCGAGAATATGCCGCGCATCAGAAGGCGCTGATCCACGCCGGTGAGCCTGCACATGAGGATGAGCGCTGCGCACAGCTGGCCAAAGCGTCATGCATCGCTGGCCGCATCAGTGGCTACCAGCATGGACTTGGCGCGGCAGCTGCTTGCGCCTGGAGCTTCGGGCAATTTAGCGGACTTTTAAATCAATCGATTGGCACCAACTAATAAAAGTGCTATTCACATAATACGCTCTCGTTGAATTTCGACCGGCAGTGACGAATTGACTACGGTCGTGGGAGATTATTTTTCCCATCTCCGTAAGACAGCGCCTTCCTTTCAATTGACGACCTGACGCACAAACCGGCATGCAATTTTGCTGCCGGCGTTACACGTTTCTTGAAGGGAAACATCTATGCCTATCGGAACAGTAAAATTCTTCAATGAAGATAAAGGATATGGCTTCATCCAGCCCGAGGATGGCAGCAAGGACAGCTTCGTCCATATTTCGGCAGTCCAGACTGCTGGCTGGGCCACGCTGAACAAGGATCAGCGCATCTCCTACGACGTTGAAGCAGGAAACAACGGCAAGGAATCTGCCGTCAACCTTACCAGCCCGGAGTGACCGGATCCGAACCCGGCCGCTTCAGTGCGAAGTGGCCGGGCTTCGGCCTGTTCAGCTACACTTTTCAGCGAGGAAACCCGATGGCGCTGAGCTACGAATTTCTCATGGCAAGAGCCGATGAGGCAGCCAGGGAAGCCGAGACTGCTTTACTGGACAATGTGCGTCTTCGCGCGCTGCGTTCGGAAGCTGTCTGGCGCGATATGGCCGAGCGGGCTCAGAAGATTGAGGAAGATCGAGAAAAGGCACGCATCGAAAAGCAGTCCAAACCGCCGGGCACCTGGCCAGCCAGCCTCGGCAGGAAAAGCGACAACGACAGTTGAGCGTCTAGCCTCCCCGCTTCTCTACCCGTTTCAACACCAGCAGGCTCGGCAGATTGGTGCGGAAGGCCTTGAGCCTTAGCGTCACCAGCACCGATTCGGTATTTGCAATCAGGGCGACGCAAACGGTCAGGATCAGCATTCCCTGCGAAAAGCCGAACAGGTAAAGCCAGAGCACGAAGACTCCCGACAGCGCCGCGGCCGCTTTCGAAGTGTAGAGGTGATAGCTCGGCAATCGCGCGAATTTGAACAGGCACACCACGGCGGCTGCGGCATAGCTTTGCAAAAAGGCAAGGATCCACCCGGCCTGTGGACGCAGAGCCTCACTTTCGAAAATATAGATACCGATCAGGCCGACCACCACGGTCATCCCGTCTGCCCAGGTGTCGAGTCGCGCACCGCGCGCCGACGTCTGGCGCAGCATTCGCGCAACCGGCCCGTCAATCAGGTCGCTGGCAAAGCTCACCATCAGCAGGATGTAGAATGCATCGCGCCAGCCCAGCAGCGCCATCGCCACCACGACAGGCGCGGCGGCAATCCGGTACCAGGTCAGCAGATCGGCCAGTCTCAAGCTTGTCCCCCTCCCCTGACCCGTCAGCGGCTGCTCACGACCTTCAGTTCCGGGTCGCGTTTGCGCAAGGTCTGGATCACCCCCGTGCAGATCAGGAACAGGCCGAGGTAATAGATCGGCCAATGCATTATCTGGGGAACGCGGCTGCCCGACAGCGGGCCCATTTCAGCGAAGAGCAACATATTCGCGGTCAGGACCAGCATCGCCCCGGCACCGACGCGGTAGCGTGGAAAATTGCTCGCCCATGCCCCCGCTGCCATCGCGCCCAGCGCCAGCGCATAAAGCGCCACCTGCCAAGCCTCGTTGCGGTCATAGGGCATGAACCAGGCGATCACCGGCGTCAGGATCAGCGTCAGCCCGCAGACCCAGCTCTGCGTCCTGGCCAATTGCTCACGGCGATGGCGCAGGAACACGCCAAGCGCGAGGACATGGAACAGGAAGAGCAACAGCGCCCCGATCGCGCGGTCGAACTCCATCGCCATATCACCGAGCGAGGCAGCGCCCAGCGCCCATCCCAGCAGTTTCGCATCGGCGCTGGAATGGCGCATGAAGGCATAGACCGCCAGCATCGCAGCCGCTGCGCCCTTCACCGGGATCAGGTAGATTTCAGGCAAGGTACTGACGCGCAGATAATAGAAGGCCAGCGCCGCCATGATGCTCAGCAGCAGGAACGGGCGTTTATCGACAAGGGCACGGCGCGGCATGCCCTTCCCTTGACGCGAGACGGCGCGGGTAGCAAGCGCCACCTATATGGCGCATGACGTACACATCATCGGCGGCGGGCTCGCAGGCAGCGAGGCGGCATGGCAATTGGCCCGGCGAGGGGTACGTGTACGCCTGTCCGAGATGCGCGGCAGCGGCAACGGCATTACGCCAGCGCATCAGACCGACGGCCTGGCTGAGCTCGTGTGCTCCAACTCCTTTCGCTCGGACGATGACGAGAAAAATGCGGTCGGCCTGCTTCACCACGAGATGCGGCGGCTCGATTCGCTGGTCATGCGCGCCGGCGAGAAAGCGCGCGTTCCGGCGGGTAGCGCCATGGCGGTAGACCGCGACGTCTTTTCAGCCGAAGTCGAGAAGGCACTCTCCGACCATCCCAATGTCGAAGTGGTCCGCGAACGGGTCGATGCCTTGCCCGAAAACGGCCTGACCATCGTCGCCACCGGGCCTCTGACGGCAGAGGCGCTCGCCGCCAGCATCGTCGGCGCGACAGGGGCGGATCGGCTCGCGTTCTTCGATGCCATCGCGCCCATCGTCCACCGCGACACCATCGACATGGACATCTGCTGGATCCAGAGCCGGTGGAACAAGCGGACCGAAGCCTCGAACGAGGGCGGTGACTACATCAACTGCCCGATGACGAAGGAGCAATATCTCGCCTTCCACCAGGGCCTGCTCGACGCCGAGAAGGGTGAGTTCAAGGAGTGGGAGGCCGACACCCCCTATTTCGACGGCTGCATGCCGATCGAGGTCATGGCCGAGCGCGGGGTGGAAACGCTCCGCTACGGGCCGATGAAGCCGGTCGGGCTCGACAATCCGCGCGACGTGACCGAGGAATTCCCGCAGGGGCGCTGGCCCTATGCCGTGGTGCAACTGCGGCAGGACAATGCGCTGGGCACTTTGTGGAACATGGTCGGGTTCCAGACCAAGATGAAACACGGCGCGCAGGTCGAACTTTTCCGCACCATTCCCGGCCTTGAAAAGGCGGAGTTCGCACGGCTGGGCGGGATGCACCGCAACACTTTCATCAATTCCCCGATCCTGCTCGACCGGCAATTGCGGCTGAAATCGGCGCCGCATATCCGCTTCGCCGGGCAGATCACCGGCTGCGAGGGCTATGTCGAGAGCGCTGCCATCGGCCTGCTGGCAGGCATCATGACGGCCAGCGAGGCGGCGGGCGGCGACTGGACCCCGCCGCCGCCCAGCACTGCCATGGGCGCGCTGCTGGCGCATATTACCGGCGATGCGGATGCCGAGAGCTTTCAGCCGATGAACGTCAATTTCGGTCTGTTTCCGCCGTTGCACTCGGTCGGCAAGAAGCAGCGCAAGGAAGCCTACACCTCTCGCGCCAAGGAAAAGCTAGGCGAATGGCTGACAGGGCTGGAATCGTTCCCGGCTTGATCTTTCCCGTTCGCACTTCGACAAGCTCAGCACGAACGGAGCTGCAGCACCCCAATCAACACTTGCAGCGTGGCGACGGGCTCGGGCGCGGCTTGGGTGCGCTGGTCGCGAATTCAGCCGGTGTCAGCTCAAGGTCGCGGTTCGCATCCATCTCTGCAAAGCGGTCCGCAGTGGTGATTGCCCATTCCTCAAATGTCAGCAGATTGTTGCCGTCGGTATCGAGCTTGCGAAATGCATCGGTGCGGGTCGACATCATCTCGGTGCGGGTTATGCGTCGGTCGCGATTGCGGTCATAGCGGAAGAAGCGCTGCTCCTCGCGCGTCAACTCGCTCGCCTCGGGCGGCGCGGGGCCTTCCATGTCGGCGACGTCGGCATAGGGCAGGCCTTCCGGGTCGGGCTCGTCCACGATTGCAGTGGGATCGGGCGGCGGAGCGCCCTTCACCACCTCGGCGCGGCCTTGCAACCAGAACAGGCCCAGCGCGACCAGCGCCAGCGCAGCGACAGCCCCAAGCACGATACGGTTCATGGCGAGGTTCCCCCTTCTAAGGGTTATTACCTAACGCCCGAACAGGCCAAGCCGCAAGGCGGTGAGCGCGGCGCCGGGGCCGTCGAGTGGTGTTTCCGCCCCTTTTTCCAGTGCCCGGCGCGTCAGGCCACGCAGCACCACCAGCGGGCGCAGGCGGCGCGGCAACGGCTTCGCGCGTTCGGCCAAAGCAGCCGAGCGAGCCCGCGCCGTCTCTTCCGGGCTGGCAAGATTGAGCGCCAGATCGGCCAGCGCATATTGGGCGCCCGCTTGCCTTGCCGCGTCAGCCGCTCCTCCGGCCAGCGCCACCCAGCCCGCCGCGCGGCCGTGGGCAAACCGGGCCAGCGCCTGCTCGTCGAGCCATTCGCCGAACAGAACCTCCCAGCCATCCACCACCTCGACCAGCGCGGCGTATTCCCCCTGCCATTCGCGCAGCAACGCCAGCAGCGGCTCACCCTCGGGCCAGCCTGACGGATCGGTCCGTAGAATATCGCGCCACCAGGCCAGTTTCATCTGCCGCAGGATCGGTTCGCCCGGTTGGCGCAAGACACCCGCCAGACGCGAATCGAATGCCAGAAGGGCCAGCACGTCGCGGCGCGTTTTCGCGGGTGCATGGGCCAGCGCGAGTCGCTGGAGCGGCGTGAGGGTCTGTTCGAGATCGCTATCCACGCTGTGGCTGTGCCGTGTATGACCGTGATTGCAAGCCCGCTCTTGAGCGGTGGCGGCAGCCAGTGCGTGATAGGAGAGATAGCAAAGCGTTAACCCTGCACCTTCACGATCCGGTTACCACGCCCCGGCTATATCCTTGCGCGAACGTCTGAAGGCCAAACCGGCCGCCGCACACAGGGGCTACAATAATGCTGAGCGCAACTCGCAAGAAACTGGGCAAGAGGCTGGCCGATCTGGCTCGCTGCTCCAGCGGCAATGCTGCCCTGCTGGTGGGCCTGGGGATGCCCGTGCTGATCGGCGGGACCGGCCTCGCGGTCGATACGGCGCAATGGTATATGTTCAAGCGCGAACTTCAGCTGGCGGCCGACCAGGGTGCAATTGCCGGTGCGTGGGCACGTGCGGGCGGCGATACCGGTACCGTGTACCAGACGCGCGCAGAACAGGAATTCGATGGCAACATTTCGACCACGGCGGATTTCTCGCCGGTCGATACGGCCACATTGGAAGATTACGACAGCGGCACGGACAACAGCGTGCTGGTGGTCGCGACGATGCAGGTCAGCCTGCCCTTCACCGGCATCTTCATGGAAAATGCGACCACCATTTCCGTGAGCGCCCAGGCGATCTGGGAAAACGACGCCGAATATACCGCCTGCCTGATGGCGCTGCACAAGACCACCGGCAAGGCGCTGTGGTTCAACGGCGGTCCACTGGTCAATGCGGCCTGCGGCGTCGCCTCGATGTCGACCGCATCGAACTCGATCCGGACCAATGGCAGCAGCGGCCCGCAGAACATCAACACTGTCGTCGCGGCAGGCGGCATCGTCGATGGTATGGACGCCTTTGCGAACTCCTCTACCCGCGAGTACTATGACGGGCTGGACGATCCCTATGACGATCTGACCCCGCCGGACAACCCGACTGCGCGATCGCTGACCTGCGGATCATCCACGACGACCTATACGGCCGACAAGACCGTTTCGACGGCCTATTCGTATTCGTACTTCAAGGGCAAAAATTCCAATCAGGCGAAGAACAGGCCGGTCACCTATACCGGCAGCTTCTTGAAATCCCCCTATACGGATACGGATTCTTCAGTGGGCGACACCTACACCACGGCCCCGAGTTCCACGCCCGTGACCAGCACCGAAGTCAGCGACCTCTATCCGGTTGATGGCAGCGGCCCTGACACGATCTTTGAGCGCGAAACCAAAACTATCACGACCACTTACTCGAACATCGCGTCAACAGCCGCTTCTTCCGGATCGCAATTGCCGGGCACCTATAGCGGGTTCGAGATCAGCTGCGATACGACGCTGTCGAGCGGCATCTATGTGATCGACGGCGGCAAGTTCAAACTGAATGCCGGTTACGAACTGTTCGGTACCGGCGTGATGTTCGTGCTCAAGAACGGTGCCGAACTTGATATCAACGGCACGTCTGCGACATACCTTACGCCCATGTCGGCCGAACAGCTGATCGCGGCGGGTGTCTCCTCGACCGACGCTGCCCGTATGGCGGGCATGCTGATTTTCGAGGATCCCGACTCCGAGGGCAGCACGGGCAGCAAGATCAACGGCACGGCGGACCTCGATCTCAATGGCGTGATATACCTGCCGAAGAGCGACCTGCAGTTTGCCGGCACCGCGGTTTCGACTGCGGAGTGTCTGATGGTGATGTCCTCCACCCTGCAACTCAGCGGTACGACAGACCTGACCACGCTGTGCCCGGCAGGAAAAACCCATGACGTTGTGGTCGGTGGCGGCACCGCCCGCGTAAGGCTGGTGGCATGATGAAAATGCACAACCTTTTCACAGACGATAGCGGCTCGACCGTGATCGAGACGGCATTTGTCATCCCGATCCTGGCGATGATGGCGCTGGGCGGGTTCGACGTCAGCAAAATCGTGGCCCGGCACATGGACCTGCAGACGGCCGTGGGCGAAGCAGAGAGCATCGTGCTGGCCAGCCCGCCCAACGACAGCGATGATCGTGCCGTGCTGGAAGACGTGATCGAGGCTTCGACCGGCCTTGCCGACAGTCAGGTAACCTTGACCTCGCAGTATCGCTGCAACTCCGCCACGGCGCTGGTCAATGCCGTTACCAGTTGCAACATCGGTGACACGATCTCCGAATTCATCACCATCCGCATGACCGATACCTATTCGCCCTTGTGGACCACTTTCGGCGTCGGCTCCGATGTCGATTACGACATTTCCCGTCGGGTACAGGTGTCATGATGCACGCACAGATCAAAAGCTTCGCCCGACGTCTGGTGCGCGAGGATTCCGGCACGACGATCATCGAATTCGCCATTCTGGCACCGGCGATTATCGGCATGATGCTGGGCGTCATGCAGATTGGCCTGAGCATGCAGTCGTACAACGCCATGCGCAGCGTGGCGGCGGACGCAGCGCGGATGGCGACGATCGAATATCAGAAAAAGAACGAAATCCAGAACTGGCAAATCCGTAACCGGACCAAGGATATTGCCACAGGCGCGCCTTACCTGTTCCAGAACTCGGTCGTTGTTACGGTTGATAGTGTGACCCCGTCGCGGGTTTCCGGAGCATACGAGAAGACGCTGACGATCAAGTACACGCCGCCCACGGTGATTGCGCTGATCGATTTCGTTCAGCCCGAAATCACCTATTCGCGCCCGATCTTCCTGATCGACGAATAGCCCGAGGGCCAATCCGACATTTCTCAGTCGGCGTAGCAAACCTTTTTGGCGGCCGCGACGATGCGTGCCGTATCGACCAGCGCCAGCTTCTCGAGATTGGCGGCATAGGGCAGCGGCACGTCCTCGTTGGTCACACGCAGGACCGGGGCATCGAGATGGTCGAAGCCCTCTTCCATGCAGATCGCGACGATTTCCGAGGCAACCGAACATACCGGCCAGCCCTCTTCGGCGACAATGACGCGGTTGGTCTTGGCGAGGCTTTCGAGCACGGTCTGCTTGTCGAGCGGACGGATCGTGCGCAGGTCGATGACCTCGGCCTCGATCCCCTGCGCCGACAGTTCGTCTGCCGCCTTGAGCGCGAGACCCACGGCGATCGAGTAGGACACGATGGTGACGTCAGAACCCTCGCGCATGATCCGTGCCTTGCCGATCGGCAGGACGTAATCGTCGAGTTCGGGAACCTCGAAGCTCTGGCCGTAAACCAGCTCGTTCTCGAGGAAGATAACCGGGTCTTCGGAGCGGATCGCGGCCTTCAGCAAGCCCTTGCAATCGGCTGAATCGTAGGGCGCGATCACGGTCAGGCCCGGCACGCTGGCATACCAGGGCGCGTAGTTCTGGCTGTGCTGCGCGCCGACGCGGCTGGCCGCGCCATTGGGACCGCGAAACACCACCGGGCAGCGCATCTGGCCGCCCGACATGTAATTGGTCTTGGCCGCCGAATTGATCAGGTGGTCGATCGCCTGCATCGCGAAGTTGAAGGTCATGAATTCGACGATGGGCCTGAGGCCACCCATGGCCGCACCCGTGCCGATGCCGGCAAAGCCATATTCGGTGATCGGCGTATCGATCACGCGCTTGGGACCGAATTCCTCGAGCAGGCCCTGCGTAACTTTGTATGCACCCTGATATTCGGCGACCTCTTCGCCCATCACGAAGACGCGGTCGTCACGGCGCATTTCCTCGGCCATGGCATCGCGCAATGCTTCGCGTACCGACAGTTTGGCCATCGTCGTGCCTTCGGGAATCGCCGGGTCGGCCAGGCGCGGTGCGGGCTGCGGCTTCATGATGGCAGCTTGACTTGAAGCTTCATCGGGTTGGCCGACATCCTTGCCCTCGCCCGGAACGTCTTTCACCGGCGCAGGCGGGGTCGATGCGGCATCCGAAACGTCCTCGCCGTCCTCGGCGAGAACGGCGATGACGGTGCCGACTTTAACCTCCTCGGTACCCTCTGGCACGAGGATCTTGCCAATCGTGCCTTCGTCGATACTTTCGAACTCCATCGTCGCCTTGTCGGTTTCGATCTCGGCCAGGACGTCGCCGGAAGAAACGCTATCGCCTTCCTTGACCAGCCACTTGGCCAGTGTGCCCTCCTCCATGGTCGGAGACAGGGCGGGCATTTTCAGCTCGATGGCCATCAATAGGTTCCTACAAGAACGTCAGTGTAGAGTTCGGACGGTTCGGGTTCGGGCGATGACTCGGCAAATTCGGCAGCCCCGTTCACCTTTTCGCGGATCGACTTGTCGATTGCCTTGATCTCATCCTCGGTCACGCCGCCCTTGATGAGTTCGGCCTTGAGCCGCTCGATCGGGTCGTGGTGTTCGCGCATGTCCTGTACTTCCTCGCGCGTGCGATACTTGGCCGGGTCGGACATGGAATGGCCGCGATAACGATAGGTATTGCACTCTATCAGTACCGGCCCGTTGCCCTCGCGGACATGAGCGAAGGCGACTTCGGCTGCCTGACGTACCTCGAGCACGTCCATCCCGTTCACATCCATCCCCGGAATGCGGAATGCGGTACCGCGACGATAGAACTCGGTCTCGGCGCTCGAGCGCTTGACCGCCGTACCCATGGCATACTGGTTGTTTTCAACGACGAACACGATCGGCAGGCCCCACAGCGAGGCCATGTTGAACGTTTCGTAGACCTGGCCCTGGTTGGCGGCGCCATCGCCGAAGTAAGCGATGCAAATGCCGCCATCCTCGCGATATTTATGTGCGAAGGCGAGCCCTGCACCCAGCGGCACCTGCGCGCCGACGATGCCGTGCCCGCCGTAGAAGCCATGTTCGGTCGAGAACATGTGCATCGAGCCACCCTTGCCGCGGCTGATGCCCGCTTCGCGCCCGGTCAGCTCAGCCATAATGACCTTGGGGTCGATACCGTAGGCGAGCATGTGGCCGTGATCGCGATAACCGGTGATCACTGAGTCCTTGCCTTCTGTCAGCGCCGACTGGAGGCCGACCGCGACCGCTTCCTGCCCGATATAAAGGTGGCAGAAACCGCCGATCAGACCAAGCCCGTATAGCTGACCGGCCTTTTCCTCGAACCGGCGGATAAGCAGCATGGTCTCGTAAAAGCCGAGCAGCTGATCCTTGTCCGCGGCGTAGCGGCGTTTCTTCTCGAAAGTTTCCTGCAGGCTTCGCAGGGCGAAATTCTCATCTTCGACAGGGGGCTTGGCGGGGGCACTCACCTTGGCAGGCGTTTTGCGCGGCATACGCTTGGGTTTCGTCGTTGCAGGCGTCGAGGCTTTGGCCAATTAACATCCCCTTGGTTGCGCAGCAAAGCCAGCGCAGGTCGATTTTGCCGTTTTTTGCAGATGATTACGTGCCGGGCAACGGAGCAATCGTAATTTGAACCAATCTGGCTAAAATTAGATTTCTCTCGTGCCGTTACTGCAGGTTTTCGAGCTCAATCACATATTCATCGGGATGCGCGACACCAAGATTGCGCCGCACAAGCTCCGAACCCAGGTCAGGATCAACGTTGTCGGGATCGAGCAGCTCAACCCGGTTGGCGAGCACTGCCTGTTCTTCCTTGAGCGTCGCAATTCGGTCTTCCCGGTCATGCAACACGGCAAGATTCTCAGCCCACGCAAGCCCCCCATAAGGCCCGGCAAAGGCCAGCCCCGCCAGGATCAGCAGCCAGACAAGCGCGCCCCACTGGACCAGATCCAGCCGTCGTTCCGCTTTTTGAGAATGTGCCCGGTTCATGGACGACACAGAATCACAAACCGCACGAGTCTGCAACAGTTTACCGCATTAAACAGGGGGACAGGATATTGAATAACCGTGAAGCGTTTGGTGCGCCCGACAGGATTGTCCTTCGCTACGCTGCGGACGTCTGCGCCACTTCGTGGCTTCGACTCCGAATTCAAATCGGTCAAAGGCAGAAACAAATCGGCGTTTCTCTTCCAGGACCGCCGCTGTTGGTGCGCCCGACAGGATTCGAACCTGTGGCCCCCGGATTAGGAATCCGATGCTCTATCCTGCTGAGCTACGGGCGCGAGGCATGGGCCTGTAATTGGCATCAGCCGGGAAGGCAATCGGGCTGTCTGTGGCACAGCCTTCAGTTCAGCTCTTCAGGAGGTGCAACGGGCAACAGAAGCGGGGTGACCGCAATGCCTTCCTCGACAAGGTCCTGCGCCTCGGCAAGGCTGGCCTCGCCATGGACGGCCTGCTGCTCGCGCTCGCCATAATGCATCTCGCGCGAAACCTCGGCGAAATCGCGCCCGACCCAGGTCGACTTGGCGAGCGCCTCTGCCTGCGCCTTGGCCAGCTTGCGAAAGGCTTCGGCAACTGCGGGCGGCATCGGGGCATTGGAGACGCTCTCATGCTCAGCACGGGCCTGCGGCGCAGGCTCCACGGGGGCGACTGAATTGCCCTTGCGCGGGACAGCGGGCGCCATCGGAGCCTTGTCCACCTCTGCCGAACCGCAGGTCGGGCAGCACAATAGGCCGCGCTCGCGCTGGTCGGAGAAATCCTGGGAAGAGCCAAACCAGCCCTCGAACCAGTGGCCGTGCTCGCAAGAAAGGTCGAAAACGATCATTACGCGTCGGATTTGGGGATTGCGCGGCGATTGGCAAGGCTTGGCAGCTGCGCGCGGATTTCGCGGATATGGTCGCTGTCAATCTCGGCAAAGCCCAGACCCGGCGTGTCCCCGCCCATATCCAGCACCACCTCGCCCCAGGGATCGACCACCAGCGTGTGACCATAGGTGGCGCGCCCGTCCTCGTGCTCGCCCACCTGTGCGGCTGCCACGATATAGGCGCTCGCCTCGACTGCGCGGGCGCGCAGCAACAAGTGCCAATGCGCCTTTCCAGTGGGCACGGTAAAGGCGGCGGGGATGGCGATGAGGTCGCATGACTGGTTTCCCAGTGCCTCGAACAGTGCGGGAAAGCGCATGTCGTAGCAGATCGCCAGACCCAGCTTTCCGGCCGGCGTCGGCAGCGCGACCACCTTTTCGCCCGGCGCATAGGCGGCGGATTCGCGCCATGTCTCGCCGCTCGCCAAGGTGACATCGAACATGTGGATCTTGTCATAGGTGGCCGCGACTTCGCCCCTGTCGTCGATGACGAAAGCACGGTTGGCCCATTGACCGTCCTGGCGCAGTACTGCGAGCGAGCCCAGCGCGACCCAGATGCCTTCGCGCGCTGCCGCCTCGCGAACCGCGGCCAGCACAGGATCGTTTTCGGGCGCATGGATATTCGTCGCTGCCCGCCTGCGATTCCGGTCGAGCAGGCCGCACATTTCAGGCGTGAACAGCATTTCGGACCCGCCCGCCTTTGCCTTGGCGACCGCATCGACAAGCGTGGCCGCATTGGCTGCGGGGTCCACAGCGGAGGTCATTTGCAGGACGGCGATGCGGGTCATCGATCAGATCATTCGCCCGTCAGGCCGAGCAGCGCGTCGAGCTTGCCCTCGCGCTCGAGCTCCGCGAGGTCGTCCGATCCGCCGACAGTCACATCGCCGATAAAGATTTGCGGGACCGTGCGCGCCATCGGATTGCGCTCCATCATCGTCTCACGATCCTTGCCGCCGAAGGTCACGTCATATTCGGTGTAGTCGACGCCCTTGCTGTCGAGCAGGCGCTTGGCCCGGGTGCAGAAACCGCACATGGCCTTGGTATAGATATCGATCTGAGGCTGAGCCACGCAAATCCCTCTTCTTGTTGGCGAAAGGGCAGCCACTGGCGGACCCTTGAAACCCGTTGCACCTCCCCTATCTGAAATACAGGCTGCTGCGCAATCTCGCGGGTGGTCATGGGATGCCTTTTCCGGGTCCCGATATGTCAAATTGCTCAACAGAGGATTTGTGAGAGATGAACCGTTTTGACTTTACTCCCTATCGCCGTTCGACCGTGGGCTTCGACCGTCTGTTCGACCTGCTCGAGAATACCGCACGCAATGCGGGTGGCGGGGACAACTACCCCCCGTTCAATATCGAACGCCGCAACGAAGATGCCTATCGCATCACGCTGGCCGTAGCCGGCTTCGGCAAGAAAGATCTGGAGATTACCGCGCAGCAGAACCTGCTCGTGGTCCAGGGCCGCAAGCGCGACGAGGCCACAAGCGGCGAAATGCTGCATGTCGGCATCGCCAATCGCGGTTTTGAGCGTCGCTTCGAACTCGCCGACTATGTGCGCGTGGAGAATGCCGACCTCGCCGATGGCCTGCTCGTGATCGACCTCGTTCGCGAAGTGCCCGAGGCAATGAAGCCCAAGACCATCGCGATTGGCGCGGAAGGCCAGTTCGAGGTCATTTCCGACACCAAGGATGAAGAGGACCAAGGTCCACAGGCCAACGCCGCCTGAGCGTGACCTGATCCCACCCTTAGCATATCCACGGGGCGATCGCCGTCAGCCTGCGGGCGCGGAGATCGCCCTTTTCATGCCCGGATGCGAGTATTGGAATGAAGGGAATTCGGGGGCGGCCCCTGTAACAGTTCCGCCCCCTCGACGCGCAGCGCCGACCTGCCTTTGACGGCCGGCATTCCGGGTCGCAATAGAATGCCGATCATCGCGGGCAAGACCTGGCCAGCGGCATGCGGGATTGGCTATTGCCCCCCTGTTCCCGCGACCGGCCGGTCAAAACTCCAATTCCGTGAGCGCTGCGTCGCCCCCCAGGAGCACAGAGCCGATTTTCTTCAGTAGACACTCATGGCGTACGCCTCGCCCAGTGCGCGGTGCAAGCTGTTTCTGGCCTGCCGGGCGACAATTACGGGTAAGCTGGGAAAACCAACTAGGGTCAGGACGCATTGAGCACATGGCCCATGCAATTAACGGGTCCCGACCTTAGACCCTAGACGAGACGCGACTGCTTGAGCGCCGCAGCGATAAAGCCGGAAAACAGCGGATGCGGGTCGAATGGGCGGCTCTTAAGTTCTGGGTGGTATTGCACACCGACGAACCACGGGTGGTCGGGCCGCTCCACGATTTCAGGCAGCAGGCCATCGGGCGACATGCCAGAAAACACCAGACCGCCCTGCTCCAGCGGCTCGCGATAGGCAGAGTTTACCTCATAACGGTGGCGGTGGCGTTCGGAGATGGTGGTCGCCCCGCCATAGATCTGGCTGACATGGCTGTTGCCCGACAATTTCGCCTCGTATGCGCCAAGCCGCATGGTCCCGCCGAGGTCGGTATCGGCAGAGCGTTTCTGCAAGCCTTCCTCGCTCATCCATTCGGTGATGATCCCCACCACCGGCTCCTCGCAGGGGCCGAACTCGGTCGAACCGGCCCCGGCAATCCCGGCTGTGTTCCGCGCGCCCTCGATGCAGGCCATCTGCATGCCGAGGCAAATGCCGAGAAACGGCACTTCGCGCTCGCGGGCGAACCGGACGCTGGCAATCTTGCCCTCGCTACCGCGGTTGCCGAATCCGCCGGGCACGAGAATCCCGTGCATCGGTTCGAGCTGGGCGACGATGTCCTCCTCATCCTGCTCGAAGATTTCGGCGTCGATCCACTTGATGTTGACCCGCGTGCGATTGGCCATGCCACCATGGATCAGCGCCTCGTTGAGCGATTTGTAGGCATCGGGCAGGCCGACATATTTGCCCACCACGGCAATCGTGACCTCGCCTTCCGGATGGAAATAGCGGTCGGTCACATCCTGCCATGCGGCAAGGTCGGGCTCCGGCGCGTCCTTGATCCCGAAGGCACGCAATACTTCGCGGTCGAGTCCCTCGGAATGATATTGCAGCGGCACCGAATAGATCGAAGGCGCGTCAAGTGCCGGGATTACCGCCTCGGGTCGCACGTTACAGAACTGCGCGATCTTGCGGCGCTCGCTCTCGGGCAGCGGATGTTCACAGCGGCAAAGGAGCAAATCGGGTTTGATCCCGAGGCCTGCCAGTTCGCGTACCGAATGCTGCGTCGGCTTGGTCTTTAGCTCGCCCGCCGCGGCAATATAGGGCACCAGCGTGACATGGACCGAGACGGTCTGGTCCGGCTCGAGCTCGTTCCGAAGCTGGCGGATCGCCTCCATGAAGGGCAACGATTCGATGTCGCCAACGGTGCCGCCAATCTCGCACAGGATGAAATCATGGTCCTCCTGATCGGCCAGTGCGAAATGCTTGATGGCGTCGGTAACGTGCGGGATGACCTGCACCGTGGCACCCAGATAATCGCCGCGCCGCTCGCGCGTGATGATGTCGCGATAGACGCGGCCCGAGGTGATGTTGTCGCCCTGATGCGCCGAAACATTGGTGAAACGCTCGTAATGGCCGAGGTCGAGATCGGTCTCCGCCCCGTCATCGGTGACGAACACCTCGCCATGCTGATACGGGCTCATCGTGCCCGGATCGACGTTCAGATAGGGGTCGAACTTGCGGATGCGAACCTTGTAGCCACGCGCCTGCAGGAGCGCGGCAAGCGATGCCGCCATGAGACCTTTGCCGAGCGAGGAGACCACGCCGCCGGTGATGAAAATATACCGCGCCATGGGAGTTGGGCCTTAGGCGTAGCTTCGGATTCGTGGCAAGTCGTTCGACAAGCTTTTTTGCTCTTGTCCCCGTTTCAGGAATGCGAGGCGCAAAAAGTGCCTTTTATTACTGCGTGACGTCCGCCAGCGGGTCGCCCTCTTCCGGGGCCGTGTCACTGCCAGCATCGCTTCCGGCAGGCGCCGTAGCCGTTCCCGCACCGGTGACCGGGGCAAGCGGATCGACCGCGGCCTCGTTCTCGACCGAGCGATCGAGCGAATCGTCGAGGGTGCTGGTCCCGGAGGCATTGATGGCCAAGCCTGCCAGCACGATCGCGAAAACCACGAACAGCACCGCCAGCCACTTGGTCGTGCGGGTCAGGAAGTCTGCCGCACCGCGCGCCGAGAGCATGCCGCCCGGGCTACCGCCACCGCCAATGCCAAGCCCGCCACCCTCGGACCGCTGCATCAGCACGACGGCGACCAGCGCGGCGGCGATGATCGCCTGGATGACGGTGAAGAAGATGAACAAGCTCATGGTCTGACGAATTTCCGTGAATCAATGTGCGCACGGCAAATGCCATGCTCGGTAAGGCAGGCCATGTAGTCGTTGCCCCCGTTTATCGCAAGTTCGGCTGCACGGGGAGCGCCACGACACCTGAGCTGACGTTTTCAGGTGTCGGCTTTTTCCGCAGCCGCGACCACGATGGCAAGGAAGCTTTCCGCCGTCAGGCTGGCGCCACCGACCAGTGCGCCGCCGACATCCTCGACCGCGAGGATTTCGGAGGCATTGCCCGGCTTGACCGAGCCGCCGTAAAGGATGCGGATATCCGCCCCTGCCTCGCCGAACAACTGGTTCAGCATCACGCGGATCGAATGATGCATGGCCGCGATATCGTCCAGCGTCGGGGTGCGTCCGGTGCCGATGGCCCAGACCGGCTCGTAAGCGACGGTCAGCGAGCCTGCCACGCCCTCGCCCGTAGGGAGCGAACCCGCCAACTGCTTGGCCACGACTTTCTCCGCCTTGCCCGCGTCGCGCTCTGCCTCGGTCTCGCCGACGCAGACGATGACATTGAGCCCGGCCGCCAGCGCTGCCTCGGCCTTGGCCTTGACGTCAGCGTCCTTCTCGTCGTGATCGGCCCGACGCTCAGAATGACCGACGATGGTAAATCCGGCGCCGGCATCCTTGAGCATGGCGGCAGAGATATCGCCAGTATGCGCGCCGCCTTCTGCCGTATGGCAATCCTGCGCGCCGACTCCGATCAGACTGGCTTCATTGCGAGTGGCATGAATCAGCGTAAACGGCGGGGCCAGCGCAACCTCGACCTTGATCAGCCGTTCGGCTGCTCGATCGATGGCACGCGCCTCAGCCAGCATGGCACGCGTGCCATGCATCTTCCAGTTGCCGACTATATATGGACGAACAGCCATCAGAAATCCCTGATCAGAAACATAAATAGGCCGCCTGACCGCTTTGGCAGTTACCACGGGCGGATTTGGCAGGGGGACAGCCGCTAGAGGGCTTACCAAACCTTGTCAAAGGCGCTTTTGGCTATGTCCCGGAACCGTCCACGCCCTGTTGCGGCAGCGCTGCAGGGACGATAAAGCGCAGCGCTTCCTTACCAAGGTCATGGACCACAAGATCCATGGTCGCAGCTCAGAAATCGTACGGCACATGCTCCAGTTCTTCCGTAATATCTTCAAATCCAAGATCGGCATTGCCCTGACTTTGGGGTTCCTTGCCCTGATCGGCCTCGCCTTTGCCAGCGCGGACATCTCCAACACCGGCGTATTCGGCGGCATTGCGGGCGGCGAACAGGTGGCCAGCGTCGGCGACCGGGAGATCACCACCTCCGACCTTGCCATGACAGCCAGCAATGCTCTGACCAGCGTGCGCCAGCAGAACCCGACCATGACGATGGCAGGCTTTATCTCGGGCGGCGGGCTCGACGATGTGCTCGACCAGATGATCACCCGCACCTCGATCATGGAATATGGCTATCGCTACGGCCTGCGCGCAAGCAACCGGCTGATCGACAGCGAGATCGTCAACATGCCCGAGTTTCGCGGGCTGGACGGCAATTTCAGCGAGGACGGTTTCCGGCAGGCGCTGAGTCAGCGTGGCCTGACCGAAAGCGCGGTGCGCGACGATTTCGCCAAGGGACTGATGGCCAAGCAACTGGCACTTGCGGTCGATCTGAACCCGCGCATGCCGACCAAGGTTGCGACCCGCTATGCACGCCTGTTGCAGGAACGGCGCGAAGGCCGCATCGCCGCCATCATCGCCGCGCCCTTCGCTCCCGAGGGTGAGCCCGAGGATGCCGTCCTGAAGGCCTATTATCAGGACAATCGCGACAATTATATCCGCCCGGAACGCCGCGTAATCCGTTATGCGATCGTCGATGCAGCGGCGCTGACGAATGTTCCTGCCCCGACCGACGAACAGATCGCCGAGCGCTACCAGCGTGACGCCGCCGATTATGCCGCGCTGGAAACGCGCAGCTTCACCCAGCTCGTCGTGCCCACGCAGGCCGCCGCGCAAGCCATCGTCCAGCAGGTCGCGGGCGGGAAAACGCTGGAGGCCGCAGCGCAGGACAACGGCCTGCGGACCTCGTCCTTCACCGATGTTTCTCGCACCGAAATGGGCCGGAATATATCCGAGGCCGTTGCCACGACCGGCTTTGCGACGGCGCGCGGTGCGCTGACCGCGCCGGCGCGGGGCCAGCTCGGCTGGTATGTGCTGCGCGTCGATTCCGTGAACGAGCGCCCTGCCCGCTCACTCAATCAGGTGCGCGGCGAGATCGTCGAGCAGCTGACCGCCGAAATGCGTCGGCAGGCGCTGGGCGATACGACGGTTCAGATCGAGGACGACTTTGCCGATGGACGCAGTCTGTCCGAGGTCGCCGAGGATCTGGGCATGGAATTGCAGACGAGCCAGCCGCTTACCGCCGCTGGCCTCGTCTATGGCACGAGCGAGCGCGCACCGCAGGAACTGGCGCGGGTCATCTCGACCGCTTTCGACATGGATGAGGGCGAACCGCAGCTGGCCGAAATCGTCGGCAGCAGGCAATTCGTGATCTACGAAGTGTCCGACATCACCGCGTCAGCCGCCGCTCCGCTCGACGAAATCCGCCCGCAGGTCGTCGCCGCATGGCGCCGCGATCAGGCAATGGAGGCCGCTGGCGCGGCTTCGCGCCGTATTCTCGACCGGGTCGAGAAAGGCTCGACGCTGGCCGAGGCGGTCGCAGCTGAAAAGGTCAGGCTCCCTGCCCCCGAAACGCTATCGCTCTCGCGGCAGGATCTCGCTCGCGGCGGTGAGGTGCCGCGCCCGCTCGCGCTGATGTTCTCGATGGCGCAGGGCACCACCAAGCGCCTCGAAAGCCTAGAATCGCAGGCCTGGTTCGTAATCGCGCTCGATAATATCGAAGTGCCCGAGATCGCCGGCGATGCCCCGCTTGTCCGCCAGACCAGCACTGAACTCGCCCGGACCGCCGGTGAAGAATATGCCACGCAGTTCTTCGCTGCCGTGCAGGATGCGGTCGAGGTCAAGCGTAACCAGACCGCGATCGATGCGGTCGTTGCGCAGCTGACCGGCAATCTGAACTGACGCCCGTGCCGCAACCGGGGAACTCACTGCCTGCGGGCCTCGCCAATGCCGCAGAGGCGCTCGACGCTCTCGGGCACGGGCAACCTGCGCTCGTATGGCGCGAAGTTGTCGCCGACACCGAAACGCCGGTGGGCGCGGCGCGCAAGCTGATCGTGCCGGGGCGCGGCGATTTCCTGCTCGAATCGGTCGAGGGCGGCGAGGTGCGCGGGCGCTATTC
>DDNW01000028.1:30908-31051 GCA_002341345.1 Erythrobacter sp. UBA2510
GGCGAGGTGCGCGGGCGCTATTCGATGCTTGGCCTCGACCCCGATCTCGTGTTCCGCGCCAAGGGCCAGTCGTGCGAGATCAATGCCAGCTGGCGTCATGACCGCGAGGCGTTCGTGGCGCTTGATGGCAATCCGCTCGAGGG
>DDNW01000028.1:31177-31698 GCA_002341345.1 Erythrobacter sp. UBA2510
TCTCTGGCAAAAAGCTGCCGCATCGCCGTGCCCGATGGGCTGCCACCGGCGCTGACCTCGCTGGTCGGCTATTTCGGTTATGAGACGATCGGGCTCGTGGAGAAACTTCCGCGCGCGCCGCAAGGTGAGCTCGACCTGCCCGATATGCTGTTCGTGCGTCCGGCGCTGACGCTGGTGTTCGACAATCTTACCGACGCGCTGTTCTGCGTCGCGCCGGTCTGGGCGGACGGGACGGATTCGGCGCACGCGCTCGAAGTGGCGGGCGAGCGGATCGATGCGGCACTGCGCAAGCTGAGCGAGCGCGCCCCGGCGGAACTGTCGGGCGCAGGCGATCTGCCCGAGGCTGACCTTACGCCGCAGGTGGCCGAGAAGGACTATCGCGCCATGGTGCTCAAGGCGCAGAAATATATCGCTGCGGGCGACATCTTCCAGGTGGTGCTGGCACAGCGTTTCACCTGCCCCTTCCCGCTGCCGCCCTTCGCGCTTTACCGGGCGCTGCGGCGGGTGAACCCTTCGCCTTT
>DDNW01000211.1 GCA_002341345.1 Erythrobacter sp. UBA2510
GTTCAGAACGTCGCGAGACAGTTTGGTCCCTATCTGCCGTGGGCGTCGATTGTTGAGAGGAGTTGCCCCTAGTACGAGAGGACCGGGGTGAACATACCTCTGGTGTACCTGTCATTCCGCCAGGAGTGCAGCAGGGTAGCTATGTATGGACGGGATAACCGCTGAAAGCATCTAAGCGGGAAGCCTCCCTCAAGATAAGCAATCATCGAACCGTGATAGACCATCACGTTGATAGGCCGGGTGTGGAAGCGCAGTAATGTGTGGAGCTAACCGGTCCTAATAGTTCTTTTCGCGCTTGTTGGATCTGCACCATCAATGTCAGGCCTGTGGCTATGCCACTGCTCGTGCATTGTGGAGGAATTCACTCAAGCCGGATGACGCTGACAACAACACGTTGCCCTGAATAAGGGTGCATCGATTATAACCTTGCCCGCACGCCGGCTTCATTGCTTGGTGGTCATAGCGCCTGTGACCCACCCGATCCCATCTCGAACTCGGCCGTGAAACCAGGCAGCGCCGATGGTACTAGTGCTTAAGCACTGGAAGAGTAGGACGCCGCCAGGCATTGCAGCCGGCGGGCAGTGCAAGGATAACCCATTCACAAGTCGAAGGGCTGACCCGCAAGGGCGGCCCTTTTGCCGTCTCTGGCAATTGCTGGTCGGCAGACGAAACCTTTCAAGGTCATGGCTTGAAAGGATCGGTTCGGGACCTTTTCAGGAAACGAGCCATCGGCCCGCAGGGCCGCAAGCGCGACCGCGCGCCCATAGCGAAGGCCAGCTGGCTGGCCGATAGCGAGGAAAGCCAAGGCTGCGGATGCAGCCGCCGGCACCTGAGGCAAAAACGGTATCGCGGGGTGGAGCAGTCCGGTAGCTCGTCAGGCTCATAACCTGAAGGTCGTTGGTTCAAATCCAACCCCCGCAACCACCGCATCTATTTCCCTGATTTAATCGATCATTTGGCCCGACTTGCGGGGGCCGTTCGCACATCCTGTAGCCATATGATTGTTGCGATGCAGCAGCAGCGGCTTTGTGTCACGGATCTGTAAGGGCCGTGTAGCACCACCGACATAAGCCCCGCCTAGCCGCCCCTCCAATTCCAACGGAGGGCAATCCATGAAATCGACCCGTCTGCTCGTCGGCGCCAGCATGGCGTTGCAATACTGACCGCCTTTGCCGCGCTCGACCCGCAACAGCATGCGCTCGCTATCCACATCGCGGACCTTGAGCATTGCCACTTCGCCCACGCGCAGACCGGCACCAGAGGCAACCGAAAGTGCGGCCTGATGCTTGAGGCAGGTGGTTGCTCCCAGCAACCGGGCAACTTCGTTCCTGCTCAAGGAAGGCCGCGAACCGCCCGACATCGCGGATGTAGTTGCGCTGCGTCTCGCGGCCGAAGTGGCGCATGGTCATATCGTCGATCAGCCGCTGACGCAGTGGTCTGACAGGCTCGGCGGGCATAACTGGTACAAGATCGTTCATCTCTCGACTCCTCAGTTGAAGGAGCCGGAATGTTTCGACTTCATTGATCTATAAAGTACGCCGGCGATCCTGTCTCAGCACCGTCGGCAGCAGCACTCCCGCGAAGCGGGTTCGTGCAACGACCCATGTGTGGACGTTCGACCGATGTGGAGTCCCTTCCAGATCAGGCGGCTCAGATTGAGAGGGTCAGGCATAGAAACGCGGCTAAGGTCCTCGCTCCAGGGCCGCAACAATGTGGAGCGCCAGCATGTGCGCTGTTGAGGACAGTCCCGGGGCCTCGATTAACGCAATCTCGGTATCGTAGAGCGGCGGCAGAGTCTCGTCCTCGACAATCGGGGTCAGGTAGGGCGGCACCATTTCGCGTGGCAGGACGGTCAGGCCGAGCCCGGCGTTCACTGCGGACTGGCTGCCGGCGAGACTCGTTGACGTATAGGCAACGCGCCATTTGCGACCGACCGCCTCCAGAGCATCTATCGCCCGCTTGCGGTAGACGCACGGTTCGGGCGAAACGACCAGCGGCACGGTCTGCAGATCGGCTGCGGCCAGCCTGTCGCGCGCGACCCAGACCAGCGGCTCACGCCATACGCGCATGCCCTCCAGCTGCTCGGTCGGCTCCCGTTTAACCAGCGCCAGATCGAACGCGCCCTTCTGAAACTTGCGCAGCAGGTTGAGCGTAAGGTCGCAGGTGACTTCCAGCTCCACCAGCGGATGGGCATCGGTGAATTTCGCCAGCACGGCGGGGAGATGCGCAGTCGCGAAATCCTCCGGCACGCCAAGCCGGACCGTGCCAGCCACGTCCGGCTCGTAAAGCTCGGCCAAGGCCGCATCGTTCAGACGCAGCAATTGCCGCGCCGGACCAAGGAATCGCTCCCCTTCGGCGGTCAGGTTCAGCGATCGCGGGGTGCGATCGAACAGGGTGACGCCCAGCTGCTCCTCCAGCCGTTTGACCTGCAGGCTGATGGTGGATTGCGTTCGCCCCAGCTGCTCCCCGGCGCGCGTGAAACTGCCCGCTTCGGTGATCGTGACGAAGCTGCGCAGCAGGTCTAGATCGAGATTGCGGGTGATGTTCATGCGGGTCATAGAATTGTCTACCATTGAAGTTGTCAATAGATGATATTTCAATAACTCGTTTCAATAATCTATCCGATGCAGCCAGATGGCGCCCCGAAAGGGGAACCGAATGTCACTTGCACAGCAAACTGCGCCTGCTGGAACCGGGGTCATCGTCCGCATCGTCCCGGCCGCCCTGTGGGCAGGCCTGGCCATTGTCACCGGCCAGATCGTCTTCGCCGCCATGACTTCCGCGCAGGCTGACTGGCTCGGCCTGACGCTGAGCGCGCTGACCCTGTTCCTGGGCGCCGTGGTCGCCAGCTATTCGTCACGCTACATGCGCGCCGATGCAGCGCCTGGCACCTTCTTTGTCAGGCTCGCCGGTCTGGTTGCCAGCGTGGTGCTGTTCCTCAACAGCCAGACGCTGATTGGTTTGGCCGTCGGCTGGATCGCCAGCGGCCTGCTGCTGGCAGCACTGATCGGGCACAAGGGCGGATGGGCCGAGGCCAGAGCGGCACAGCGGCGGACCCTGCGCTGTTTTATCGCTGGTGACATGGCGCTTCTTGCGGCCTTCGGCCTGGTCTATCTGTCGACCGGGACCGTCAAAATCGCGGTCATCGGTACGGCCTTTGCCGCTGGCGCACCCGCCACCGCTATCGCGGTTTCTGCGCTGCTTCTGGTCGCGGCATTGACCCGCTGCGCCACGCCTCCCTTTGCGCAGTGGCTGCTCTCCTCGATGACCGCGCCCACGCCTGTTTCGGCGCTGATGCATGCGGGCATGGTGAATGCAGGCGGCTTCCTGCTGATACGCTTCGCCCCGGTGATCGAGGCGGCACCCGCCATCCGCTATGCCGCCGTTGCGCTGGGCTTCCTCGCGGCGATCTGGGGGATCGGCATCATGGCTGTACGGCCCGACATCAAGCGCTCGCTGGCCGGATCGACTGTCTCGCAAATGGGCTTCATGATCATGAGTTGCAGCCTGGGTGCTTATGCCGCCGCACTGTGGCACATTCTGGCGCACGGCCTCTTCAAGGCCTGGCTGTTTCTCAATGCGGGCTCGGCTGTCGGCATGAGGGCCGAGCGCCTGCCAGCGCTGGAGCCGCGCATGGTCGTCGCAGTCGCAGCGATCACGCTGGTCGCTGGCTCCGTGATGGCCGCAAGTGGTACCGCTGGCACCGAAATGGTGCCCCTGCTGCTCGCCATCGCGACCGGCGCGGCGACCATGGGCACGATCGTCTTCGCGCGTATCGAAATCGGATCGCGCATGGCGCTGGCCGGCATGCTCATCGTGCTGGCCGTGGTCCACACGCTCGGCGTCGGTGTGGCACAAGCGATCGTCCCGGCTTCGGGCACCGCCTTGCTCCCGGCACCGTACGCCATTCTGCTGCTTGCCGCATTCCTGGGCTGCTGGGTCTGGCAGATGCGCCGCGTCGCCCGGCAAGAATCGTTGCCCGCACAGCTTTACGTGCGGCTTCTCAACCTTGGCAACATGCCTGCAACCAACGCTGGAGATCGTTCATGAACATGCATGCGCCCCTTGTCGCTACGGATAGCTTGCTGACCCGCACCGAAGTGGCCGGTCTCGTCGCGCTCGCCGCGCGCACCGTGCCGCCGCTCTGGCCGCTGGAAAGCGCCATCGCGGTCAATCCGCTCGCAGGGTTCGAGCATCTGCCCTTTGCACAGGCAGTGAAACAGGCTGCCACGCTTTTCGGCGCGCGCACAAGCCTGCCGGTCACAGGCTGGCGGAACTTGGTTGAGCGGGGCCGGATCGATGAGCGCGCCCTGCGCGATGCGGCAATCGGCCATCTCGGCGGGGTCTACGGGGCGATGATCAATGTCGCGCCTGGCGTCATGGCGATCGACCTGCTGATGGCCCGTCTGCTGGAGGAAGAGCGCAGCAAGACCGAAGATGTCGCCAGCTGTCCGGTGCCCGACGCTGCCTTCATCGCCAAGTGGTGTGCCGCTTTCTTCGATCAGAGTATTTCGGCCTCTCCGATGCCCAACCGCGCGCTGGGGCTCTATCGCGCTGTCCTCTCACTGGCCCGTTACGATGGTGAATATGCCAGCCTGGCGGGTAGGCAGGGGCAAACCCTGCTGCTGACCGTGCCGCGCGACCCTTACGAAGCGATTGCCGAGGGCCTAGCCGAATGCGGTGAGGGACGTGAACCGCTCGACCATCTTTCCTCGCTCGTGGCGCGGCTGCCTGGCTGGGCCGGTCACATCCGATGGCGGACCGAACATGCCGACCGCGAGCGGGTCACCTCGGCGCCCGCGGGCATGGCCGACCTGCTTGCGCTGTGGCTGCTGCTGGAGCGGGCCGATGCACTGTCCGAACCGGCCGGGCACAAGCAGACGACCGCCGCGGGCCATTGGCTGGCGCGACATTTCGCGCTCGACCCGAACCGGCTCGATGCGGCGAAAACAGAGCGGTTCAACGCCATTGCCAGCCTCGACGATGGCGCGCTTGGCGCGATTTTCATGACGGCTGCGGAGCGGACCTTGTCTAATAGGCTGGTTCCGAAGTTGACCGGTGCGGCACGCTCCGCGGTTCGTGACGAGCGGGCGGATGCCCAAGTCGTGTTCTGTATCGACGTACGCTCCGAACCGTTCCGGCGCCAGCTCGAGCAGCTCGGCCATTACGAGACGTTCGGCTATGCTGGCTTTTTCGGCCTGCCCATGGCGCTGCATCCGGCGGGCGGCGGGCACCGCAAGCGGTTGCTGCCGGTCCTGTTGTCGCCGCAGCATGACATTACGGAAGCCCCGGTCGACGGGAAAACCGGCGAAGCGCACCAGATTGCCGCCGAGGAAAGTCGCGCTGCAAAAGCATCGGACCTGTTCGATGCAGCCAAGCTGGGGAGTGGTTCGGCCTTCGCCACGGCGGAGGCGACCGGGCCGCTGGCGGGTTTGGCCATGCTCGCCCGGACAATGGCGCCACGGCTAGCCGACCGGAACCGCAACCGGCGAGAGGCGCGTCGGCAGCAATCCCTCGAACCCAGACTTGATTGCAGCGTCTCCAATGCGCGGGGCAACGGCTTCAGCCTGTCCGACAAGGTCGGCTACGCGAGCGCCCTGTTCCGCCTGACCGGCATGAAACCCGACACAGCCCGACTCGTCGTGCTGGCCGGACATGGCGGGAGCGCGGTCAACAACCCTTATGCCGCTGCGCTCGATTGTGGCGCGTGTGGCGGCCATGCAGGTGGCTCGAACGCGCGCGTGCTGGCGGCCATGCTCAACGATCCCGACGTGCGCGAGGGCATGGCTGAGCAGGGGTTCGCCATCCCACAGGACAGCTGGTTCCTCGCTGCGCAGCACGACACGACGACTGACGCCGTGACCGTGTTCGACCGTGATCGTGTGCCCCAGAGCCACCGCGCGGAACTGACGACGCTGGAGGCCAATCTTGCGAAGGCAGGGAAAGCCAACCGGGCGAGGAGGGCTACCCTGCTCGACCGGACGCCCGACGATCTGCTGACCGGCGCGGCGCATTGGGGCGAGATTCGGCCCGAATGGGGCCTGGCGGGCAATGCCGCTTTTCTGGTCGGGCCACGACACTGGACCAGCGGCATCGATCTGGAAGGGCGTGCTTTCCTGCACAGCTATGACTGGCAGCAGGACCCGAATGGCGAAGCGTTGACGACCATTCTGACCGCCCCGATGGTGGTCGCGCAGTGGATCAACTGCCAGTACCTGTTTTCGACCATCGACAACGATCGCTATGGTTCAGGCGACAAGGTGACCCAGAACGTCCTTGGCGGGATCGGCGTGGTGCAGGGCAATGGCGGCGACCTCAAGGTCGGGCTCCCGCGCCAGTCGCTGTTCACCGATGACGGCACGGCCTTCCACGTGCCGCAGCGCCTGCTTACCGTGGTGCTTGCGCCGTTGAAACGTGTGCAGGCGGTGGTCGAGGCAAATGACATTCTCGCCCGGTTTTTCGGCAAGGGCTGGGTCCAGCTCGTCGTCATCGACCCCCAAACCGGAAAGGCGCTGCGCTGGCGCGAGGACTGTGCAGAGCCGGACGAGGGCACCATAATTCATTCGATAACCTGCTGAACCGGGAGAATACGAAAATGACCAATCCCACCATTGGCGACCTGCCGCTCCATCGCCTGCGCAAAATCGAGATCGTCATTCATGCGCAGGACCACCAGCTGGTCGAGGACCTGCTCGAAGCATCGGGTATCGGGGGGTGGACCATGATCCGCGATGTGGCCGGAATGGGCCATAGCGGGTTCCATCAGGGCAAGACGATCTTCAACGACCAGACCGGCCTCGTGATGTTCGTCGGCGTGGGCCAGCCGAAGGTCATCGCCGACCTGGCACGCGGCCTGGCCCGCCTGTTCGAAACCCGCGCCGGCGTCACTTTCCTGTCGGATGTGGAAGTGATGCGGTCCGACTACTTCGCGAGGATCGAGGCATAGGAAATAACGCGATCGAATTCGTCAAATGCCGGAACCTGGTATCGAATTGAAACTGATGAACGATGAAAATGCTCAGTCATGTTGAACAGTTCGAAGCTGCCTCAATCTCTGTCTTTCATGATGAGATGCACCCGGAACTCTAACTTAACCATTGGACCACCCTTATGGGGCAGGTCAGGTGGGTTTTCCGCAGGCCGACATTCTCGGACGCAATCGCTTCACGCAGGGATGGTTCGAGATCCGGCGTTATCATGGTATCGCGGCCTTTGCCTATGCGGCGCTGCATCTGGCCTTTTATATCATCGACATGCGCACTCTTTCCGCCATGTCGGACGAGCTTTGACTGCCAGCAATCCGGACTGGCGGGCTTTCCTTTGCCGCAATAATTGCCACCGCTGCGATCAGCTACGACATCGCCATGACGCGGCTCGGTAGCCGGTGGAGGCTTATGCGGGCAGGCGGTCTATGACACAGCGGCCCTCATCAACACTCGGTCCAGTTGACCGCGAGGCCGCCGGTCGAGGTTTCCTTGTACTTGTCCATCATGTCGCGCCCGGTGGTCCGCATCGTCTCGATCACCTGATCGAGCGATACGTGATGCGTCCCGTCGCCCTTCATCGACATGCGGGCTGCATGGATCGCCTTGACTGCGGCCATGGCGTTGCGCTCGATACAGGGAATCTGGACGAGCCCGCCGATCGGGTCGCAAGTGAGGCCGAGGTTGTGCTCCATCCCGATCTCGGCGGCATTCTCGACCTGTAGCGGGGTGCCGCCCAGCACTTCGGCAAGGCCCGCCGCCGCCATCGCGCAGGCCGAGCCGACCTCGCCCTGACAGCCGACCTCTGCCCCGCTGATCGAGGCATTGAGCTTGCACAATATGCAGACCGCGCCAGCGGCGAGAAGAAAGCGCACCACGCCGTCTTCGTCCGCGCCAGGCACGAAGCGCATGTAGTAATGCAGTACCGCCGGGACGATGCCTGCCGCGCCATTGGTCGGCGCGGTCACCACCCGCCCACCGGCTGCGTTCTCCTCGTTCACCGCCAGCGCCCACAGGCTGATCCAGTCGAGCGCAGTGAGTGGATCGGAATTGTCGTTCAACGCGCGGTCGCGCAGCTTGGTGAACAGTGCGCTGGCGCGGCGCCGGACATTGAGCCCACCGGGCAGCAGACCGCCGCTTGCGCAACCGCGCTCGACGCAGGCTTCCATCACCCGCCAGATCGCCAGCAATTGCGCGCGCACCTGTTCTTCGCTGCGCCATTTGCACTCGTTGGCGAGCATGACCTCGGAGATCGACATGCCGGTCTCCTCGCAGATCGCAAGGAGCTGGTCGGCGGTGTCGAAGAAATAGGGCGGGGTCGGCAGTTCGTTCTCTTCGAAGCCACGCTCGAAGTCGCCGCGCTCAACCACGAAGCCGCCGCCGACCGAGTACCAGTCCTGCTGGAAGAGGATTTCGCCAGCGTCGTCGAGCGCGGCGAAGCGTAGCGCGTTGGGATGGCCGGGCAGGCATTCTGCGGCCTGCCAGCTGATGTCGCGCGCCTCGTCGAAGGTAATTTGGTGCCGTCCGCCCAGCAGCAGCTTCTGGGTCGTCCGGAGCTGTTTCAGCCGCGAGGCGATTTCGTCCGGGTCAATCTTCTGTGGTTCCTGCCCCATCAATCCGAGGATCGTTGCCCCCGGCGTCGCGTGGCCGTGCCCGGTCGCCGCGAGCGAGCCATACAAGGTCACGTGCAGCCTGCGCGTCTGACCGATCAACCCGGTTTCCGCGAGCGCTTCGACGAACAGACGGGCCGCGCGCATCGGGCCCACAGTATGCGAGCTGGAGGGGCCGATGCCTACCTTGAAGAGGTCAAAAACGCTGAGCGAACGAGGCATAATGGGGCGGCGCTTATGGCCTTGGCCTGCCGCGCGCAAGACGACGACCTGCTCAGTACTGGCCCTGAAAACCGCAGAAATGCGGGCATTTTGACCGCTTCCGCGACTCGGGACTGCGGTGCAGGTCCTCGGTTGCAGATTCCGGCGACAAATTTGCTTTAAGCGCAGAATTGCAGAACATTGAAAAAAATTTGCAGGAAGAATGAAGGATAACCCTCCAGCTATTCGCATATTGTGCGCATCGGCTCGGGACACACGATCTCGGGTGTTCTGTGGGGGAATATTTCAATTTGCGTGCGCGCGGCAGAGGTCAGCCGGGCGCGCGATCGGTCGCAGATCACGGGATCACACGGACGGGACCATGAGAGTGTTGTCACACACTCGGGTCAATCAGGGGGAAACGAATGAAATCGATGAAAGCAGCGCTGCTTATCGCCACCGCCTTCGGATCGGTGGCTGTTCTTTCCGCCTGTTCGGAAACGGCGGAAGAGAGCGCGGGCGCGACTGTCGCCAGCGGTTCCACGCTGGGCCTGCGCGCCGATGCCGATGTCGAGATTTCGCCCGACATGTCGAAGATGACCAATCCCGAGATCGCCGCGATCTTCCAGCATATCGACGACAATTTCGAACAGCACGTCATCAATTTGCAGAACTGGATCAAGCAGCCCAGCATCTCCAACACGGGCGAGGGAATCCAGGAATCGGCCGAGATGGTTAAGGGCTTCTTCGACCAGCTCGGCTGCCAGCAGACGCAAGTCTATGACGTTGGCGAGACCAAATACGGCACGCAGGCCAACCCCGTCGTCTACGCCAGTTGCGACGAGGGCAAGGACCTGACGGTCGTGATGTACTGGATGTACGACACGATGCC
>DDNW01000208.1:0-130 GCA_002341345.1 Erythrobacter sp. UBA2510
TGGTAGAGCAGGCAGGGCCGGTCCCGGCGGCTGAAAAAGCTGTCGGTACAGCTCCTCAGCAGGAACAGTTTCTGCAGTGCGTTGATCGTAGTGTTAACCGATCCGGCGCTGGCGAAGGGGCCGTAATAAT
>DDNW01000208.1:240-1610 GCA_002341345.1 Erythrobacter sp. UBA2510
TGTCGTCGCGCAGCAGCACGTTGTAGGGCGGCCGAAAGCGCTTGATCAGCTGCGCCTCGAGCAGCAGCGCCTCGGACTCCGAATTGGTGGTGACGATCTCCATCGAGCGGGTCTGGCTGACCATCCGCTGGAGCCGGTTGGGCAGGCCGCCGACCTGGGTGTAGTTCGCCACCCGGTTCCTGAGCACCCGCGCCTTGCCGACATACAGCACGTCGCCGCGCGCATCCTTCATCCGGTAGACGCCCGGACGCGGCGGCAGGGTCGAGAGGACGTCGCGGATTGCCGCCACACCCGCCGCGAGGTCGGGATTGGCATCGCCGCGCACGGCCTGTGCAGCGCGCTCCTCGTTGAAGCGACTGGCGCCTCGTGGGTCGGGCGGAGATCCGGCGGGGGTGCGCGACATGCAGTTCACATAGGCACCAGCGCGCCGCTTCTCAATCCGCTTGCGTGGGCGGTCGCTCTGGCGCTTGCGCACTGCACCATATGCAGGCAGGCTGCCAAAACAGGCGGGCAGCAACGGGCGGTAGCGCAATGATGAGTGGAAATACGAGCCCGCCGCGCGTCGTTGGCTTCTGGGGGGCGGCGCTGTTCCCCGTCAACGGAATGATCGGCGCGGGCATCTTCGCCCTGCCCGCCGTGCTCGCCGCCGCCGTCGGCAGTTTTGCACCATGGATGATGCTGGTCGGCGGACTGATCTTCATGCCACTGGCGATCTGCTACGCCTGGCTGGCAGCACGGTTCGAACATAGCGGCGGATCGGTCCTCTATGGCGAGGCGGCGTTCGGCCCCTTCGTCGGCTTTCAGGCCGGGTGGGCGCGCTACGCCTCGGCCATCGTGACCACGGCGGCCAATACCAGCGTGATGGTCGCCTATCTCGCGGCGCTGTTCCCGGTGCTGGAGGGCCCGGTCGCGACGCCGGTGGCGGTGACCACGATCATCGCGGTGACAACCTTCATCAACCTGCTCGGCATGCGCGGCGCGATCGGTACGCTGGGCGTGATGACGGCGGTGAAGGTGCTGCCGCTCGCCGCGCTGGTGATCTCCGCCCTGTTCACGACCACGAGCGAAATCGGCTTTGCGATGCCCGAATTTACCGCTGTCGAGAGCACGCTGCTGCTCACCTTCTATGCCTTCATGGGGTTCGAGACGATCGTCGAGCCAGCCGGCGAAATGCGCGATCCCAAGCGCAACGTGCCGCTCGCCATCGTCACCATGGTGGCGGGCGTGACGCTGTTCTACATGGCGGTGATCTGGGCCTTCCTCGCCATTGCCCCCGAAGCATCTTCGACCAATGCACTGGCCGAGGCGGCGCGCGTCAGCATGGGCGAGGTCGGCGCGGTCGCGCTGGTCGTGGCCGCGGCCTTCAGCTA
>DDNW01000208.1:1727-6670 GCA_002341345.1 Erythrobacter sp. UBA2510
CGCGGCCTTCAGCATCGGCGCAAACAATTTCAACAACGCGACCTCGATCCCCCGGCTGGTGTTTGGCATGGCCGAGCGGCGGATGCTGCCGCGCTGGTTCGCCTATGTCTCGCCGCGCTTCGGCACACCCGCCAATGCGATCCTGTTTACCGGCGTGGCGGCGATCCTCTTCGGCCTGTGGGAAGGCTTCGCCGTGCTTGCCGTGGCGGCCACGCTGGTCCGGTTGATCACCTATGCGACCTGCGCCGCCGCGCTGCCGGTGATCGAAAGGCGCGACGGCAAATTGAAGGCGCTGCACCTGATCATGGCGGGCATCGCGCTCGTCGCCTCGGCCTGGGTGGCCTTGCAGGTCGATGTCAAATCGGTGCTGGTGCTGGCCGGCCTCGTGGCCCTGGGCACGGCGCTCTATTTCATCGCCCGCAGGAAATCTGCCGCAACAGCTGTTTCCTAAAACAGCTTGCGCAATTCGACCTCGAACCGCCGGCCGGTCGGGTCGATCAGATAGGGTTGGTAACGGATCGGCACCTGCCCGCTGGAATCGGTGACCGTCTGGCGCGTATCGAAGATGTTGCTCATGCCGAAGGACAGCCGCGTATCGTCGAGCCACGGCATCGATTTCACCAGCCCTTCCTGCTGGCCGAGATTGACGAACAGCCGCCCGCTGACGGTGACGTAATCGTCGAAAGTGAGGTCGGTGGTGTCGCCATCGATGCGCGAGGCGCCGTAATAGCGCGTGAAGCTGAACAGGCCGAAGCCATTGTAAAAGAAGCCCGCACGCATATTTGCCGAATGGCGCGCCTCGCCGTCACCCGACACGGCATCGCCGCCCAGCAGGTCGAGCACGGGGATGCCCTCGGCAATCAGGATCTCGCTCTTCAGGTCGAGCGTATATTCCAGGTTCACGAACCAGCGTCCGCCTGAGCCGCTGCCCGGACCGCGTCCGAAACCGCGTCCGCCGCGCGGAGGCCCGCCAGCGCCCGGGGGACCACCGACGTCCGACCCGCGCTGTCCCTGTCTGCCACCCGCCTCATTGCTCGACTTGCCCAGACTGCCGCCCAGTCGCAGCCCGAATTGCAGGCGTTCCAGGTCCTGCTCGGCATAGGTAACCGGGCGCTGGTCGATCGACAGCAGCTGGCCGCTCGCATCCCGGGTCACGCGGTCGGGGAAGGCTGCCTCCACCGCCGGGGTCAGCGTCGGGAAGGAGGAAGAGACGTTCTGCGAATGGTTGCGGACATAATCGAGCGTGAAACTGCCGCGATCGGTCAGCGGGATTTCCCACACCAGCCCGATCTTCCAGTCGCTCTGCTTCTCGGCCACCAGATCGGCATTGCCGCCAGTGATGATCGTCGCCAGCACCGTCTCGTCGCGCGCAAGGTCGTAAGTCTGGACGTTCACCGTCGCGACCTCGGGCGCGCCCAGCTGGGTCAGGGTCGGCGCCGTGTCGCGGTTGAGGTAATTGACGCTGAGCGAGAGCTTGTCGGTCAGCCCCCAGGTCAGCCCGGCGCTCCAGTCGTAGAGCGTACCGAAGTCTGACAGGCGGTCGATCCCGAAGCTGGCATTGGCAGTAAGGTCGCCTGCCTCGCCCAGAAAGCCGCCACGCTCGGTCAGCGGCACGATCAGCACCGCGCCGCCGCCCACGCGCGTGCGATCAAGCGCGGTTTCGACCCCCGCATTGCGCGTATCCGTGCTGGTGATGTCGTTATATTTGAGCTGCGCGTCGAGCGTCAGCTTTACCTCGCCCGCGGGCAGATAGAGGATGTCCTTGCCCGCCGTCAGGTTGGTATCGAGCGTATTGGTCGCGCTGTTGGCGGTGTCGAAACCGGCGGAGGAGACAAGGCTGTCGAGATCGGCATCGAGTGCCAGCAGGCCTGCAGCAGCATTGGCGACCAGCCCGTCGGTATCGGCGTTCTTCGCGATAAGCGAGGTCGATTCGCTCCGGCTGGCATCGAGCGTGCCGGTCACCGACCAGTCCCCGATCCCCATGTTCAGCGTCGCACCGAGCGAATAGGTATCGCTGCGCCGGTCGACGGTCAGCGGCGATTGCAGGTTGAACGCCCGGTAAGCAGTCTCGTCCAGCGGGTCGGTCAGCGTCACCGTGTCGAGCCCCTGCAGGCTGAGCGAATCGTCGCGCTCAAACGTGGCATTGACGCTCAGCGCCGTGCCGCGATTGTCGAGCCGCGTGGTCCAGTTTCCGGTAAATTCATAGCTCGCCGTGTCGGAGACGAGGCTGCGATAGGCGGCCGGGTCGGGATCGGTGGTGAAGGTCGGGATGTCGCTCGGCGACTTGATGATCGCGCGCTCGGCCTCGGTCAGCGTGCTGGAATTTTCCCAGCTGAAATTGAAGTTCAGCCGGCTCGGCCCGTCGATCCGCAGATAGGTCGCCTCGACCTCCTGCTCGGAATAGCCGCCATCCCATGGCTGGCCGTATTCGACTTCGATCTCGCGGCTGGTGAAGTCGTCCTTCAGGATGATATTCACCACCCGCTGGTCGGCGGAATAGCCATATTGCAGCGCGACCTCCTCGGTGAAGACCTCGATCCGGTCGACCGCCTCTGGCGGATAGCTGCGCATTTCGCGCATGGAGGAAATGCGCGCGCCGTTGATCAGCGTGACGGGCGAACCGCCGCCGCGCCCGCGCGAACTGCCGGTTTCGGCGGACAGTTCCTCGAGCAGTTCGGCGATCGAACCGACGCCATAGGCCTCGATATCCTCGGCATCGAGTTCGAGCACGGGCAGCGCAGGAGTATCGACCAAATAGCGCGAGCGTGCTCCTGAAACGACGATGGTGCTCACGTCATAATAATCGTCGGGCAAAGCGTCGGCGTCGTCCTCTAACGGTGCGGCCTGCTCCATATCGGTCGCATCCTGCGCCATCGCCGGAGCAGCGAGCAACACCCCCGCCGCCAGGGCAAGATGGCTGCAGGTCAGGTGGGCGAATGCGGACTGGCGAAAGAGAGGGATGTGACGCAATTTCTCAATCCAATGAACATGATCTGCCGTTCCCCCGTGGCAGCGCTATGTCCGTCGCCCGGTCATGCTGCAATACAGCATCGCGTATCAAAATGTCGCAGTGTGTCGCGTGCTTCGTGACAGGTTGAGGCAACCTACCTGACCGCACTGGCATGAGCATGCTTCCCTTTTCCCCTCCGCACGGCTATGGCGCCCCGCCATGACGAACTTTGCCAATGGAATCCGCCTTTAATGGCGAAAGAAGAACTCCTCGAAATGCGCGGGCACGTGGTCGAGCTGCTGCCCAACGCGATGTTCCGAGTCGAACTGGAAAACGGGCACGAAGTGCTCGGCCACACGGCGGGGCGCATGCGCAAGAACCGCATCCGCGTGCTGGTGGGCGACGAGGTGCTGTGCGAACTGACGCCCTACGACCTGACCAAGGCGCGCATCACCTACCGCTTCATGCCGGGACGCGGCGGCCCCGGCCCGCAGTAAGCCCGGTTTGCCGGTGACGGCACACCGTCTCATTCTCGCTTCGGCAAGCCCCAGACGTCGCGATCTGCTCGCGCGGATCGGTGTCGTGCCCGATGCGGTCGCGCCTGCCGATATCGACGAGCGCCACGCCCCCGGCGAACTTCCGCGTGACTATGCCGTGCGCATGGCGCGTGAAAAGGCGCTCGCAGTGCCGACCGACGGCGCGCATGTGCTGGCGGGCGACACGGTCGTCGCTGCCGGTCGCCGCATCCTGCCCAAAGCCGAGGACGAGGCCACCGCGCGCCAGTGCCTGACATTACTGTCGGGCCGTCGTCACAAGGTGCTTTCCGCCGTCGCGCTGCTCGCTCCCGATGGCAGCTTGCGCGAGCGGCTGAGCGTCACCTCGGTGCGCTTCAAGCGCTTCTCTGACGAGGAACTGGCCGCCTATCTCGCCAGCGGCGAATGGCACGGCAAGGCGGGCGGCTATGCCATTCAGGGCGCTGCCGAGGGGCTGGTCGCGTGGATCGAGGGCAGCCATTCGGGTGTGGTCGGCCTGCCTCTGTTCGAAACGCGCGCATTGCTCAAATCGGCTGGCTTCACCCTTGCCTGAGTGGCTGATCGAGGAAGGGATCGGCGAGGACCGCGCCGCCTTGTTTGAAGATGGCCGCATTGTTGGTGCGAGAATCGACTGGCCGGGCGAACTCGCCGCTGGCCAGGTCGCGGACGCCACCCTCGTCCGCCGCCCTCGTGGATCAGCGCGCGGCTTGGTACGCTTTTCCGATGGCACAGAGGCGCTGGTCGACAAGCTTCCGCCATCGGCCAGCGAAGGCGCAGGAATGCGGCTGCTGGTCACCCGCGGTGCAACCGGAGAGAAGCAGCGCCGCAAGCTTGCCCTGACACGTCCGACTGACGAAACTTGTCGCCCCGCTCCGCGCCTTCGCGAACTGCTCGGCGCTAAACCCGTCACCACGCTGGGCCGCGACGTTTGGGAAGAGTTGCGGAGCGATGCGTGGGAGGGCCGGATGCATTTCCCTCACGGCGAATTGCAGCTCAGCCCAACCCCCGCAATGACGTTGATCGATATCGATGGCGATTTGCCGGTGCGCCAGCTGGCGCTTGCCGGAGCTGAATGGGTGGCACGCGCCATTCGTCTGTTGGACCTATCCGGTTCTATCGGCGTGGACTTCCCTACCCTTGCCGACAAGGCCGACCGCAGAGCAGTGGACGCAGTCTTTGAACGGGCGTTGAGCGGGTGGAATCACGAACGAACGGCAATGAACGGTTTCGGCTTCGTTCAGATCGTCAGCAGGCACGAGCGACCCTCGATCCTGCATCGTCAGCAGATCGACCGCATCGGCGCTGCTGCCCGATGGCTGCTTCGTATGGCTGAGCAATTGCGCAGCCCGGGAGCAACCGTCCTGCGCGCCCATCCCGCAGTGATCGCCCATCTAAATGCGGAGTGGCTGGCCGAACTGCAGCGCCGCACGGCCCGCAGTGTCAGATTGGAAAGCGATCCG
>DDNW01000208.1:6796-7860 GCA_002341345.1 Erythrobacter sp. UBA2510
AGTCAGATTGGAAAGCGATCCGGACCTTGCAGTCGGCGCGCCCCATGCCCAGGTAGTGTCATCGTGAGCACCAGAACCAAAGCCTGCCCGATTTGCAAGAAGCCGCGCGTCGAGGCATTCGCCCCCTTCTGCTCGAGCCGGTGCCGCGACCGCGACCTCGCGCGCTGGTTCGGCGAAGCCTATGCGGTGCCGGGCGCACCTGCCTCGCCCGATGACATCGTGCGCGGCGATGGTGCCGATAACGATCAGGTTTAGGTTTCAGCTCCAGCCGAGCTTTTGCCGCACCAGCCCACTCTCGCAAGCGTGCAACCTAATCAAGGGTCTTGCCAAGTGCGGACCGCTTCGCCATAGGCCCCCTTCCAATCGCTCGCCGGCCCATTTCAGGGTCGTCGCCGCGGCGATGCCCGGGTAGCTCAGTGGTAGAGCAGACGACTGAAAATCGTCGTGTCGGTGGTTCGACTCCGCCCCTGGGCACCACCTTTTTGAGCACTACCTCGCGGAGCGCTACTTGAGTGCGGTTTTCTGCCCTACCGCACAGACCGCTACTTGAGTGCAGGTCTTTGCACCACCGCAGCCTCGCGCTTGCCAATGCCTACGTCCCCACCCGGTCTCACGACAAGGTAATCTTTGGGGGGCCGGGTGGGGGAGTGGGCTGGCGCCGCTTCCACGTGAGCGGAAAAAACTCTGTGCGGATCAAAAAATCCAGCCGTCGGCCAGCGCCTTGCCGCTGGGCCGAATCGTGTTCTCTATTTCCAGCGCCATCGCTTCCCACCGCTCGGCAGCGGCCAGCTTCAGCCCGCGCACATTCGGCAGGCTGGCGATTTGCGCCTCGCGGCGAAGATTGGCGGCAAGTCCGCGATACTCGATCACCTGATTCATCGAACACCTCCTCAACTGGATGCGACGATGAATGACATTCGCAGCCGATTTGGCGAGAGGGTTGCGAATAGCTGTCCCGAATCGTGGTTACTTTCCGCTTAGTATTACCGATTAACGCAGCGCATCCCCGCAGCCTCCGCCACAATTGCCACCGCCATCGCGCGCGTGTATAGGCGCGGTCCGCG
>DDNW01000060.1:0-3742 GCA_002341345.1 Erythrobacter sp. UBA2510
CCAACGCACAGCCCAAAGCACGATTTCACCCCGGAAATGACGGCCTTTGAAGTCGCTCATGCTACACCCCTTATCTCAGCAATGACCCACAAAATGCTTGCCGCTGAAAAAGTTTGCAACAGAGCCCTCTAAACTATCTCCGGCAAACTCTTATCAATTCAGTCGTCCTGCCGAGAAAATTCTACTTCCGCATTCCCCTTAAGAACTGCGGGGGAATTGACCGGCAGATCGAGGGTTGGCTCCCCCGAGTGAAGTCGGCTCATTATCAGGCCTTCATAAAGGTTAGCCACAGCCGTCGAGAATTCCGACGTCGAATGTTTCCGGGCCGCGAATTTTGCATTAGCGCCAAACTTTTTTCGCAGCATCCGATCCAGACTCAGCTTGGCCAATGAGTTGGTCCATTGTATAATATCTTCCTGCGTCCGGTACCCGGTTACATCGTTCTCTACGAACGCATCCACGCCGCTTGAGTCGACCGCAATGACGGGCAGACCGGCCGCCATCGCTTCCAAGACGACCATTCCTTGAGTTTCGGATCGCGAAGCGAAAACAAAGATGTCGCAAAGCGCAAGATACTCCGAGATCAACGTCTCTTTGACATTGCCGAGGAAGCAGACGGTGTCCTCGAGACCTGCGGCTCTTGTCGCCGCTACGAGTCTGGGGCGCTCGTCCCCATCTCCGAGGATCAAGAGGCGAAACGGCACGGGGCTTAAACCTTTCATGCGCGCCATCGCGGCAATGATGAAGCCGACGTTCTTCTCCGGAGATAGTCGGGAAACGGTGACGAATACCAGCCTTCCATCCGGATTAAGCTCTCGACGAAGCTTCCCTAGGCGAGCCCCCTCTGGCACTTCAAATGCTTCGAGGTCGATGCCCGTCGGCTGTACGTGAACCGGGCGAACAACCCCGATCAACCGCATGTAGTCGCGTGCCACCGGCGTAGGGACGATCACCGCGTCGCATCTGTTGGAGAAGCGACGAACCAGCCAATGAGCAATGAAGTTGCGAAAGAGCGCACTCAGTAGCGGGATCTGATGCGCGTAGTGTTCAAGACGGGTGTGGTAGGTGTAGATCACGGGTATGTTGAGCCGTCTGGCCATAATCCGCCCTAGTGTACCGAGCCAAAATGGATGATGCACATGGATGATATCCGGATCAAAGGCCTCGACCTTGCGACGCGTCTGGGTCAAGAACGGATTTGCGATCCGGATCCAGCCACGGGTAGAAAAGAGTACCGGAACGCGCAGAATGGTGCTATCCGGTGTATCCATGCCATAGCTCGGACACACTAGCAGAACGCTGTGACCGTGCGCCTCCAAGCCACGCTTTAACCTCTCCACGGAAATTGGAACGCCACCTATAAAGGGCAAGTAGTTGTTGGTCATCATCACGACCCGCAGGGGGCGGCCCAGATGCGACAACGGCGGAGCATTATAGGCTGGGTAGTAGTCCTGCTCCGCGAATAGGACGTTAAATAGATATATGCCCGTGATCGCGAACACTGAAAAGATCAGTAGGAAGTTCAAGAAATGCACGTAGAATAGCGAATAGACGAAGGCCCAGAGGCTTTCGAGCCAGCGCAAGGGAAGCGAGGGGGCTGTATCAATCTTCACGACGTCGACGGCGATACCTTTCCCATCGACCTTCAACTCGAGAAAATGGTAGAAGCTTGTTTCGTTGTTTAGGATCAAACCGCCGCCGCCACCGGTTGTGATGAACCGAATGCCGTCGTGGATCTGGTCCGAAAACACGGATGCTCCGGCAGAGATCACCACATCGACACCCAATAACCTAAACAGCGCTAACAACCGGGCTTGGTCCTCAGGTGCGGACCAGATTCCCTCGTCCGGTTTGAACAAAGGTTCTGCCAGTGGTTGCAGTAAGGGTTGCCCTACGAAGACGATGATTTGTCGATCGCTCTTGCTGTTGAGAAGGTCCGCGAGCCACCGCTCCTGCCATGTCGCCGAGCTACGCCCAGTTCCGTCAAGGAAGACCAGTGTCGTTTTGCCCACTGACAAGGAATAGAAATACGGCCCGAACCTCTGGTAGAATCGATTGCTGCCGAAATCGCTAACCTCGTGATTGCCCGGTGTCAAAAGAAAGGGCTTTTCGAGCCGGGAGAGAGATCCGAGGAGTGATCGGTAGCTCGCCTCTCCGCCGTTGCTCACAGCGTTGCCTGCCGAGACAACGAAATCAATGTTCGAACTGTTCAGCATCTCGACGATTTGGCGTTCGAATACGCCGATCGAGTTGTTGGCCTCACCGATCACTGCGATGCGAACCATCTCGCGATCACGAGTCGTTGTTTCTATCTGCTCGATTTGCCAAGTGTGCCGTGCGGTCAAATCAGGTGCGCTTAACGCTAGATATATTTTATATCCTGACAGCGAAAACAAGATGAAGACATTCAAGTAGAAAGCCAAAGAAAGTAGAGCTTTCTGCTTCACGGCACCAGGCTCCTTGATCGCATAGCCATAAACGTGAAAATCGCGCCGATCGTCACGCCCAAGTAGATGGTGAGTAGCCGCCATGCAAAAACGATGAGCAGAAGATGAGCGGACGAAACCTGCCCGGTCATCAAACTAGCGAAGGTCAGCTCCGAGATCCCCGCCCCGCCAGGCGTTGGAGCAAAGTACATAAGAAAGGTCACCACGGATACTGTTGCCATCACGGAAAGCCAGTCCACGGGATAGCCGAGCAACGAAAGAAGCAGGCCGGGGAAGGCGAAGAGTATTAGCAGGAAGCATGCCGTGAAGAATAGGGACAGAACCGCGTAAAGCGGCTTTCCCGTTACGAAAAGCCAAAAGCTGCGAGAGAACCCAGTCATCTCTTCTCGCATTCGTACAATCCAGCGGTCGCGCCTGTCGGTGTCGAGAATTCCCAACCACGACGCCACCTTCAACGCGGCTCCGATAGCGGTGCCGACGAGGCTCGAACGAAAGAGAACGATCAAGAGGCCTGTCACATACAGAGCCATTGCCCACGACACGGACTGAACGATACGCTCATTGGGGTGCCAGACGTCGCGCATGGGAGGGGCGAGCAACTGAAAGGCCGGTGCCGCTCCAAAAACCATGAGCATCGCGAGAATGGTCCGGATAGATGTCGCCGCGCCTGAAACACCTATGGGAACGCCGCGCTTTTGCAGATACCAGACTTGGGCAAGGCCTCCCCCAGTTGCCATCGGTGTGATGTTTGAGAAATAGAGATTAATGAAAACGAGCGGCCCGATATCCTTGAGAGGAACACGTTCTCCGAGTGCCCGGAGTACGAAATACAATCTCAAGCCATCACACGCATAGTAAGCAACAAGTAGCAGCGCGATCTGTGCAACAGCGCTGGAGGACAAAAGTCGTGGATCTATCCGAATGATAGGCGCTTCAGTGTCGAAAAGTGCGCTTACGGAGAACAAGCCTATTACAGTCAGCACACAAAAGAGCAATGCTGAGAGCAGCCAAGCAATTCCTTTTTTCCCCACCGTGCCAGTCACACAGGGCTCTCTCTCTGGTATCAATGCAGTATTGTCATTCTCGGGGTTGTTGTGCAGGGTCATCGCTTTTCGTGGCTTGCCGTACTAGTGTCTCACAAGACTTGTTGATGTAGGTTACTCCGCTCAGCATCCGCGATCATCTACCTGCGCCTTACCTCAGGCTTTTAGAAAAGCGGAAGCAGCGGTACCATTTATGCGTTAGTCAGCCAAGATTGCCCGCTCATCGTACCCACTCGTTTGGGGGCGTGACGG
>DDNW01000060.1:3850-4258 GCA_002341345.1 Erythrobacter sp. UBA2510
CGGTGAGCGCGGTCGAGATCACTGTCCCAAAGATAAGCGAGATGGCAAGGCCGCCAAAGACCGGGTCGGTCACCATGATTGCCGAGCCGAGGATGATGGCGAGGGTGGTGAGCAGGATCGGGCGTAATCGCACAGCGCCCGCCTGCCGGGCCGCTACGTCGAGTGGCATCCCGTGCCGGAGGTTATCCTGGATGAAATCGATGATCAGCAGGGAGTTGCGGATAACGACACCGGAGAGGGCGATGATGCCGACCATAGAAGTTGCCGAGAAGTCGGCACCGAGAAGCCAATGGCCCGGGAAAATGCCGATGATGCCGAGCGGTACGGACGACATGGCGATAACCGGGATCATGAACGAGCGGTAGTAGGCGACGAGCAGGAAATAGACCGCCAGCAGAGCGCCGCCGA
>DDNW01000060.1:4393-16042 GCA_002341345.1 Erythrobacter sp. UBA2510
ACCGCCAGCAGAGCGCCGCCGAGCGCGAGTCCCATGTCTCGATAGACGTCGAGGGTCATGCGCATCTCACCGCCCCAGAGGAGCTGATAGCCGTCGATCGTGTCGGGAACGTCCTTCTGGAAACCGAGATTGCCGGTCCGCAGCGGGCGACCGTCCGGCGCCGTGATGCCGTCGAGGCGCCGCTGCAGATCGAGAACGGCATAGAAGGGCACGGACCCGGAAAGCTCCGCGCCGACGAAGGTGACCTTTTCGTTGTCGCGGTGCAGGATCGGTCGGTCGGCCACTGCCGGTAGGATCGAAACCAGTTCGGACATCGGCACGGCGTCGCCCTCGGCATTGTCGACGAAGACGCGGTCGAGGCGAGTTGGATCGACCGCGAAGCGCCGCGGGACGAAGGCCCGCACATCCACCGGATTGCGCTCGTCGGGAAGATGGGCGCGACTGAGCGTGGTGCCGCCGTAGACGAGGGAGAGCGCCTCGGCAATCTGCGCCGTGGAGACATGCGAGAGCGCCGCCTTCTCCTTGTCCGGGATGATGCGATGCTCGAGTACATCGACGGGTTCGGTGTCGATCACGTCGACGGTGTCATAGGTCTCCTCGAACGCCTTGCGCACCTCGGTCGAGAGTGCGCGTAACCCCTCCGAATCCGGGCCATAGAGTTCAGCGAGCACCGTGGATCGCAACGGCGGTCCGGGCGGGTCTTCGACGAGCGAGACCTCGGCGCCGGGATAGGAGGCACGGATCGTCTCGACCTTCGGCCGGAACTCGCGCACGAGGTCGATCGAGCTTTGCGACCGGTGATGCTTGTCGGTCAGGTTGACGCGGATTTCAGCCACATTGTTGCCGGTGCGGCCGGCGGTCCCTTTGAAGAGACCGTTGAAATCTTCCACCCCTGCCTGGCCGATCCAGGTCTGGTAGTTGACGACGTCGGGCTCCTGCGCGAGCAGCGCCGTGATCTCGCGCACGAACCTGTCGGTCTCCTCTATCGGAGAGGTCTCAGGCATGGCGATCACGATGTTGAAAGTGTTTTTGTTGTCCTTCGGCAGGAAGCCGACCGGCACGCCGAGGGTCGACACAGCGCCGCCGACACCCGCCGGGCGGACGAACTGCCAGGCACCCTGCATGACGGACGCTGCCATCAGCAGGACAATCCCGGCGCCGAATGCGATCTGGGCGACGTGATACCGCTGGAGCGGGGTGACGAGGCGGAGATAGAGTCGCTCAAGCCGTCCCGGCTCGCCGTGCGAGACCTCATGGTTATGCGCCTCTTCCTCCTGGACGTCGTGGCGGTGCAGCCAGCGGTTCGCCGCCCAGGGCGTGACGATGTATGCAACGACGACGGACGCGGCCATGGCGATCGGCACATTGAATGCGATTGGGTAGAAATAGTCACCGGCCATGCCGGTGACGAGAAACAGGGCCGCAAACACCAGCATGACGGCAAAGGTCGCGAGATTGGTGGCGTTGCCGATCTCGTTGGTGGCGAGAACCGTCACCTCCGCCTTCGTCTTCCGGAAACGGGTCGTCGCATAGTGACGATGGATGTTCTCGATGACCACGATTGCCGCGTCGACAAGGAGCCCGAGCGCGAGAATCAGGGCGAAGAGCGTCACCCGGTTGATGGTGACGCCACCCAGGAAGTCGGCAAGAAGGGTCAGAGAGAGAATGAGCGGCACGGTTACCATGACGATCATGGCCTCACGCCACCCCAAAAAGAAGATCAGCACGAGGCCGACCGTCCCCAATGCGATCAGGAGGTGTTCGAGCAAGAGATTAACCGCGGCGTTGGCTTTCTCGCCGTCGTCGCGTGTCACGATGATCTGGATGTCCTGAGGGACGAAGGCCGCTTGCATGCGCTCGACGCGCTCGATCACCGCTTGCGACACCACGACGGAGTTTGCGCCCTTTTTCTTGGCGACGGCGATGGTGACGGCCGGCATGTCCGCGGAGGCCGTGTCCTGGTCATGCGCGGCGCCCGGTCCGAAGGAAAACCGACTGAAGGTGGCGATCTCAGAGGGCGGTCCATCGGTCACCGTGGCGACATCGCGGACATAAACGGGGCGGCCGTCATGAACGGCTACAATCTGATTGCGGACGTCTTCGGCCGAGGTGAAGGATGCCGCCAGCCTGATGGCCTCTACCTTATTGTCGCGCACCGTCGGTTCCAGAGGTGCCGACAGGTTACTTGCCGTGAAGGCGGAATAGGCCTGGCTCAAGGTCACGCCAAAGGCCTGCAGGCGGTCCGGATCGAGTTCGATGGCGATCTCGCGTTCGTGGCCGCCCTTGATGTTGACCACGGAAACGTCCTCGGTGCTGCGCAACCGTTCGGCCATCCGCTCCGCGACGCGCCGAAGACCGTAGTCGTTGTAATGCGGTGAGGCAAGGGTGAAGGTCACAATGGGCACATCGTCTGCGTCGACGCTCCGGACGAACGGTGTGCCGGCATCGGCGGGCAGCCAGCTGCGGCTAGCCAGAACGCGATCATAGAGTTTGACCAACGAGCCTTCCTTCGGCTCGCCGACTTTGAACTGCACCTGCACGATCGCAAGCGAGTCCTGTGCTGTGCTGTCAATATGATCGACGCCGGGGATTTCCATCAGGATACCCTCAAGTGGCGTGAGCAGAAGCGCTTCGACCTCCACCGCCGAGGCGCCGGGCAGCGTGACGGAAACTGCTGCGGCGGGCACGATAATCTGTGGGTTCTCCTCCCGCGGTGTCTGCAGAACGGCCACGACTCCCATCAACGCGACGGCGATGATGAAGACGATCGTTAGCTTCGAGGTGATGAAAGTTTGCGCGAGACGGCCGGCGAAGTTCAGGGGGACGTCGCTCATTTCACCTCCTCCATCCTGCGCACGGCGGAGCCATCGCGCACCGCATCGGTTGCGGTGGCGAGTATCTGTTCTCCCTCCGACAATCCGGAGACCACTTCGATACTGTCGCCGAACTCCCGTCCGGTGCGCAGCCAGCGAAAACGTGCGATTGCACCGTCGAGGACGAAGACACCGTCGAGGCCGCCGCGATTCACAAGGGCCGTGCGGGGAATGAGGGTGACCTCCTGGGCGCCGAGGGTGATATCCGCGCGCCCGAACATGCCAGGAACCAGGCGCGCGTCTTTCGGCAGGATAACGTTGAGTTCATAGCGACGGGTGATGTCGTCGCCGGACGGGACGATGCCCCGCACACGACCCTCGAAGCCAGCTCCGCCAAGGGAGTCGATTCGCACCGTCACGGGCAGGCTCGAATCGATTGTCGCGAGCCTGCTTTCCGAGACGAAGGCCTTGAACAGGAGCACCTCGTGGGATTCCACCGTCAGAATCGTGGTGCCCGCCGTCGCCATTTCGCCGCTGCGCTTCGCGACCGACACGATAACGCCGTCGACCGGACTGGTGATCGTGGCATAGGTCTTCTGCGCTTCGGCGGCGGCCAGGGCCGAACGCGCCTGGTCGAGCTTGGCCTTTGCGACATCGACCCGGACCTTGGCCTTTCGTAACGTTTCGGTCGCCACGGCGCCCTTCGCGGCCAGGCCATCATATTTGCGGACATCCTGTTCGGCGTCCTGCAGGTCTTCTTCTGCGGCCTGCACGCCCGCCTCAGCCTGGCGGATCGCTTCCTCGATATCGGTCGGGTCGATGCGCACCAGCAGGTCACCGCGCACGACCTTCTGACCTTCGCGCATATCGAGCTGTTCGATGAAGCCCACGACCCGCGAGGAGACCTCGATCCGGCCATCCGAAATCACACTGCCCGGAACAGTATAGGTGGTCGGGACCATGACGCGCTTGACCGTTGCCGCGGGACCCGCGGGCAACGCGCCGGCAGGACCTTCGGCAGATGCGCCTGATGAGGTCATGGCTATAAGGATAAGCCCCAGAAACCAGGCGGTACGGAGGGTGCGGCGCATTCACTTGGTCTCCAGGTCGGAAGCGGCGGCGTGTCGGAGCGCCGCGGAGATGTGGTTGGCGATGGAGGTGGGGTCGGCAAAGCCGGCATGGCCGCCTGGCAGATGGGGAAGAAGCGGTGCGAGAAGGGCGTGACCTAGGATCACGCCGATCATAGATACCGTTGCTAGAAACCGTTCTTCCTCAGGCTGCCGAATGTCGGCGAGGCCGCTGACGAGGCGGAACGGGCGTTCGAGAACCGTATGGGCGAGATCGTCGAGACGCCCCTCATCACCATCGACGAGTTCACGCACGAGAAGGCGGAAGAAGACGCGATCCCCGGTCAGCAGCCGGACGAAATGATCGATGAACAGGTCGAGCCGATCGGCATCGCGGCTCTCCGCTTCGAGCATTTCCGCGATCGGTTCGGTTTTCTCGGCGAAGACGTGGGCCACCGTTTCGCGAACGAGGTCGTCCTTGTTTTTGAAATGGTGGTAGAGGTTTGCTGGCGTCATACCCATGGCGCTGGCGACGTCGCGCATCGACACCGCGCTATAGCCCAGATCGGCATAGAGGCGCGCGGATGTCTCAAGGATTGCGGTTCGCGTGTCGGCGGGGTGCATCGCGCGCCTCCAGTGGCTTCCCGAACGTTCGTTAAGTGCGAAATAATGCATGCGTTGACATAGATCAATTGAAAAGTTCGGTCGAACGAACTAAATATGTGCTGAAGGAAGGAGTCGCGTCAATGAGCACCCATTTGATCCGCCAAAGCGGGCACGAGTCCCGGAGCGAGAAAACCCGTACGCAACTGATCGAAGCGGCCATCGAGGTGATCGGGGCTGTCGGCTACGAGGGTGCCAGCACGCGCATTCTAGCTAGGACTGCGAACACGGCCCTTTCGGCTATCCCCTATCATTTCGGGGGGAAGAGGGAGCTGTACCTCGCTGCGGCACAGGTGATCGCCGATTACGCTGACAGCCGGTTCGCAGAGGCGGCTTCCGTTCTGGAGGTTGACGGCTTGGCCGAGGCATCCCTCCGTTTCGAGGAGGCGCTGGTCAAGCTTCTGCACATCATGCTGGAAGATGCCGAGCCGGCGTCGTGGGCGCCGTTCGTTGCGCGATGTTGCTATGACAACGATGAGGCCTTCGCACTGATCTTCGATCAGGCGATCGCCCCCTTGATCGAAGCCTTGGTGTGCGCTGCTGGCGACTTCTCTAGCCCGTCTCTTGATGACGATGCGGTGCGGTTGCGGATCAGTTCGATCGTGACCGCCATCATCAGCTTTCGATTTCTGCGCGGCATCACCTTGCGCAGCATGGATTGGGAACAGTTTCAGACCGGCTGCATGGGGCAGATCGAGGCGATGGTCCGCGAGCTTTGCCGCGGCGATTTTGTCACTGTCCGGCGTTCCCAGTAACCCGCGGAACAGACAAAAGGCCAGGTCCGCGATTCATCTCACACCCACTCACCAACAGAAATGGAATACATCGATGAGCAATCACTCCTATGCCCATGAAACGCTCGCCTGGATCAAGCAGCGCCTTGACGATGCGGACACGATGATATCGGAGGCGGAGAAAGCCGCCAAGAAGCTACAGGTCTCGGCCCGCGAAGAAGCGGATGCGGCGCTCGCCCGTCTCAAGGCTTCGCGCGAAGCTCTGCTCAAACTCGAACGTGATCTGCGCGCCCGGGCGGACGCCGTCAGGGACGATGTCGAAGATATTCAGGAATCGGTCGAGAAGGAATGGGTCGAGGCGGAAACCGCCTTTCAGGCCTTTCTGAAGGCAGCACAGGATCAGGCGGACTCTATTCACGACCTGATCCTCGCGCGGGCAAAAGTTCAGCGCCAGTCCTGGGAGGATGCCCGGAAGGCGATGCGCGAGCAGGTGACGCATACCGTCGACAAGGCTCGTGGCGAGTTCGACGCTGCGATCAAGCGCGTTTCGGACGAAGCTGAAAAGTTCCAGGCGCGCATCGGAGACGCCAAGGACGCCGGTGACGAATCCTGGAAGGCCGTCAAGACCGGTCTCACAGATGCGCGGGCCGCCCATGACCGGACCCTACAGAAAATCAAGGACGCGTTCTCGAAGCTGGTCTGACCTGGCCGCATCGGGAGGCGGTTCTCATTGCCAAACTGGAGTAAAAAGACATGAAATCATATATATCGGCCATCGGCCTGATGCTCTCTTCTCTGGCCGCGCTCTCGCCAGCGTCCATTGCGCTGGCGCAGGATTCAAGTGCGCAAACGCAATCGGCCGGGCGGGATGCCCCCTCGGCCGCGCGGCAGGCGGTGGAGTGGTCACAGAACCGGCTTGCCGAGCTTGACGCCACGATCGCTCTCCTCGAGCAAAAAGCGGCCGACCTCCAGGGTGACGCCTCTGCCAAAGCCGAGGAGACGCTCAGGGCGCTTCGGGCGCGCCGCGATGCCTATCAGGCCCAGGTCGAAGACGCATTCGCCAATGCCGAGAGTTGGACCGACGCCCAGATTGAACAGGCTCGCCAGTCACTTGACGAAAGCTGGACGGCATTTCTAGCGGACCGGGATGCATATCTCGATGCTGCGAAGGTGGATCTGGAAACCCGGCGGGACATTCTGGAGGTTGAACTGGAGGCGCGCCGGAACGCGTGGCGTCAATCGCTCGAAGAGTTGCGCGCAGAAGCGGCCGGGCTGGCCGAAGATCAGCGTGCGGCAATCGATGCCCGGATCACCGAGCTCAGTGCCGAGATGGACAAAGCTGGCGATGGCGTGAAAGCCAGGATAGACCGTCTTCAGATCGCCTCAACGGAGGCGAAGGAAACCCTGCAGCAGAGCTATGCCGATGCGCAGGAACTTTTCCTCAAAACCTATGCCTCCATCCGAAAATCCATAAGAGAAGGTTCTGAGTAACTGTTTTGGGTTCTCTTTCAACTTCCCTTCGATGGGATCACAATAAGCCTGCGACGGTTGAGCAAGGGTGACCGAGCCAGATCATCCGGTGGCTGCCCCTCTAGGGGTTAGGTGGCATCTGCGGGAACGCCCTATTTGGCTCTATGTCGAAATGTCATTTCCTGCTCTAGCCAACTTGGCGCTTCAGAGCGCGGGCCATACGGGGCATGGCGATCATGATCAGAGACCCAGTCTTTAACGGGCTGGCGATTTCGCTGATTTTCGGAACGGTCGTATCGACGATGTTCACGGTTTTCGTTGTGCCGTTGCTACATGATATTGATACACAGTTGCGGGCGGCAAAAACCTGAAATTGACGACGTCGGCTACTCTACCTCAGGCGCAGGTGTCACATCCCCGGACCGGCCGACACTGCCAACCGCAAGACAAGGAGGCTACGATGAGTCTGATGAGTGAAATACAAGCCCTGCGGGCCGAGATCGACGCACGCGCCCACACCGCGCAGCACGAGCGCGCGGCATCGGGTCCGGCGGCGCCTTCTGGCGCCGAGGGCACGGATACGCAGGCCGGGCTCGAGAGCTTTGTGAAGACGGTCGACGAAACCCTGGCCGAGTTTTCTGAAGATATCGGCAAATATCCGCAGCTTGCCGCGTTGGCTGCATTGGGCGTCGGCCTCGCGGTCGGGGTCGTCATCGGTCGTCAGCTTCGATAACCGCTTCCTGAAAGGAACTTCCATGTCCGCTCTGACCTCTGCAAAACTCTATGGCCGGGTGGCGTTGCTGCGCCGTCAGGTTCTTGTACGCCATCTGATCCACCGCGTGATCGCCGGGGCGCTTGCGGTTGCAGCCTTCATTGTCGCCGCGGGTCTTGCAACCTATGCGCTGTTTCTGACGATCCGTGTGCCGCTGGGCGATCTGGGGGCTTGCCTGGCCGTTGCGGCGCTTTACCTCGTGGTCGGTGTCATCTTGCTGATCATCACCTTGCGCGAGGCATCATCCCCCGAGCAGGAGGCCCTGGCCGAATTGGAGTCTGTGACCCTTGAAGCGATGATGTCGGATCCTCAGGGGGCGGTGCAGATGATGAATGCCGCCGGGCACCGCCTTGAAACGCTGGGTGATTCCCTGTCGCTGGGGATGGGGCTGCTGTCGGCGCTGCGCAAGGTCCGATCTGCGCGCAAGGCGTGACGCCATGGGGCCGTGAAATCAGCTCTGCGATCGGTCTTCGCCAAACAACTGCCAGACCGCGACGAACAGCGCAGCAATCAGCGGCCCCAGCACAAAACCGTTCATCCCGATTAATACAATGCCGCCCAGCGTAGAAATGAGAATGACATAGTCAGGCAGCCGGGTTCCCTTGCCGACCAGCGGCGGGCGTAGCAGATTGTCGATCATGCTGATGATCAGGCCCCCGGCCCCCAGCATCACGATGCCCCGAAGGTAATCGCCGGTTATCAACAGATACCCGGCGGCGGGCAACCAGACCAGCGGCGCCCCGACGGCCGGCAGCAGCGACACAGCCCCCATCAGAACTCCCCACAAAACCGGCGCATCAATCCCGAGCGCCCAAAAGGTGAGGCCGCCGATCGCCCCCTGGATCGCCGCAATAATCGCATTTCCCTTGACCGTCGCCTTCATCACCGACGAGAAGTTCTCAAAAATCCGATCAGTGTGATCTGGGCTGAGCGGGCTGGCCTGCCTGATCCGCGCAGTCAGGCTTGCGCCATCGCGAAACAGAAAGAACAGCAGATAGAGCATCACGCCCAGACTGGTGATGAGCTGCGCGGCACTTTGCCCGATGGTGACCGCTCTTGTGGCGATCACTTGGCTGACCTGCAGCAAAAATGATGTCAGTCGCGTCTGAATATCACTCAGACTACCCAGATTCAGGGCTGACAGCGCCTCACGCATAAAGGGCGGCAATGCCGTTTCGATACTTGTGACGAGGCCGCCAATATTCAGTTCACGGGTATTGATTCGAACGTAAAGATTGGACGCCTCTTGAGCGAGGGCTGCAAGCAAGACCAACCCCGGAATGACAACGATACAGATACAGATCAACACGCTCAGGGCGGCGGCGGCATTTCGTCGGTCGCCGAGCGCGGTTTGCAAACGCCGGTGCAGGGGAGCAAACAGGATTGCCAGAATGGAAGCCCAGAGGATCGCGCCGTAAAATGGCAGGATCAGCCAGACGAATGCGGCGGTTACCAGGATAACAACGGCAAGGAAGCTTAGATGCTGGGCTGATATTCTTGACATTTCGCTCTGCCTACCATCAGTGAACCACTTGGCGTTGGAGTTCTTGGCTGTCATCACGGCGACGGGCTGGTTGCGTCACCACCGAAGTGCAATTCGGTCGGAACGTTGTCCCCCGATGACGCTATGTGGCCGGTCGTCGTTATAGTGTCTACATTAATTTTCCAGTTTTTGGTTATCATTCGCAAGACTCATGAACTCGTGTGCGCCCAGATGGCGTAATCGGGACCGATTCATTGTCGATTCGATCCATCGGATGTCATGCCTGAACACTTCTTGTGACTGCGTGTTCACAACACAGCGGCTAAAATTTTGCGAGCCAAAATCGCGGCACATTATGACGCGGGTGCCTCTCCGAGATTCTCGCGAACCTACAACCCGACGAGATTAGTCCCGTCGAGAACGAAGGCGAATACATACGGCCGTCGTGACTTCAGACTTCTTCTGGCCGCTAAGAATCATGGATTTCTAGTCTAGCTAATCGCGAGAAGCGAAAACTTGGTAATAGCCATAACAGAGCCAGAGAAAGGGAAGCCCGGGTGCCGGGCTTGAAAGGATAGAGAGAGGCTCATCCGGGTCCGGCGTGACAAGGACCCTGACCATGGCCAAGACCGCTACCCGCCCGAAACCCGCCACCTCAAAGAAGACCGAAGCCGCCGGATCGGCCGCGCCTGATGGCGCCGCCGACATCCGCCTGATCCCGCTCAACCAGTTGGAACCCAGCCCGCTCAACGTTCGCAAGGTTGCGGCAAGCGCCAGCGACGACGCCGAACTCCTCGCCAGCATCCGCGAGACGGGCATCAAGCAGAACCTGGTGGTTCATACTCTGTCTGACACGTGTTTTGCTGTCGTTGCCGGTGGTCGTCGCCTCAAGGCGCTGAAGCAGCTTGCCGAGGATGGCGACATTCCGGCAGATCACCCGGTGCCGTGCCTCGTCGAGGATGAGCGCAATGCTGTCCTCACCTCGGCCACGGAAAACCTCCAACGCGCGGCGATGCACCCGGCGGACCAGTTCGAAGCTTTCGACACATTGATCGCCGAGGGCCGCAGCGAAGACGAGATTGCGCTGAAGTTCGGCGTCTCCGTCGACCTGGTGCGCCGCCGGTTGAAACTCGCTCGTGTCGCGCCCGAGATCATCGAGCAGTTTCGTGCGGGTGATCTGACCCTCAAATGCGTGATGGCCTTCACGCTGACCGACGATCATGATCGTCAACTGGCGGTTTGGAACGCGGTGGAGGCCGGCTATCACATCCATCCGCAGAGCATCAAACGTCAGCTGACCGAGACGGCGCATTCGGCGAACTCGGCGCTTGGGCGTTTTGTCGGTATCGAGACCTATGAGGCAGCGGGTGGGGTTCTGCTGCGCGACCTCTTCGATGATCGTGCCAGCGCCCATATGGAAAACCCCGAGCTCCTCGAGCGCCTCGCCATCGAGAAGCTGCAAGCCGCGGCCAAGCCCTTCGAGGCGGCGTGGAAATGGGTCGAGGTGCATCTCTCGGTGGATTACGGTGCGTTTCGCAGTTTTGGGCGGGTCTATCCGCAGGACATCGACCCGGATCCGGAACTGCTGGCCGAGGAGGAACGTCTCATTGCGCGCGAGGAAGAACTGGCGGCGCTGAACGACGGTGCGGACTGGTCTGAGGCGGAAACGGAAGAATACTACGCTATCGAGCCGCGCCTGCGCGAAATCGAGGCCTTGCAGCGAGAGCGGCAGCCTTTTGCAGACGCTGATCGCGCCATCGCCGGCGTGGTTCTGACTATCGGCCATGACGGCGCGCTGCGGGTCGAGAAGGGTTTGGTGCGGCCCGAGGATATTCCAGCCGCGCCCGAGCCCGAAGAGACCACCCCCGATGCGAATGGCGCCCCCTCACCTGTCCGCCCACACGTTACACCGCCGACCTCCTCAACCCCGGTGCCGAGCTCCGACCCGGCCGCGACGTTGCGCAAGGCGGACGGGATTTCGGCGAGCCTCGCCGACGATCTGCGCGCGACGCGCCAGCATATCCTGCGGGCGCATCTGGCGGCGGATTTCGAGGTGGCGTTCGACGCGATGCTCTACGCGCTCTGCGAACAGGCGCTGGGACGGTCCTACAACAACGAGGCGCTCGATATGTCGATCCGACCTTTCCAGGCGCCAAACCGCGAGGTGCTGCATGCGGACACTGTCGCCCAGAAGATGCTCGAGGCGCTGGAGCAGGACCTCGCCACGGACTGGATGAAGATGGAGAAACCCGATGACTTCCGGGCGATGTCGGCGCTGCCCATCGCGGACAAGCAGGCGCTCTTTGCTTGGGCGACGGGTCTGGCGGTCAAGCCGCAGCTCTCCTCTGACAATCGCCCCTCCCACATCATTGAGGAGATTGGTGCGCGGCTCGAAGTCGATGTAGCGGCCTGTTGGCGCCCGAGTGCCCAGAACTACTGGGGTCGCGTCAACAAAGGACATGCGGTGGCTACGGCGCGCAAGCTCATCGGCGACGATTACGCCGAGGATCGCAATCGCGAACGCAAGGGCGATATTGCAGCCGCGATGGAGCGCGCTTTCGCGGAAACGGCGGGCGAGACGGAAGGTTTCGACGCGGCGACGGCTGCAAAGACGACGCGCTGGTTGCCCGACGGGATGGTGTTTGCC
>DDNW01000060.1:16169-17420 GCA_002341345.1 Erythrobacter sp. UBA2510
GCGATGAACCATCGTCCTTGCCCTCCTTCCTCAGCGGGGATGCGGCCTGACGAAGCAAACACCGATCTGATTGCCACATGAGCCTTGGGCCGTCCTCACATCGAGGGCGGCCCTTTCCGGCTGACGGGTTGCCTACAGCCGATATCGGATCGGCTGGCCCGTCCCGGAGACACCCCATGACCACCACACTCGGCCTTGATCCCGTTCGGGAAGCCGCACTCATCGCCGCCCAGAATGACGCGTTTCGCCGCTCCATCCTCGGCACAACCCCGGTCGCCGATGCCCCGCAGGGCGAGTTTGTGATGACACGTGGCGTCGCGGCGCTTGGACCCGACGCCCAACTGGAACTGACCCGCCGTGTTGCCGCCTTCGACGGGTTCAATGCCGACAGTGACCCGCAGGGATGGCACGAAATGGGAGTCATCGAATTCGATGGCACGACGGTCTGGTTCAAGATCGACCTCTATGACTTCGACTACACGTATGGCTCACCCGAGCCCTCTGACCCCAAACAGACGCGCCGGGTTCTGACCCTGCTTCTGCCGTCGGAATACTGACGCCCCCCTTCCCTAATCACGACCCCGGACCGTCCTTGCACAAAGGGCGGTCCTTTCGGGCTGGCGGGTTCCAAAGGGCGCGATGATCGCGCCTTGCCTGTCACTGGAGACCAGAGATGGCCAAGACACTCGACTACCAGATCACCCTCTACCCGGCGCATCGTGATGGCGCCTTCATTGTCACCAAGTTCCAGATGCTGGGGAGCTACCCTACGAGGCGCATCCAGGCCGCGGGCCTGGATGACCTCATCGACAAGGTGACGCAGTTCGCGATGGAGCATGGCGAGAGCTGCAGCGCTTCGGTGCGCTGCCTCGCCCCGCGCAAACCCCCTGGGTTCAAGCGCGCGACCGAGAACCTCTATTTCAACCTGGTTGACCGGACGGTTGAGAAACGCGGCACTGCGGCGGCCTGAAACCCGCCAAAGGAAGCCTCCGGGGCGGCCGGGCTGAGCGGTCGCCCTCCCTGTCCCTCAATTCCAAAGGCCCAAAGACATGACACAAGTGAATGACTTCTACGCGCAGATGCTCGAATCTCAGAGACGTGCTGCCGAGCAGCGGGTCGAGACCCGTGCGGCGCTTCTCTCCGAGCTGCGCGCCCTCGGTGTGACGAGCATCGAGGTGCAATACGAAGGCTACGGCGATTCCGGCAATGTTGAGGATGTCGTCGTGGTCCCTGACACGGTCACCCTGACGG
>DDNW01000060.1:17705-19124 GCA_002341345.1 Erythrobacter sp. UBA2510
GCCACTCGAACCGCTATATCGAGACCGACACCACCGAACACGAGGGGCTCTGACATGGCGCATCCCCTCCACCACGCCGAAAGCTCGGCCCGAAAATTCGGCGGAGTTCCAGATGATTACCAGCATGTGCATGATTGGTTTGACTCATCCAAAGAGCACCTAGGTCTCTTTGTTCACAGAGCCCAAAAACATCATACAGTCGGGATCTATGATGCCAAACGTCACTTCGGCCATAGCCTAACCAACAGCGCGGGCCGGGTCGTCCCGATCCGTTGGATCGGCGAGCAGCATGTGCGCGAAGACTGCCAGGGGCGCATCCCGTCGCTGGCGGACTGGCTCGGACGCATTCAGCCGGAGCCGTGGATGGCCAATGGCCGGATCGACAATGACCCGACACAGATCGGCAGCGATCCTCGCGCGGTCTGGATCGAGGCGGTGGCCAATCACCAGACCATTCTCGGGTTTGAGGATTGGCTTCTCAAGGTCTCTGTCGAGCACGTCCAGCGTCGTCAGAACCGCGCCGCCGCCTGATCCGCCGGTCGGCAAACTCGCCAACCATCTGACCACGTCCAAATCGACCCGCCTGCGGCCTCAACCGGCTAAGCGGGTCGATTGTGTTTCAAGAAAGGACAACGACATGCAAGACCCCGTTTACGAGGAAGCCTATCAGGGCCACGCGATCAAGATCTACCACGATCCCGATTCTGAGAGCCCACGGGACTGGTGCAACCTCGGCACGCTGATCTGCTGGCATCGACGCTATCGGCTGGGCGACAGCCATCAGTTCGAGAGCCCTGAGGTGTTCCTGCGCGATCTTGCCGATGTTTCGGATAAGAGCGAGCTCTCGATGGACCAGCTACGCGACCGCGCCGAACGCAAGGCGGTCATTCTGCCCGTGTTTCTCTTTGACCATTCCGGCCTCGCGATGAACACCATCGGGTTTCACTGCCCGTGGGATTCCGGCCAGGTTGGCTATGTCTATGTGACGCTCGAAGTGGTCCGGACGGAGTTTGGCGTAAAGCGCGTCACCAAGGCGCTGCGCGCAAAGGCTGAAGACATCCTGCGCGGCGAAATCGTCACCTACGCTGCTTATCTTGGCGGTCGGGTCTATGGCTATGTCATTGAGCAGGATGGCGAGGAGATCGACGCCTGCTGGGGATTCGTCGGCGACTATGAGACGGGCTGTTTGCCCGAGGCGCGACAGGCTGTGCCAGTACGGTCGCCTGGTCAAATACCCCAGTCCGCTGCCGCTCAAGCGCAGGCTCACCCTTAGGAACCGGCACAGGTGGCATACGCTCCCTTTCTTGCGGCAATCCCAATCGGTCTCGCATTGCTGCAATGCAGAAACATCATGGCCTGCCTATTGTGCGGCTGCAGCATAGCCACTATCTTGAAGTTGTGATCGGTTCTCTCCTCCTC
>DDNW01000098.1:0-230 GCA_002341345.1 Erythrobacter sp. UBA2510
GCTCGGCGAACAGCGCGACCAGCTCTTCCCACGTGGCATGGGCCGGAATGGCGATTATCTCGCCGCGCGGTACCGCGACATCGTCGGCATCGTGCTCGCTGAAGTGAAGCAGGTTCCTGAGCATGGTGAGCTCGAGCTGCGACATGTCGCCGGGCGTCGCCTCTTCGCGCTCGCCGCTATGGTCGTCCTCGTGCTCGTCAATGGCCTCCTCGATCTGCGCGCGCAGCGAG
>DDNW01000098.1:374-4937 GCA_002341345.1 Erythrobacter sp. UBA2510
CCTCGATCTGCGCGCGCAGCGAGGGGCCTTCATTATCGTCAAAGAGCGAGCGGATCGCGTTCCACAAACCGCCGCTACTGTCCGCGTCTCCCTGCTGGGAATCGCCGTTACGTGTATTGTCGGGCATGGCCCGTACTTTCTCCTATGAGATGTCGTGATCCCCATATGGGTCGGCCAGTCCGAGAAGCGCAAGCGCCTTTATTTCCAAATCCTCCATTACCTGCGCCGCCTCGTCCGATATCTCGTGGTCGTGCCCCGCCAGATGGAGCAGGCCGTGCACGATCAGATGGGCGGCGTGGTCCGCCAGTTTCAGGCCCTTTTCAGCCGCTTCACGGGCGCAGGTGCCATGGGCAAGGGCAATATCGCCGAACATTTCGGGCGGGCCGTCGGGTGCCAGCGCCAGCAATTCCTCGCGTTCAAGCATCGGGAAAGAAAGCACGTTGGTCGGCTTGTCCTTGCCGCGCCATTCGCTGTTCAGCGTCTGGATTTCCTCGTCCGAGGCGAACAACAGGCTGGTGAGAAGGCGCTGATTGCCGATTTCAGGGGCGACCTGTGCCAGTGCGGCGACGCAGCGATTCGCCAGCGCGCCCCAATCCCCGCGCTCGTCCCAGGGGTCCTCGATGGCGATTTCGAGCTGCATGCGCGGCTTCCATAGCGCGGTTCTTGACGACTAGGAACGCGGGAAAATGGTTTGCGGCCAGCCTGACCCTAGTGCGGCATCCGGTTCCAGGCATCCAGCGCGGCAATCTTGTAAGCCTCAGCCAAGGTTGGATAGTTGAACGTATTCTCGATGAAATAGTCGATCGTGCCTTCCAGGTTCAGAACCGCTTGGCCGATATGGATAAGCTCGGTCGCGCCTTCCCCGATGATATGGACACCGAGCAGCCGCCCGGTCTTGGTCGAGAAGATTGTCTTCATCATGCCCTGATCGAGGCCCATGATATGCCCGCGTGAGGTCTCACGCATGCGAGCGATGCCACATTCGTAAGGAATGCCCATTTCGCGCACTTCCTGCTCGCTCAGACCTATGGTGGAAATCTCGGGCACGGCGTAGATGCCGTAAGGGAAATATTTGGGTGCCGGGGGTAGCGGCAGGCCGAAAGCGTGGCAGGCGGCGATCCGCCCCTGCTCCATCGAGGTCGAGGCGAGGCTGGGAAAGCCGATCACGTCGCCGGCGGCATAAATATGCGGTACCGATGTCTGGAACGTGTCCGGATCGACCGCAAGGCGCCCGCGGCAATCGACCTCCAACCCGCATTTTTCGAGTTCGAGGCTGTCGGTCGCGCCTTTCCTGCCTGCGCAATAGAGCAGCATCTCAGTGCGGACCGAGCGGCCATCCTCGGTGGTCGTCGCGATGCGCCCGTCGGCCTCCGCTTCGACCTTGGCCACCTTGGCGCCGAGCCGGAAGGTCACCCCGCGATCGCGTAGCTGGTGGACCATTTCATCGACGATTTCGCGATCGACGAAATCAAGCACGCTGCCGCGTGGTTCGATGATCGTGACCGCAATGTCTAGAGCGCTGAAAATGGTCGCATATTCCAGGCCGATGACACCCGCGCCGACCACGGTCAGACTGCGCGGCAATCTTGGCAGGCTGACGATGCCGTCACTGTCGAGGATCTGCGGATTGGTGAAATCGATATCATCCGGGCGGTGCGGTACGGTGCCCACCGCGATCAGGATTCGCTGGCCCTCGACCACCAGTTCGCTGGCATCGGGCGAGGTGACGACGAGCTTGTTCGCATCGACGAAACGCGCAAAGCCCGCCATCGTCTGCACCCCGTTGCGCAGAAACTGGTGCTCAAGAACATCGACTTCATGCGCGAGCGTTTTCGACAGGCGGATCGAGAGATCCTCGCTGCCGATCTCTTTCTTTACCCGGTACGAACGTCCATAAAATCCGCGTTCGCGCCAGCCCGACAGGTTGAGCGCGGTTTCGCGCAGGGTCTTTGAGGGGATAGTGCCCGTATGGACCGAGACGCCGCCGACTTTCGCACGTCCTTCTACCACCAGAACCGACTTGCCCAGTTTGGCGGCCTGGATCGCCGCACGCCGACCCGCAGGACCACTTCCGACAACGATGAAATCGAATATTTCGGCCAAGGAATCCTCCGGACAGGGGGCCGACAGCGCCAGCCCGAAAAGTTTCGGCTTCCTCTCCAGAATTGATGCGATACTGGCCAAGGCGCATGGCATTGACAAGGGCAAGACTTCGTTCGGCAGGATCGGAGGTGTGCCAGTTCCAAGGCAATGGCCCCGATTTGGCGGCACTTGAAGCTAATCAGGCGGTCCGTTCGCGCAGTCGACCTATTCCTGTTAGTCTTGCATTATTGTCGAGGTCTGCCCGCGGTAAGGTACGCGAAGGGTGAGTTGGCTGAACGCCCGCTTTGCTTGCGCCGGTCGCCGCCAACGGCTTCGACCTTCTGTGGCGATTTCGAGCTGTATCGAACAGCCGCTCGTCATTCCTCGAACAGGATCTGGCAAAAACGCAGGTCACTATCGAAGGACACGGACAGGTAGCTGACCGTTCCCTGTCCTGCAGGGTCTTGCCAGACCTGCTTGAATTCGATGATGGCAGGTCGGTCGGGAGCAATTTCGATCCGCTTCTCCTGCTGGTCACCTTCGCCCAGCGTGACCGCAAAGGCCGCCCGGGCAATCGGACATTCGGCTGGTTCGGGCTTGAGGTTGACCTTGGTGAGTCTCTTGTCCCTTGGGGTGAAGAAGTAATCGACGGTATAGTGCAGGTCCTCGCGCGTATCGTGCGAGGTGACGAGCCGGTGCGTATTGAGGATGCGCTTGTCGCGCTCGTCGCGCACCTTGCTGGCGCTCTCGCCGATGGTAGCAATCACTTGGTCGACGCTCATGCCCCACTGGGTGCCATTCCAGGTGGCCTGGGCCGGGCTTGGCGCCATTCCCAGTATGCAGAGCGCCAATGTGGCGCTGGAGCGAGTGATCAATTGCCCTCGCCCTCATAGGCCTCGACGATGCGCCCCACGATCGGGTGGCGCACGACGTCGGCGACGGTGAAGCGTGTGACCCCGATCCCCTCGACGCCCTCCAGCCGCTCGACCGCATAAGCCAAGCCGCTCATCCGGTCGCCGCCGGGAATGTCGACCTGCCGCGGGTCGCCGCACACCACCATCCGGCTGTTCTGCCCGAAGCGGGTGAGGAACATCTTCATCTGCTCGCGCGTGGTGTTCTGCGCCTCGTCCAGAATCACGAAAGCATCGGCGAGGGTACGCCCACGCATGAAGGCGATCGGTGCGATCTCGATCTCGCCGCTGGCGATCCGTCGCTCGACCTGTTCTGGCGGCATGCAGTCGAACAATGCGTCGTAGAGCGGGCGGAGATAGGGATCGACCTTCTCCTTCATGTCGCCGGGGAGAAAGCCCAGCTTCTCGCCCGCCTCGACCGCCGGACGCGACAGGATCAGCCGCTGCACGCTGCCGCTGATCAGCTGGGCGACGGCCTGCGCGACCGCCAGATAGGTTTTGCCGGTGCCTGCCGGGCCGAGCGCGAAAATCACGTCGTTGCTGGTCAGCTGGCGCATGTATTCGGCCTGCATCGCGCTGCGCGGCACGATGGTCTTGCGCCGCGTGCGGATCATGATCGGTGGCCCCTTGGCCTCCCCGGTGATGATCCCGTCCAGTGTCGGCTCGTTCGACATGGCAATCAGCGCCTCGATCGCGCCGGAATCGACTTCCTCGCCGGTCAGCAGCTTTTCGTGCAGTTTGAGCAGCACGTCGCGGGCGCGGGCGACCTCGTCCGGCATGCCCTCGATCACGACCTTGTTACCGCGCGCGGCGATGAACACGCCGAGCCGATTCTCTATCAGGACGAGGTTGGCGTCGAATTCGCCGAACAGCGCATGCAGCATCGCCTCTTCGCTGAAATTGACCTCGATCCGGGCGCGCTGCGGTGGCTGGTCGCCAGTTCCGGAGGTCGAGGCATACCCTGAGCGAATCGGGGTGGCGGTGCGTTGTGGTTTTCTGCCCATGCGCTCCTTTCAGCGCTGAAGTCGGACTTACACCGGGGAAGATAGACCGGCTGCGCGAAGTGGCAAGATGTGCCATAGTCGAAGGTGGTGGATAGTCACGGGACGGTAACCTGAAGGAGACGGCGATGCGTGAACACTTTGCGACGATGGCAGCGGTACTGGCACTGGCCGGGTGTTCGGCGGGAGAAGAGGCGGAGACGCCAGCCGACAACAAGGTGGCCGATGACATCTCGCCTGCGCCCACCACTGCTGAGGAGGATATCGATCATTTCCTGCTGCAGGAATATCCTGATGCCGGTGCGATCAGCTACGCGCTGGCATGGCGCGATCTGAATGCCGACGGCACGGACGAAGCGATTGTCCACCTGGTAGGCCCGTGGTTCTGCGGCTCTGGCGGTTGCACGACCTTGGTACTCACGCCCGCCGGGCCAATGTGGCGCAAGGTGGCCGACATCAGCGTATCGCGTACGCCGATCACCGTGCTCGACACCAGCACCAATGGCTGGAAGGATCTGACAGTGGCGATCTCGGGCGGGGGCGGCCCTTCGGGCAATGCCTGGCTGATG
>DDNW01000098.1:4990-5174 GCA_002341345.1 Erythrobacter sp. UBA2510
AGACGGCGAAAGCTATCCGGGCAACCCCACGGTAGCACCGGCGGAGATGACCACCATGACCGGGGCCGTATTGCTGGGCGAAGAGCCGGAGATGCGCGAGGCTGTCCCCGAGGTCGAAGCGCCTTCAGGCGGCTGACACGGCCGCCGATACCGGCTCGCCGCGAAGCGAGTTAGGCCCAGCCTC
>DDNW01000196.1 GCA_002341345.1 Erythrobacter sp. UBA2510
GTCCCGTTCCGGCCCCGCCCATACTGCTGACAGGGGGATCAGGTGGGCGAGATTGATGGTGGAAATCGGGGGCTGGCGAACATTGGCGTAGGTGTGGCCGGGAAGGCTGCCCAGCCACGCCTCGATCGCGTTCATGCCCTCGGGAATGACGGTGAAATCGCGGCCCTGAATAACCTTCTCGACGAGCCTCAGCTTCTCGGCCGCGATGGCGGGATCGCGGTCCCACACCGTCACCGTGGCGGTGACATAGGCCATGCCGGCATAGTCGGCGCCCAGCTCCTGCAAGGCGGTGTCGGCGTCGGCGGCCTTGTTCGAGGCGTCGCTGTCGAGCAGCGTGCTCGCCTCGTTGGTCATCACCTCCTTCAAGATGGCGGCGACGGATTTGCGCTTGGCGAACCACTGGCGACGGATGCGGGTAAGCAGCTTCGTCGCGTCGGTCTTGTCGAGCATGATCGCGCGGGTGGACCAGCGATAGCCGAACGCCAGTCGGTTCAGCTCGTCGAGCAGCCCCGGAAACGTCGAGCTGGGAAAGCCGGTAATGGTGAGGATGCGGAGATGATGGTCGCCCAGGCAAGGTTCCAGCCCGCCGGTCAACGGCTCATCGGCGAGCAGCGCGTCGAGGTGCATCGGGGTTTCCGGCACGCGCACACGCTGTCGCCGCGTCGAGATCGTCGAGTGGAGGTAGGTCAGCGTCTCGCCGTCATCGAGCCAGCGGACCTCGGGCACGAAACCCTCGACCAAATTGAGCACGCGGTCGCTACGATCGGTGAAGCCTTTGAGCAGCTCCCACGGATCGACGCCGGTGGTGGACCGGCCCTCGTAAAGCCAGCCTTCGGCCCGCGCGGCGTCCTCGGCCGGCGGCATCCACAGCAACGTCAGGAAATAGGCGCTCTCGAAATGCGCGCCTTCCTCACGGAACTGTTCGCGGCGCTCCATATCGACCAGCGCAGAAACGGGATCGGGAAACTCGGACTCGGGGTAATCGAGCGCGGGACTGCGCTGCGCCTCCACGAAGATCGCCCAACCGGAGCCCAGGCGCCGGAGTGAACTGTTCAAGCGTGCCGTGGTGGCGACCAGCTCGGCCGGCGTCGCACTGTCGAGATCAGGGCCGCGGAAGCGTGCGGTGCGCTGGAACGAACCGTCCTTGTTGAGCACGACACCTTCGCCGACCAACGCGGCCCAAGGCAGGAAGTCCGCAAGGTACGCGGCCTTGCTGCGATATTCGCGCAAGCTCATCATGGCTGCATCCATGTCGGGAAGCGGAGATGGCGCCGGGCCACGTCCACGAACTGCGGATCGCGTCGTGCAACCCATACGGAAAGCGCGTGGCCGATCGCCCAGATGACCAGGCCGGCGATCCAGAGACGCAGGCCGAGCCCGATCGCGCCGGCCAGCGTCCCGTTGACGATGGCGAGCGACCGCGGCGCGCCGCCGAGCAAAATCGGCTCGGTCAGCGCCCGGTGGACGGGGGCATAGAAGCCCGCGATCGGTTCGGCTGCGTCCTGCATCAGACGAGCGCCCCGCCGCCGAACGAGAAGAACGACAGGAAGAAGCTCGACGCGGCAAAGGCGATGCTGAGACCGAACACGATCTGGATCAGCCGGCGGAAGCCGCCGGAAGTATCGCCGAAAGCCAGCGTCAGGCCGGTCACGATGATGATGATGACCGCGACGATTTTCGCCACCGGCCCCTCGATGCTTTCGAGGATGCTTTGCAGCGGCGCTTCCCACGGCATCGACGATCCGCCCGCGTGGGCCGGAACGGCAAAGGTCAGCGCGACGACGCTGGCGGTGGTGGCGAGCATGGCGCGACGCGCGCCATGCCGAATGGCATGGATCATGGCAGGTCTCCGGGCTGGGGTTTGGGAAGCAGGGTAAGGCGGTAGTCGCCGGTCGCGGCGTCGAGTCCTTCGACGCGGGCCAGCTCGGCGAGACGCCGGCCGTGCGCGTCACGGACCAGCACGGCGATCAGGTCGATGGTCTCGGCGATCAGCGCGCGAGGGACTGTCACGACCGCCTCTTGAACGAGTTGCTCCATGCGGCGGAGCGCGCCAAGTGCGGTGCCGGCGTGAATGGTTCCGATGCCGCCCGGATGGCCGGTGCCCCAGGCTTTGATGAGGTCGAGCGCCTCGGCGCCGCGCACCTCTCCGATCGGGATGCGATCCGGCCTAAGCCGTAACGACGAACGGACCAGCTCGGACAGCGACACCACGCCGTCCTTCGTCCGCATGGCGACGAGGTTGGGCGCAGCGCATTGCAGCTCGCGCGTGTCTTCGATCAGAACGATGCGGTCGGTCGTCTTGGCGACTTCGGCCAAGAGCGCGTTGACCAGCGTGGTCTTGCCGCTGCCGGTGCCGCCCGCGACAAGGATGTTGGCGCGGGTCTGCACGCCCTCGCGCAGCGCCGCAGCCTCGGCCACCGACATGATCCCGACAGTCGCATAATCGTCGAGCGTGAAGACCGCCACGGCGGGCTTGCGGATCGCGAAGGCGGGCGCGGCAACGACCGGCGGCAGCAATCCCTCGAACCGCTCGCCGCCTTCAGGCAGTTCTGCCGACACGCGCGGCGACTTGGCGTGAACTTCGACACCTACATGGTGCGCGACCAGGCGAACGATCCTCTCGCCGTCCGCGGCGAGCAAAGTCATGCCCGTATCACTTATGCCTTCGCCGAGCCGATCGAGCCACAACCTCCCGTCCGGGTTTAGCATCACCTCGATCACGGTCGGGTCGTCCAGCCATGCCGAGATCGACGGCCCGAGCGCGGTGCGCAGCATCCGCGCGCCGCGCGTCTTGGCCTCGGATCGGATCGGATGAACGGTCAAGGAACTGGCCCTGCGAAGGGCCGGGCGAACCGCCGCCCGGCTGTCGGGGCAAAGCAAGAGACGCATAAATACTTCTGCCGCAACAGCTACTTGCTGGCGTAGTAGAGGGGGCGGCAGATACGTGGTCGGCGGCGGAATTGCTTTTCGACTACGCGGTGGTTGGCGTGTCTATTCAGTCCGACTCAGTCGAAGTGGAGCGCGGCCAGACATCTTCCGGTATCTCGTCCCTCAAGCTCTTGCCGCTGGCGAAGCGCCGGCCGAGCGTCTCGACGAAACCCTCGTAGCGCTTGCGTCCCTTCACCTGCGCGGCCGCTTGATCCTCGTCGGGCAATGGCGGCGTCACCGTCACCCAGAACCGCACAAACAACGTCAGTGCCTCAATCGTGAGTCCGGTGTCGCGCTCAAGCCGCTGGACCTGACGCGACAAGCGATCGAGCCGTCGAGCGAACGCCGCCTCCATCCGGTCGGCGCCGTCCGGCGAGAGGTAGGAGGCGACCGCCGCCTCCACGATTGCCGAGCGAGAGATGCGGCGGCGGATCGCCAGCTCGTCAACCTGCTTGGCGAGCGCTGGCGGAAAATAGACATTGAGCCGGACGCGCATGATCGCCGCCTACAGCTCGATACCATCGCCGGGGTCGAGCGACGCTTGCCGCGCGAGCCCCTGCATCCGGCGCCGCACCGCCGCCTGCCGCGCGGCGTCGTCGGGTTCGTCGTCCATGATCGCAAACTCCTGCGCGGGCGGTGGCGAGGTCTCGGGCGCGATGGCGACATGCTCCGGCAGTTCGGGTTCGCGGCGCAATCCGCCGTTCGCCGCGTCCTCCGCCGAACGGACGATCTGCGCCACGGCGGCGGGATCGGCGATGACGGCGCGGCCCGTCCAGTCATCGCGCCGGACCTGGGCGGCGTCAGGGGTGGGCGCGGACATGATACGTTCGGCGAACCGTGCGTCGCGGTAGTAGCGGGCCTTCTTCGCCCGGATCGGATGGACGCCCGCCACCATGACGATCTCGTCATCGGGCGGCAGCTGCATCACCTCGCCCGGCGTGAGGAGCTGGCGAGCGGTCTCTGACCGCGACACCATCAGATGCCCGAGCCAGGGCGAAAGCCTGTGACCCGCATAGTTCTTCATCGCCCGCATCTCGGTCGCGGTGCCGAGCGCGTCCGAGACGCGCTTGGCGGTCCGCTCATCGTTGGTGGCGAAGCTCACGCGGACGTGGCAGTTGTCGAGGATCGCGTTGTTCGGGCCGTAAGCCTTCTCGATCTGATTGAGGCTCTGCGCGATCAGGAACGCCTTGAGCCCGTAGCCGGCCATGAACGCCAAGGCAGACTCGAAGAAGTCGAGCCGGCCTAAGGCGGGAAACTCGTCGAGCATCAGGAGCACGCGGTGGCGGTTGCCCTTCGGGGTCAGCTCCTCGGTCAAACGGCGCCCGATCTGGTTGAGGATGAGGCGGATGAGTGGCTTGGTGCGCGATATGTCGCTGGGCGGCACGACCAGATAGAGCGTCGCCGG
>DDNW01000137.1:0-818 GCA_002341345.1 Erythrobacter sp. UBA2510
TACATCTGCACCGGCAGGAACACACCATAGGGGATGTAATAGCCCTGGATGGTATTGGTCAGCGTGTTCATGTTCATCGCCCGAGTGGGCGGGGCACCCGGCTTGGACCTGAGGGCGGAATAGCCGTTCCAACCGAGCGTGACCAACACGTGATCGCAAAGCCCGCTGGCAATCGCCATCGCAGCGTTCTGCAGCGCCGTCGTCGGGCTGGCGCCACCCATGTGAACGGTGGCCGCATAACGCAGCACATCAATGCCGAGATTGGCGGCCATTTCCTCCGAGGTCGTATAAATCGGCGGCGGCACCATGCCGTCGATATCGGAAGGTTTCAGGCCGGCATCCGCGATGGCGCGGCGCGAGGCTTCCAGCATCATGTCCACTGCAGTCCGTTCGGTGCCCTTCACGAATACGGTTTCGCCCACACCCGTTATGGCGGCCTTGTCGGCAAAGGATAAGGTCTGTGAAGCGCTCATACCGCGTCCCCGTCTTGCCGGAATTCAGGAATAGAATCTGGCATCAGCCAGCGCCCTTTCGGCCCCGTCGACAAGATCGCGCATGACCTCTGCCGCTGGACGGATCGAATGGATCAGACCGATTCCCTGCCCCGCGAAGCCGGGCATGATATCCTTGCGCTGAGCCTTGATGCCCGAAGCCATGACCGGCCCTGAAATCATCGACTGGTAAGGCATGGGAAGCGGTTCCTTGCCCGCCGCAACCCAGGCATCGGCCCATTTGTTGCGGATCATGCGCGCGGGCTTGCCGGTCATCGAGCGGCTGACGATGGTATCTGCATCGCCGCTTTCGGTGATTGCTTCCTT
>DDNW01000137.1:910-2064 GCA_002341345.1 Erythrobacter sp. UBA2510
CCGCTTTCGGTGATTGCTTCCTTCTGGAACCGTTCGATGCCGGCTTCTTCGGTTGCCAGGAACGCCGTGCCGACCCACGCGCCCACAGCGCCCAGTATCATCGCCGCAGCGACTCCGCGGCCATCGGAAATTCCACCCGCTCCGATCACCGGAACCCGGTCCCCCACCGCATCGACCACTTGCGGAATCAGCGAGAAGGTTCCGATCGGGGAGTTGTGTCCGCCGCCATCGTGACCTTGCGCAACAATCATGTCGATACCGGAATCGACCACCTGTTGGGCATGTTTGACCTTGCCGATCACCGCCATGACCTTGGTGCCATTCGAATGAAGGCGGTCCATCCACGGTCCGGGATTGCCGAGGCCGGCGGCATAGACTGGCACCTTTTCCTCGATTACAACTTCCATCTGCGCCTCGAAAAACTCCCGCGAGAACAGCTGCGGCCCGCCCTTGCCCATTTCCGGCGCGCCAGCCGCGCGCATGGCCATTGCGGCATCCACTTCGGGCAGATCCTCGCGTTCCATGAAATCGCGGGTGAACTGCTGGTATTCGCCAAGCAATGCCATCGGGTTTTCGGGCACGGCGCCGCTTTGCGGGGCCGAACCGCGCCTGACGGAGGCAGGCAGAAGGGTATCGACCCCAAACGGTTTGTCGGTCAGCTCGCGGGTCTGGCGGATCCAGCTACGCAACTGGTCCGGCGAGCAGGCCGCAGCGCCAAGAACGCCAAGCCCCCCCGCATTAGATACTGCAGCCGCGAGCGCGGGGATACTGGCCCCGCCCATCCCGGCCAGAAGGATCGGGTACTCGATCCCGAGAATTTCGCAAATGTGGCTCTTGAGTGCCATCGTGTTACCTTCTCCAAATTGCGCCATCCACGGGCGCCTGTTATTTTACGTCTGCCCCCACTTGACCTTCTGGGACACAAGCTCAGGGCGTCTTTCTGCGAGATAGGAGGCGGAGCCCGCCACGAGACGAGCCATCGACTGCCGCGCTCCTTCGGCATCGCCCTTGCGCACAGCTTCAAGGACGCGGCGCAAGAAGCGCAACTGGACCGCACGCTCTTGCGCCGAATACCCCAGCGAGAGCGAAAATTCGCGGGTAAGCATGTGCAACGCGGAAGTCAGAAGGCCGAAAAGCGGATTGCCGCTGGCCCA
>DDNW01000137.1:2145-15446 GCA_002341345.1 Erythrobacter sp. UBA2510
GTGGTCGCGCGCTGGGCGGCATAGGCTGCAACATTCGGAGCTATGGCTTCGCGCAGTTCGAGCAGGCCCCTGAGGTCTGCTTCCATGAATTGCAGGATGAGAGAAAGATTATTCGCAAAATCACCGGTCTGCGGGCGGGCGACCACCGGGCCGCCACTACGGCCCAGTTGAAGATGGATTACGCCCTGAAGCTCAAGGAAGCGGAGCGCTTCGCGCAAAGTCGCTCGAGCGACATCGTATCGCGCAAGCATTTCGTCCTCGCGCGCCAACCTGTCGCCCGCAACATGCGCCCCGGCTTCGATATCGCGTACGATGTCATGCGCAAGCGTGAGCGCGCGCTTGGCTTTCCTGGAATCATCGACCTTCGGTTGCATCTCCGGGAATCGCTCCTCTGATAAATCCTTATAAGGGTTTATCGGCGGATATGTCTAGAGTTTTCCTAAACAGTTCACAGTTTGACCGAATCTTGCAATAATCCTTATAAGCTTTATTGACCACGGCCTGCAAATTCCCTAACTATCCGCAAACGAGGTGAGTCTGCTTGCTGGGTATGGAGGACAAGACATGAGCATCGACACGATGGAGCTGGATACTGCCGAAAAAATCGCGGCCATGCCGATCGACGAAATCGATGTCTCTCGGCCGAGCCTTTTTCAGCAGGACACGATCGGCCTGTTCTTCGACCGGCTGCGCAAGGAGGAGCCAGTCCATTACTGCCGTGAAAGCCATGTCGGACCCTTCTGGTCGATCACCAAATTCGACGACATCATGGCCGTCGATACCAACCACAAAGTCTTTTCATCGGAGGCAAAGCTCGGCGGTATCGCCATCCAGGACATGCATAGTGTGGAAGGTGCGCTCGAACTTGAAATGTTCATCGCCATGGATCCTCCAAAGCACGACCAGCAACGCAAGGCCGTCACCCCCGCTGTGGCACCGTCCAACTTGCTGTTGCTCGAACCGACAATCCGCGAACGAGCGTGTCAGATTCTCGATGATCTACCGATCGGCGAGGAATTTGATTGGGTTGACAAGGTCTCGATCGAATTGACCACGATGACCCTTGCCACCCTGTTCGATTTTCCGTGGGAAGAACGCCGCAAGCTCACCCGCTGGTCTGATGTCACAACCGCTGCTCCTGAAACCGGCATCGTCGCATCGTACGAAGCGAGGCGCGAAGAGCTCATCGAGTGCGCGATGTATTTCAAGGGCCTGTGGGATCAGCGCGTCAATGAGCCGCCGAGGAACGACCTGATTTCCATGATGGCGCATGCCCCGGCGACAAAGGATATGCCTTTCCTCGAATTTCTGGGTAACCTCCTGCTGCTGATCGTGGGCGGCAACGACACCACGCGCAATTCAATCAGCGGCGGTGTGCTCGCCCTCAATCAGAACCCCGACGAATATCGCAAACTGAATGACGACCCATCGTTGATCACCAGCATGGTGCCGGAAATCATCCGCTGGCAGACGCCGCTGACTCACATGCGCCGCACCGCGCTTCAGGAATGGGAGATCGGCGGCAAACAGATCAAGAAGGGCGACAAGGTCGTGATGTGGTACCTGTCGGGCAACCGCGACGACACGGTTATCGACCAGGCCGACCGGTTCATCATTGACCGCAAGAATCCGCGCCATCACCTGTCATTCGGCTATGGCATCCATCGCTGCATGGGCAACAGGCTGGCAGAACTGCAGTTGCGGATCATCTGGGAAGAGATTCACAAGCGCTTCGCCAAGGTCGAAGTGACCGGCCAACCCGAGCGCCTGTATTCAACCCTTGTGCGTGGGATCACCAAGCTGCCGGTGCGGCTGCACGCCCGCTGATTTACCAAAGCAGAAATACGGAGTTTATGATGGTCAAAGTGACGTTCGTATCCAGCGATGGAACGCGGCGGGAAGTCGAAATTGCTGAGGGCGAAACAGCGCGCGAAGCGGCGCTTTTCAACGGCGTGCCGGGCATCGACGGCGATTGCGGCGGGGCCTGCGCCTGTGCGACCTGTCATGTCCATGTCGACCCGACCTGGATCGACAAGGTGGGTCGTCTGAAGGAAGGCGAAGCGGAGGCCGAACTCCTGCAATTTGCAGAAGGGGCCAGCGAATACAGTCGCCTCGCCTGCCAGATACCCATGGAAGCTGCGATGGAAGGTTTGGTTTTGCACGTTCCTGCGCAGCAGTACTGACCAGCCAGAGCGCGGCCTTGTCGTCCGAGTGGGGTGCCACGAATTTGATTTTTGAACGGAGGTTTCCGTGCCAACACAACTAGAATCCGATGTCCAGACGAGCGAAGACGCGTTTCGCACCGAAGTGCGGCAATTCCTCGCCACCAATTTCCCTGACGAACTCAAGGGCACGGGCAATATGATGGCCGGGCTCGACGGTCCGACCGACGAGAACCCTGTCCAGAAGAAATGGCGAGAAGCCGTGGGCGGGCGTGGTTGGGGCACGCCAACCTGGCCCAAGGAATATGGCGGGGGCGGACTGACCAAAGGCCAGGCCAGGATCATCGAGCATGAGTTCGCCAAGGTCGGCGCCTACAATCCGATCGGCGGAATGGGTGTGATGATGTTCGGCCCGACCTTGCTCGAATACGGCGACGAAAGGCAGAAGCTGGAGCATATCCCGCCAATCTGCCGTGGCGAAATTCGCTGGTGCCAGGGCTACTCGGAGCCGAATGCCGGATCAGACCTCGCAAACCTGCAGACCTTCGCGGTCGACAAGGGCGATCACTACCTCATTAACGGCCAGAAGACCTGGACCAGCGGTGGCCAGTGGGCTGACAAGTGCTTTGCCATCGTCCGCACCGACCGGTCAGACAAACACAAAGGTATCAGCTTCATGCTGATCGACATGGACGCACCCGGCGTTGAAGTCCGCCCGATCACAATGATCAGCGGAACCAGCCCGTTCTGCGAGACCTTCTTCACCGATGTGAAGGTGCCGAAGGAAAATCTCGTGGGCAAGGAAGGCCAGGGCTGGACTATCGGCAAGCGCCTGCTTCAGCACGAGCGCACGAACATTTCGGGCGGAGGGCGCCTCGCCGGCATGATGGGCCAGAGCCTTGGCGATATCGCCAAGAAATACTGCGAAACCGGCGGTGATGGCGCGCTCGTCAACAAGGTCCTGCGCGACAAGATCGCCGATCTTGAAATCCGCTGGAACAGCTTCCTGCTCACCGCGCGTCGTGCGGTCGAGGAAAGCAAAGCGCAAGGCGGCGTTTCAGAGATCAGTTCGGTTCTGAAAAAGGTCGGCACCAAGTTGGCCCAGGACCGCAGCGAGTTGCTGATCGAAATCCGCGGCTTTCAGGGCCTCGGCTGGGAAGGCGACGAGTTTGGCAATGACGAACTTGAGGATGTGCGCGGCTGGCTCTTCGGCAAGGCAGCGACGATCTATGGCGGTTCGACCGAAGTCCAGAACAACATCATTGCCAAGCGGGTGCTTGGCATGCTCGACCACCAGTAAGCGAGGGTAGCAAGGACAATGGCAGTTCTCAGCGAAGAACAGGAAATGCTGCGCAACATGGCGCGCGACTGGGCGACCAAGGAAAGCCCGGTATCCGAGTTCCGCAAAGTCCGCGCAGCAGGCCAACCGCAGGCCTACAACGCTGACGCCTATGCCGCGATGGCCGAAATGGGCTGGGTCGGGATCATCATTCCCGAGGCCCATGGTGGATCAGATTTCGGTTTCTTGTCGGCCGGCCTCGTGATCGAGGAACTCGGCAAAACGCTGACCGCAAGTCCGCTGGTGGCCACAACCATCGCGGCGAGCGCAATCCTGCTCGGCGGAAGCGACGCGCAGAAGGCCAAATGGCTTCCCAGGCTCGCCAGCGGCGAAACCGTGGCAACGCTGGCTGTCGATGAAGGAGCGCATTGCGATCCCTCCGCAATCGAGACCAGCGTTTCGGGCGGCAAGCTGACCGGCAAAAAGGCATTCGTGCACGAGGCGCATGGCGCCAGCCTCTTCGTGGTCGCAGCCAAGGACGGCCTATACCTGGTCGAAAAGGGCGATGGCGTTTCACTGACCACGCGCAAGCTCACCGATCAGCGCAGCCACGCCGATATCCAATTCGCTGGCGCTGCCGCCGAGAAGCTCGAGGGCGGAGGCGACAGTCTGCTTGGCGACGTGCTCGACCGGGCGCGCGTGCTTTCCGCTGCCGAAATGCTCGGCATGGCGCAAGCTGTGTTCGACACGACCCTCGACTATCTGAAGCAGCGTGTGCAGTTCAATCAGGTGCTTGCTACTTTCCAGGCGCTGCAACATCGCATGGCGGATCTGTTCGCCGACCTCACGCAGATGCGCTCCGCGGTCGAGGCGGGTTTACAGGCAGTCGACAGCGGTTTCGGAGTCGCGCGTGCAGCGACCATCGCCAAGGCCGAGGCAAATCGCGTACTGCACGCGATCAGCAATCAGGGTATCCAGCTGCATGGCGGCATCGGGATGACCGACGAATTCAATGTCGGCTTCTACCTCAAGCGTGCTCGCGTGCTCGAGGCGAGTTGGGGGTCGTCAAGCTACCTCAGGGACCGTTTTGCACGATTGTCCGGTTACTGACGACGAAGGTTTCTCGCCACTCGCAGCTTGCCGTCAGCCCACAATTTCGTAGGCCGGGCCGTAACCCGCGTCTTCGGGAATAGTGAGGACATTCTTCCCGTCTCGCTGAATGATTTCAGGCAGAACCGTTACGATATCGCGGGTTTCAGCCTGCGCCACCCAATCCGCTGCGCTCGCAGATTTGGCCAGCAGTTGCAGGTTCAAGCGTGTAGGAAATATAATGGTTCGCTCGCCGCTGGCTTCCATTTCCAACGCCTTGTGCGGCGAAAGCCATTCCGCATCGACGGTTTCGTATCCATCGCATGCGGCAATCTGGCGTTCGGGCGCGCGAACAACGAAGAAATGTGTGTCGAAGCGCTTGTGCATGAAGGTGGGCGTTATCCACCTCGCGAAATTGCTTAACCGATCGAGGCGTAGGTGCACACCGGCCTCGCGAACGACGTCAAGAAATTCGCGCTCCCCTCGCTCCACCGCTTTGCGGCTTTCAAGATCACATGTATCCTCGAACGCGCCGCCGTCACGATAATCGCCTAGCAGGATGCCGGCTTCCTCGTACGCTTCGCGGATCGCGGCAATCCGCAAAGTGCGCTGCGTATCGTCGAAAGTGCTCCAGCCCTCGCAATGATTAGCCCATTCGAGAGCTTCATCACCGGCCGAAGGCTTTCCTCCGGGAAATACCAGCGCGCCGGAGGCAAAATCGATCTGGTGATGGCGTTTGACCATCAGGACCTGAAACTCCGGCGCGTCGCGAAGTAGGAGCATGGTCGCCGCGGGGACGGGATCGACGGGCTTCTGCATGGTCATCAGTTTCTCCAGTAGTCTAGGTTCGGACCCAAACGATTTGTTGTAGCACAGGGCCATTTGCAGAGGCTACGCCGCTGGATTTGCATTCTCAAGGCCGTTTGCCCTGACACTGCCATCGGACGAAATGAACTCGTCGATTCAGGTGAAAAAGTTCTAAACCGCAAAACATCGCCTCAGCCGTCCGAATGCAGACGCAACGCAGCACTGGTATCTCACAGTTTGTTATTCGGCCTTCTCACTGAATTTGCGAACTTTGATTTGTTCAGCGCAATCCGCCAAGATTGACCAAATAAAATCCCACCCACAGTGACCGGCACCAATAATTCGCCATCAAATGACGTCTTCTGTTGCCCCGCCGGTAAGGGCGGCCGATCGTGCAGCATCCTCGCCGCGTCTTAACCGCGTGAGCGGCCATAGGAACAGCCGCGTTAGCTTTCTGACGACGTTGGCAACATCACTAGGGATCATGAAGACCGCTGGAATGACGACAAGCGTCAGGATCGTTGAAGAGGTCAACCCTCCAATGAGAAGCGCGCCGAGCGCGTTGCGCCACTCAGCTCCATCCGAGGTCGCCAATGCGACTGGCACCATGCCAAAGATTGCGGAAAAGGCAGTCATGAGAACGGGGCGAAGTCGTTCAGGACAAGCTTGAAGGATCGCGTTTCTTTCTGTCATTCCTTCCGCGATCAACTGGTTTGCGCGGTCGACGAGCAAGATGCCATTCTTCATCACGATCCCCATCAGTCCGATCAGGCCAATCTGTGCGAAGAGGGAGGATTCTAGTCCAAAGTAATATAGCCCGGCGAATGCTCCAGAGAAGCTGAGCGGCGCCGTTACCATGATCAGAAGCGGCTGTACGAAGGAATTAAATTGGCTCGCAAGCACCATGTAGAGCGCCAGCAAGGCGAGCAGTAACGCGAAGCCGATCGCGCCGGCGGTCTCCTGCATGCGTTCCGACATGCCGCCGACCGAGTAAGTGATGCCAGCCGGCGGTGGGTTGACTTCAAGCACCTTGATCAATGTGGTTGTCGCCTCACCCAGGGAAACACCGGTTGCAGAACTGGCAAGCACCGAGATCTTCCGGGCGCGGTCTGATCGATCAATTTGCGACGGGCCGGAAGCGAACTCAACACGTGAAACCGCTCCAATATCTACCAGTCGCCCGTCTGCACCGCGCACTTGAATGCGATCAAAATCCCGCACGCTTTCCCTCTGGTCTTCCTCCAGACGCAGGCGCACATCATATCGCTTTCCGCCCTCTTCAAAGGTTCCTGCATCGAGTCCGCCCAGGGCAATCCGGGCTGTATCCGCCAAGGCACGAGCGGAAACGCCCTGGTCCCCGGCCCGCGTTCGGTCAAACAGAATCTGTGCTTCCGGTCGACCGCTCTCGAAGCTGGTTCTGACATCAGCAAAATCAGGTCGGGCACGCATCTCACGCACGAGATGATCGCCATATTGCGCAAGGGAGTTGAGGTCAGATCCCTTTAACAACAAGTCGATGTCCGAGCTACCGGAGGTCGTCCCGCTGACCCACGGAACTTCAAGGACGGATATCTTAACCGCCTCAGGGGATGCAATGCGGATGGCTTTCCGCGCTTGGTCCATGATTTCAAACTGACCCGTTTGGCGCTCCTGTTTCGGTGTCAAGGAAGCGTATAGATCGATGACACGGGCGTCCGCTTGCGCGCCTGCCCCGATCGAGACGAACACTTCTTCAACGTGCTCGATCTTGCGGAGTTCAGCATCAATCTTTTGCGCGGCGTCGAGCGCAGAAACAACGCCAGTGCCCAGCGGCAGCTCGATCGAACCCTGAAACTCGCTCCTGTCGGCGCGCGAGGTAAAACCGGAAGGAACGCGAGCTGCATACCACGCACCGGCAAAAACCGAGGCACACGCAATAAGAATCACAACTATGCGAAATCGAACGGCCAGCTTTACGAGACCTGCATAGGCCCGGTCAGTTGAGTCCCAGAAGGCTTCGAGCGGCCGAAAGACGGGTGAAACGCCACTGGATGTGAGGATGCGCGATGCAAGCATTGGCGTGAGTGTCAAAGCAACGAGCAAAGAGACCGACACCGAAAACACGATCGTCAGACCGTATTGGAAAAAGAAGCGTCCGACGATGCCATCCATGAAGGCAATCGGAACAAAAACGGCAAGTGTGGCTGCTGTGCCTGCAACCACGGCAAGTCCCACTTTACGTGTACCGTCCAGCGCGGCCTCAAGCGGTGGCTTCCCCTCTTCCAGCTCTTTCATGATCGCTTCAATAACGACGATGGCGTCGTCTACGAGCAGTCCGATGGCAACGGTGAGTGCAAGCAGCGTCAGGACGTTGATCGAAAACCCCAGAAGATAAAAGCCAAAAAAAGTGGCCACAAGGGATGTCGGGATCGCCAGGGCCACGATGATCGTCGCTCTGAAATTCAGGAGGAAAACAAAGGTCACGGCAACGACAAGCCCGATGGCAATCACGACGTCATGGGTGACGTCCTCGATTGAGCTCTCGATAAATTTCGACACATCTCTTGTCGCGACAATCGTCACTCCGGCGGGCGCAAGCGCGCGCAAGTCTTCTGCGGCGGCCTTGACCTTGTGCGAGACCTCGACAGTATTCTGACCTGATTGTTTCCTGATATCGAGCGAGATACCTCGTCTGCCATTCAGGAATGCCGCTGAGCGCTCATCCTCCAGGCCGTCCTCCACGCGGGCAACATCAGAAATTCGGATTGTGACGCCATTTTCCCGATAGGCGACTGGCAAGTCTGCAAAGCCATTCGCAAGGGTAACTTCAGCGACAGTTTTGACACCAAACTCCCGCGTGCGGGCATCAGTTTCCATCCGCCCGCCGGGAAGCTTTGCATGCTCACTCTGGATCGCACGCCGTACATCATCCGCCGTGACGCCAAACGCCCTCAGTCGCTCATTGTCGAGCCAGATGCGCACCGCGCGCTCACGACCCCCGACCAATTTCACGGCGCCCACACCGTCGAGGCGTTGAAGACGTTCCTTGGCCACATCGTCGGCGAACGCAGTCAACTCGGCGATTGGCAGATCGCCGGCGATCATGACGGAGATGATCGGCGCCGCGTCCGGATCGACCTTGTCCACGATGGGTGGATCCATATCCGCAGGCAATTCTGCCAGGGCGACCTGCACTTTGTCCCGAACATCCTGGACCTTCTCGCGGGCATTGGAGCTCAGATTGAACTCGATCAGAATTTGTGCGCGCCCTTCACTGGAAAAGGATTGCAGCGTTTCAATTCCGTCGATCGTGTTGATGTACTCTTCCAGGATGTCGGTGACTTCCGACTCCATGGTTTCCGCAGAGGCCCCGTCCAGCGTCGCCGTCACATTGACATACGGAAATTCAACATCGGGAAACAAGTCAACGCCCAATCGTCCCATCGACATAAGGCCGAGGCCGACCAAGGATGCGATGAGCATCACGGCAAATACGGCGCGGCGGATCGAAATATCGACGAGCCACATCATGAGGGTGTGAGCTCAATCCTGACGCCGTCATACAGCGGCTCCGAGGCTGTCAGCACGACTGTTTCTCCGATCGTCAACCCGTCAAGAATCTCTACACGATCAGCATCGATGTCTGTGATTTTTACGGGACGACGCTTAGCTTGCGCGTTTGTGACAAGGTAGACGTATCGATCTTCGCCCGTACCTTGAATTGCTCTACGCGGCAGGACGGTGGCAGACCGGGGATCAACTTCGACCTCGGCGCGGACCGACTGCCCGGCTTTGACAGCGCAATCGGGGTTCGCAAATGCCATGCGGAATTCTACCATCCGCGAAGTCGGATCAACTCGGTCGTTCAAGATGAGGATCTGTGATTCTATCGGATCACTGCGGCCATCGACGTAGAGATGACCTTTCAAGTCGAGCCGCAAACGCGCGAGCTCGGACTCAGGCGCAAACAAGATCGCCGCAGCAATCCCGCACTCCTGAACCTGAACAACGGCGGAGTTGCCCATTCCGGAGAAGCGGTTGGCCATGAACACGCCCTCATCGATATAGCGAGCTGTGATCGTGCCATCGAATGGCGCGCGGACGGTTGTATCCCCGAGCGCCTGCTTGGCGGTTTCCACTTTTGTCTCCCCGAGTCGCAGGTTGGCGCCGGCAACCTCCAGGGCGGTTTTGGCATCGTCAAAGACCACAGGGGACACGACGCCTTTGGTTTCCAGTGGCGTGTAGCGGTCCACGAGTGTCTGTGCGCGTCTAACTTCGGCCAGGGCAACGTCCCGCATTGCTTCGGCTTCGACGAGGCTGCGCTGATAATCGACCTGCCGGGTTCTAAAGAGCGGGTCGCCCTTACGAACCCTGTCACCCACCCGGACGAAAATCTGTTCAACGACCCCCTCCGCCAACGCGCCGATATTGCTGGTTTGCTTGGCGGCAATGGTCCCGGATGCAATCAAATAGTCGTCCCGCATGACCGTTTCTGCGGATACCGTTTCAACCTGGACAACCCGGGTCTCGACTTCAGCGGTAACGCCGGCCGCCGCAGGGACGGCTTGCCCTTCAGGCTCTGCGTCCCGGCATCCCGAGACCAGAATCAAAATCACGCAGAGAGAGAGCGTCGTGCGAATCCTCACGAACGCCCCTGCATCAGGTAGGCGCCGCGCCCGCTCGAAAGCAGGGCTCCGTCGGCGTTCATTACAGTTGCTTCGGCGACAGAGAGAGTTGCCCCAAGACGGACAATTCTTCCCGTTACACTCAGCGTTCCTGGCGTGGCCGGTTTGTGATAATCGACCCGCAAGTCCGCCGTCGCGGCAGGCATGTTACCCGAGGCGAGCAGGGCGTAAAATCCGGTAAGATCAATCAGCGCAGCGATGACACCGCCATGGGCGGATTGTATCCGCGGATTGGAAACCACTTCCTCTCGCCATGGCATTTCCAGCACCAGCTTTTCCGGGTCCGTGCTGATCGCCTTCAACCCTAACCAACGATGGAAGGGTGCCGCTTCGAGTGCAGCCTGCACCTGTTCCAGACTGAGCATGGAATCACTCATACAGGGGTCTGCTCTCGTATCGTTCGAAGAAAGGACACAACCGCTTCGATGAACACATCGTTGCGATCGCCGGCCACCATATGTCTTGCGCCTGCAACGTCAGTGTAATGTGCCTGTGGCGCGAGGGATCTAAACGCCGCGACGGAGTCTTCTGAAACCAGCTCGCTCATACGCCCACGAATGAGATGAAGCGGCACACGGATGTCCCGAACCGCTTGCTCCAGATCACCGGTGTGAGCAACTCCGGAGCGGCGCATGACGCCGGTGATAAAAGCAGGGTCCCAGTGCCATCGCCAACGCCCATCTTCGCCCTGCCGAAGGTTCTTGCGTAGCCCTTCAAGGTCTTTCGGCCTGGGACGGTGTGGTAGGTAGGTGGCAATCACATCAGCGGCCTGTTCCAGTGAGTCAAAGCCTTCGTGAACATGCGCGCCCATGAACCCGACAACCTTGGTGACACCCGCGGCGTCCATGTTCGGCGTAATGTCGACCAGCGTAACCGATTCAAACGCATCGCGTGACAACATGCCTGCGGCAACTATGGCTGCTAGTCCGCCAAGCGAAGCGCCGACCACATGCGGTCGCGTACCACCACGCGCCACGTGTTCACCAACCTTAATAAGGTCCCGCGCGATAGCTTCCAGAGAGTAATCACCATCTGCAGCCCAATCACTTTCACCGTGTCCGCGAAGATCCAAGGCAATAGAGCGATAGCCTTCAAATGCCACCGTCTTTGCGGCGCCGCTCCAGGCGTGGCGGGTTTGCCCTCCGCCATGGGCAAAGATCACCGGCGGGGCGGCTGGATCGCCAAAAGAACTGAGCGCCAGTTTCAACCCTTGTGCATGAAGATACCCGTCACGACTGCTCAAAATACCCATCCGCTTTGGCTACTTGTAAGGATACTCTTATTAAGTTACCTTATAAATATCGTCAATGGAGAAACGTATGACGTCGCCCACTCGGTCGCCCGCTGCCGTCCTTCAAGGAGATCCCAGAATAGATTTCAGCTTCCTTCTTGGTGACGTCACCCGCCTAGTGCGCCGGGCATACGATCAGGAAATGGCAGCGATTGGCCTGACGCGATCACAGTGGCACCTGCTTGTTTACGTGATCAGGCTGCAGAGCCCGACCCAGACGCAACTTGCGGAAGCACTCGATATTGCGCGTCCATCTGTCGGCACGCTGATCGATCATCTCGAAACCACAGGTTACGTCTCACGTGTGCGCGATGCTGGCGACCGACGTGTCTGGCGGATTATTCCGACCCGTTTGGCGATCCAGCGCGCAGAAGAGTTTGCGCGAGCGGCCGAGCGTGTTGCATCGCAAGCCTTCGACTCGGTCGCGCGCAATGATCTGACCAAAGCAACGGCTTTGCTTTTGACAATTAGCGACAATCTGAAGTCCTGACTCGTCTTTGGCCGGACTGAAATGAGGAACTCCCGCGAAAGTCGCGGATCGGCACACAAACGAAACACTGCGGCACCTGACCCGCCACTGAGTTTCTGTCCGAAGGGGAATGGCGTTTTTCGGCGTCAAACCCCGAGCAATTGCTGGTCAAATGTCGCGTTTGGGCCAATCCAGCTCTGATGGCCAGAACATTACGACCGGCTGGTTCGCTCAACAAGCGCCGTTACGCCCAAGGGTGGAAGGCTGCTCGATTTCAAACTGAGGCACAACCGAACTGAGACCCACAAGGGCGGACATTCTCAGGAACAATTGGTTGAGGCAGCGACATGATCCTTCGGGAACATTCTTGGATGCGGCAATACGTCGGCCATCTCGGTTGTCGCTCATCACGACGTCGACCGCTTTCGGATCTGCAGATGCCGATCCCTCGTTTCCAATTGCTCCCCCCCTTACCGCCGCGGCGGCGACTCGACTTTTCATGGGCGGTGTGAAGGCAACCTGGCCTACCTATCGATATCCCGTGTATCGCGACCTCCAATCTTCCGCGCGACCTGACCGATGAAATGATCGAACCGCTTCTGGCCGAGGGCGTGGGCGATATCGCGATCGCCTTCCGGGATCGGTTCGGTGCGGGTCAGCCAATAGTAGATGTAGTGGGCGAGCGTCTCGTAGGTGTAGGCGACATCGCGCTCGATCTCGGCTTGTCGTCGGTCGAAGGCATCCACCCGCGCCAGCAGCCGCTCTTCGAGGACCGAGCGCGCCTCTGGATCGAACCAGGCCCTGAGCGCGTCCTCAACGATGGCGGTCTTGGTCGCGCCGGGTCTGTCGGCCGCCTCGCAGAGCTGGGCGTAAAGTTTTGTTGAAATTCGAATGTTCACACGTGGCTTTCCCATGGGATCAGAACTCCGGCAGGAAATCAGGATCACCGCGATCGGCGGCGACAGCGCGTCGGACGGTTTCGAGGTTGCGGTCATCGGACGGATCGGCGCCGTCCTGCGGATCCGGTGACAATTCGTGCTCAGGTTCCGCACAATGAGCCTCAGCCGTGATCTCATGTTCCGGCTCCCGGGTGCGTTTCAGTGAGAGGCCGTCCGTCTCGCCGGGACGTGGCTCTGCTGCCTCGGCGGCAACCGGCGCGGCAACGCATGTCGTCCAGGCGGCGGCGGAGGCATCGCCGGTCCATTCGACGGACGCGGGCGGCAAGACCCGCCGCGTGAAATTCGCGTCCTCATAATAGCGCAGCTTCTTAGCGAGCACCGGCGGCGTGCCGGAGACCATGACGATCTCGTCGGTCGGCGCGAGTTGCATGACCTCGCCAGGCGTGACAAGGGCGCGCTGGGTTTCCTGACGCGAGACCATCATATGTGAGAGCCAGGGCGCGAGCCGGTGGCCGGTATAGTTCTTCTGGGACCGGAGTTCCGTCGTCGTACCGAGGGCATCGGAGACCCGCCTTGCGGTGCGCTCATCATTGGTCGCAAAACTGATCCGCACATGGCAGTTGTCGAGGATCGAATTGTTC
>DDNW01000168.1 GCA_002341345.1 Erythrobacter sp. UBA2510
CGTCGATGGTGACCCCGCCCTGCTCGAAACTGCGCGACAGGTCGGTCAGGCGAATGACCGGATTACTCATAACGCAGCACCTCGACCGGATCGGTATTTGCGGCGCGCCATGCCGGATAGAGCGTGGCGAGGAACGACAGGCCCATCGCCATGCACGCAATCGCCATGATCTCGACCGGGTCGGTGCGAGAGGGCAGTTCGGTCAGGAAGCGGATCTGCGGGTCCCACAGGTTCTGCCCGGTCATGGCCTCGATTCCCTTGACGATCGACTGTCGAAAAAACAGCACCGTGAAGCCAAGCCCCAGCCCCGCCAGCGTGCCGATCGCGCCGACGATCGAACCGGCTGTCACGAATATCTTGAGCAGGCTTTTGCGCGTTGCGCCCATGGTGCGCATGATCGCGATGTCCCGCGTCTTGCTGCGCACCAGCATCACCAGCGAGGAGAGGATGTTGAATGCGGCCACCAGCACGATGATCGAGAGCGCGAAAGCCATCGCCACCCGCTCAACCTGCAGGGCTTCGAACAGGCTGGCATTCATGCTCTTCCAATTGGTAACGACCGCGCGCCCGACCAGCGTATTGGCGACCGGCGCCATGATCTCGTCCACCTGATCGGGATCGACGGTGGTGACCTCGATCATGCCGATATTCTCGCCCATCAGCAGCAATTGCTGCGCATTGGGGATTGGCATCACGACAAAACGCTCGTCGAAATCGTAGATGCCGACCTCGAAAATCGCGGTGATCGTATAGCCGACCTGCCGGGGCACGGTACCGAAGGGGGTCGAGCGGCCCTGCGGATTGATGATCGTGATCGTATCGCCCAGCCGCGCGCCGAGGTTGAGCGCGAGGCGCGAGCCGATGGCGACATTGCGCTCGCCCTCTTTCAGGGTCGACATGTCGCCCATGATCACGCTGGGCCGCAGATCGTCGATATCGGCCTTGATATTGCCTCGTACCAGCACCGCCTCTGCCCGGCCATTGAAGCTGGCAAGCAGTGGTTGTTCGATCAGCGGGGAGGCCTTGAGCACGCCTGGCGTTTCCTCGACCTGCGCCAGCACGTTCTCCCAGTCTTCCAGCTGACCGCCATAGGCCTGCACGATGGCGTGGCCGTTCAGCCCCGTAATGCGGTCGAGCAGTTCGGCGCGAAAGCCGTTCATCACGCTCATCACGATGACCAGCATGGCGACCGAGAGCATCACGACGGTGATCGAAATGCCCGCCACCAGCGCGATCACCGCCTCGCTGCGGCCCGGCAGCATGTAGCGCTTGGCGATCGTCCATTCGAAAGGAGAAAGTATCAAGAGAGGGCTTTTCTGTGGTTAGCGCCGTAAGGTTGCGCGGGGTTTAGGTAGCGACAGGAAGGCAGGCAATCGAAAAAACCGCTGCAGCTCTCGGGCGTTCCCATGATTGTCGCGTCTGAAATTAACGGCGGCGAAACCATATTCGATAACGAGGTTTCGACCATATCGCGCCAAACAGGCTCGCTATGGGCATCGCACCGCTTCCCGAAGAGCCAATCCCCGACGAAACAGGGTACTCGCCGCTCGCGCAGAAGAAGCCGCGCGAGAGCGAAGGATATGAGGCCTTCGAGGAAGAGCTCGAAGGCGACGAGGGTCCCTATGGCAGCCTCGTCATGCTGCGGCCCAAGAGTTTCAAGAAAAAGCCGGTCCTGACCGTCGACCCGGACGAGCTGGAAAAGGCCTATCAGGCGTTCGACCTGATCGGCGCGCAGATCATGGAGGGCGGCGACACCGCTGCGCCACGTCCTGGCACGAATTTCCTTGGCCTTGCGCCCATCGAGGACGGCGAAGAAGCGATCGAGAGCGACGACGACGTGGTTGCCGACGACGATCTCGACAGGTTGTTGCAGAACGCGCTGCATTCCGAAGAGGGCTTTGGCGACGAAGGTGTGCCGGTCGATGACACCGGATTCGACGCGCCGGATGCCTCGCTGCAATTCCCTGGCGCTCCTGCCGAACCCACCTTCGATAGCGGCACAAACGATGTTGGCGTCACCGAAACGCCGATGGATCAGCCTGTGGTCGACGGCGCATCCCAACGCCCGGTCGACTTCACCGAAGGCGAAGCGTCCGCGACGCCCGAACCCGAGCCGGCAGAGGAGCGCGCAGCGGAACCGCCGATCGAGCCCTTGCTGCCCGAAGAACCCGTGCACAATGCTGCACCGGAAGTACCCGCCCGACCTTCTTTCTCACTCCCCGAATTCCGCAGCGAGCCCAAAACTGCGGAACCGGAAGACCAGGCACACTATGGCGATGGCTGGCGACTGGTGCCACCGGAACCGGAAGAGAGCTTCGAACAGGAGCACATCCCGCACGAAGCGCCTGTGGAAGAACTCGGCTTCGAAGAACCCGTGGCCGACGAAAACGATTACGGCACCACCACCTATTACGAGGATGAGGAGGAGGTCTTCGACCCCTTCGCTGCGCCATCATCGCCGCGTCTGGCTCAGGTACAGGAAACCGGCACCCGCTCGCAATTGCGCGCCCGTCTGCTGCGTGATGAACAGCAAGCGGTGGAAGAAACGCACAATAGCGGCTTTTCGCTGTTCGGCTGGCTGCGGCGGCTGTTTGGTTAGCTTGCGGCGCGCTTATCCGCCTCTCAGAAGTGCCACGCCCCAGTCCCGCTCCAGCAGATAGAGCAAGGTCCGCGCCGCTTCGCCGCGTGCGCCCGTCAGGCTGGTCCCGTCGCCGCCAGAATGCTCGACCAGCAGCCGCGCATCGTCATTGGCCACCTCCTGCCAGCGGGCGACATCCTCGAAGGTTGCGACATTGAAGACGCTGTCGCCCGACTGGCGGGTGCCGAGCAATTCGCCCCCGCCGCGCATGTCCAAATCCTCTTCCGCCAGCCTGAACCCGTCCTGCGTCTCGCGCATGAGGGTCAGGCGCTTTTTGCCGACCTCGGACAATTCTTCACCGCGCAACAGGATGCAGGTCGATTTATCAGCACCGCGCCCCACCCGGCCGCGCAATTGGTGCAATTGTGCGAGCCCGAAGCGTTCGGCCTGTTCGATCACCATCAGGGTTGCCGTGGGGACATCGACGCCAACCTCGATTACCGTGGTCGCCACCAGCAGCCTTGCCTCGCCGCTGACGAAGCGCGCCATTTCGGCATCTTTCACTTCGGGCGCAAGTTGTCCGTGAACAAGCGCCACAGCGGCACCGAAGCGCTCTTTAAGGACCGCATGACGCGCCTCTGCCGCCGCGAGGTCGGTGACTTCGCTATCGCGGACCATCGGGCACACCCAATAGGCCTGCTGGCCGCCCTCGATGTGACGCCCGACCGCCGCAGCGACATCCTCCATCCGCTCGATAGAGACGACCCGCGTATCGATCGGCTGGCGACCGGGCGGCATTTCGTCGAGCCGGCTGACATCCATCTCGCCATATTCGGCGAGAACCAGCGTGCGCGGGATCGGGGTGGCGGTCATCGCCAGCGTATGCGGCGTGCGCCGCCCCTTCTGCGTCAGCAACAGCCGCTGGTTGACGCCGAAGCGATGCTGCTCGTCGATCACGACGAGGCCCAGGTTGCGGTACTGCACCGTTTCCTGAAAGATCGCATGGGTGCCGACGACCATATCAATGCTGCCGTCGAGCAGGCCCATCAAAATGCTCTCGCGCGCCTTACCCTTGTCTCGACCCGTCAGCAGCGCGATCTCCACTCCGGTGGGTCGGACCATCGCGCGCAAGTTCTCGAAATGCTGGCGCGCGAGGATTTCGGTCGGGGCTAGCAGCGCCGCCTGCGCACCGGACTCGACGGCCGCCAGCATCGCCATCAGCGCGACCACCGTCTTGCCCGCGCCGACATCGCCTTGCAGCAGGCGCAGCATCGGCATCTCCTGCGCCATGTCGCCACGGATTTCCTCGACCGAGCGTTTTTGCGCGCCGGTCAGTGGAAACGGCAGTACCAACTTGCCAGTCAGCACGCCATCGCCCTGCAGGCTCTGCCCCTTGCGACGGCGATTACTCGCGCGCACCAGCATCAGCGCCAGCGCATTGGCGAACAGCTCGTCATAGGCGAGGCGTTCGCGCGCCTTGGCATCCTCGCCGGCATGGACACGCTCAAGAGCGTCGAACCACCCCGGCCACACCTCCCGCGCGAGCAGCGCCGGGTCAATCCACTCGGCGAGATTCGGCCGTCGTCCCAGTGCCTGCTGCACGAGTGAGGCCACACGCGGCTGCGTCAGCCCTTCGGACAGGCGATAGACCGGCTCGCACAGGCGGTCCGACAGCGCAGCACTGTCTTCCACCACATGGTCGGGATGAACGATCTGGAGCATCTGCCCGTACTGGTCGAGCCGGCCTGCCACCCAGCGTTTCTCACCCAGCGGCAGGTCCTTCTTTGCGCCGTAGCCCGCCTTACCAAAATAGGTGAGCGCGCAGACATTACCCTTCGCATCCTGCGCCAGCACGCGCATCGGCGCACGGCGCGTGGGCGCGGCGCGATGCTCGGTCACTGTCAGGGGTACGACGATATTCTCGCCCACCTCGGCCGCATCGAGATCGGCAACCGACCGGCGCGCCACGAAGCGTTCGGGCAGATGGAACAGCAGGTCGCGAACCCGCTCCAGCCCGAGTTTGTCAAGCGGCTTCTTCAACTTCGGGCCGACGCCATCGAGCGTTTCGACTTCGGCAAACAGGGGATTGAGTACTTCGGGCCGCATGACTTGCTTGCCTTAGTGGCAAACCCGTCTGCTGCGAAGAGGCCAGCCCGCCAGCACATCGATGATATCAGGTGCAACTAACAATTATGTAATTATGACAGGGGCTGATACCATGACGTCAGCAGCAATAAAGCTGCCTGAACGGGGGAAGATAGATGCTTAAGACTGTCACCGCAATTGCGTCCGCCATGCTGCTTGCCGGGCTCAACCTGCCGGCCCATGCCCAGGAAGAGGAAGAGGAAGAGGCGCGCACGACCTACCAGATCAGCTTCGTATCCTTCGCATCAAACGCTGCGGCGGATCGCTGGGTCGAGATGCAGGACAAATATGTCATCCCCTCACGCGAAGCCGCGGGTCAGCCGCAATCCACAGTCCACTGGCTGGTCGATGGACCGTACGACCTGATGATCGTGCGCGAGATGCCAAATGGCATGGCCACGCTCGACACGCATACCAATCCGGCGAGCGAAGCGTTCATGGCGAAACTTCTCGAACTGGCCGGATCGCAGGAGGAACTGGACAAGCTGATGGCTGAGACCTCTGAACTCAGCGATACCGAGATGACTTATTACTCCCATACCCATCCCTGATTGAATGGACAAAGGGTTGACGGGGCGCAGCGCTTGGGCGAGGCGCTCCCTCAACCATGTCCATCGTGCCTGACATAAAGACCCGCCTCGCCCGTGCACGCTTTCGTGCCTGGCATCGTGGTACGCGCGAAGCCGACTACATGATCGGCGGGTTCTACGACGCCGGTCATGCCAGCTGGGACGAAAGCGAACTTGCCTGGTTCGAGGCACTGCTCGACCAGGAGGACGTCGAGATCATGTCCTGGGCGCTGGGCACGGCTACTGCCCCACCCTCGTTCGAGGGGCCGATGCTGGACCGTTTTCGCAAGCTCGATTTCGTCAAGATCTAGCTCCAGACGTCCACCCAGCCTGAGCCACCGGCAGCCAATCCGACCATGACCGACATTTCCCGCATCCTCGATGCCGACACATCGCTGACGCTCGCCTCGGTCGTGCGGGGCGCGCAGCCCTTGGTAATGGCCGACCTCGCCCGTGCCAGCAAAACCCGTGCAGTGTTCATCGCTCCCGATGAGCAGGCGATGCGCGCGGTCACCGATGCCGCGCATTTCTTCGCCCCCGAACTGGAGGTGATCGAGTTCCCGGCCTGGGACTGCCTGCCCTACGACCGCGCCAGTCCGGCGATGTCGGTCAGCGCGCGGCGCATGGCCGCACTGCATGCATTGCAAACGGGCAAGAAGGGGCAGCAACTTCTCGTCACGACGATCAACGCCCCGCTCCAGCGCGTGCCTACGCCCTTCCGCATCCGCGAATCGGTCCGCGAGCTGAAGCCGGGTGCGACCATCGGGCATGACAGCCTCACCGCCCTGCTTCGCCTGCAAGGCTACACGCGCACCGACACCGTGGTCGATGCGGGCGAGTTCGCGGTGCGCGGCGCAATCTTCGATATTTACCCCTCAGGGCTCGAAGGTGGGCTCAGACTCGATTTCTTCGGCGACGAGCTGGAAAGCCTGCGCCTGTTCGACCCGTCAACCCAGCGCACCACCAAGGTTGTCGAATCGCACCTGCTGCTGCCCGCAAGCGAGGCATTGCTCGACGAAGCCAGCATCAAGCGCTTCCGCAGCCGGTATCGAGAAATGTTTGGCGCGGTTGCCACGCAGGACCCGCTCTATCAGGCGATCAGCGACGGCAGGCGACTGGCGGGCATGGAACACTGGCTGCCGCTGTTCGAGGAAAAGATGGCGACCTTGTTCGACCATCTGGGCGCCGGAGACCTTGTGGTGATCGAGAACGGCGCCATGCAGGCCGCCGAAGAACGCCTCGCCGATATTGCCGATTATTACCGCCAGCGCACCGAGACCGCCGGGCCCAAGGGCGTGGCGGCAGCGGGATCGTACCGCCCGCTGCCCACCAACGCCCTCTATCTCGATCGCAGCGAACTGGACTCCGCGATCACTTCGCACACGATCCACAAGAGCTCGATCTTTGCCGAGCCGGACAGCCCGACCACGGTGGATTTCGGGTTCAGATCGGCGCGCGATTTCACGCCCGAGCGAGCGCGCGGCGACAATGTCTATGAAGCGCTGGCGAGCCATTTTGGCGCCCTCGCCAATCGCGGCAAGCGACCGTTGCTGGCCGCATATTCCACTGGCTCGCGCAGCCGCATCGCCTCTATTCTCGGCGAAGCGGGCCTGGATATGGCGCTGGCCGACAATTGGCAGGAGGCGCTCGGCCTGTCCGCGCCCAAGGCGACCGGCAAAGCGAAGCCCGTCGCCATGGTCCTGCCGCTCGACAGCGGTTTTGCCAGCGACACTTTCGAACTCGTCACCGAGCAGGACCTGCTGGGTGACCGGCTGGTCCGGCGGCGCAAGAAACGGAAGGATTCCGACGCCTTCCTTGCCGAATTGCAGGCGCTCAGGAAAGGCGACCTCGTCGTCCATCTCGAACACGGCATTGGCAAATATATCGGCCTCGAGCCTATCGCGGTGGGCAAGAGCCGCCACGATTGCGTCGCGCTCGAATATGCGGGCGGCGACAAGCTCTACATCCCGGTCGAGAACCTCGATGTCTTGTCGCGCTACGGGAGCAGCGAAGAAGGCGCCGCGCTTGACCGGCTCGGCGGCGAGGCATGGCAGAAACGCCGCGCCAGGCTGAAGGAGCGCATTCAGGCGATTGCGGGCGAGTTGATGGCGACCGCCGCCGCGCGTGCGCTGCGCAAGGCCCCGGTGCTCGAAGCCGAGGAATCCAGCTACAACCAGTTCGTCGACCGCTTCCCGTGGGAGGAGACCGACGATCAGGACGCCGCCATCGGCGATGTTCTGAAAGACCTTGGCGAAGGCAAGCCGATGGACCGGCTGGTCTGCGG
>DDNW01000081.1 GCA_002341345.1 Erythrobacter sp. UBA2510
TGGGTCTGGGTGGAACGCGGCGGGACGGCGGCATCCGAATTCTACACCGGCTTCTTCATCGAAAAGGCGCTGTCGATCGACAACGTCTTCGTGATTAGCCTGATCTTCACCTATTTCGCGATTCCGGCGAAATACCAGTACCGCGCGCTGCTGTGGGGTATCCTCGCGGTGATCGTGCTGCGCGGACTGATGATCGCGGGCGGCGCGGCACTGCTCAGCCAAGCCTACTGGGTGCTCTACCTGTTCGCGGCCTTCCTGATCCTGACTGGCGTGAAGATGTTCTTCAGCAAGGATGACGGGATCGACCTGTCGAACAACCGCGCGCTGGGCTTCATCCGGCGGCATATGCGCGTGACCGACACGCTGCACGGGCAGAAGTTCTTCGCGCGCGTGCACGACGACAAGCGCGGCCGGCTGGTCTGGGCGGCGACGCCGCTGTTCCTGGCGCTGGTGGTCATCAACCTCGCCGACCTGGTCTTCGCGGTCGACAGCGTGCCCGCGATCTTCGCGATCACGACCGATACCTTCATCGTCTACACCTCGAACATCTTCGCCATCCTGGGCCTCAGGGCACTGTATTTCGCGCTCGCGGCGATGGTGCACCGGTTCCACTATCTCAAATATGCGCTGGCCGCAGTTCTGGTGTTCATCGGGAGCAAGATCTTCGTCAGCGATTTCGTGCTGGGCGGCGACAAGTTCCCGGCGTGGATCAGCCTCGCGGTGACCTTTGCGCTGATCCTTGGCGGGGTTGCCTACTCGATGTGGAAGACCGGGACCGAGGCGGAGGCCGCCCAACCGGGCGGGTGACGATAAAGATCTGGATTAGAATAATTTTTGATGTGAATTGAAAGGAGCCATGAGATGATTTCGGTGAATCGCATTGCCTTTGGAATGGCTGCCTGTGCCCTTTCGGCCAGCCCCGCACTGGCTGATACTGAATGGGAATATACAGGCGAACGTGGCGCCGATCGCTGGGGACAGTTGTCGGTCGATTTCGAATTGTGTGAACGCGGCATCATGCAAACGCCAATCGATCTTGGTCAGGCGAATGCAACGGGCGATGTTGCCTTCGACATCAACTGGAGCGCCGGGCCGCTGACCATTCTTAACAATGGGCACACCGTGCAGGCGAATTTCGCGGAGGGCTCGAGCATGACGAGCGGCGGGAAAACTTTCAACCTGATACAGGTGCATTTCCATACGCCGTCCGAGCACACCATCAATGGCGAACATTATCCGCTCGTCGGCCATTTCGTCCATGTCAGCGAAGCCGGGGAGCTTGCCGTTGTGGGCGTGATGTATGAAGTCGGCGCAGCGCATTCGGAAATGCAAAAGCTCGTCGATGCTGCGCCTTCCGAAAAGAGGAACGCAATGGCGGTCGACGGCGTGACGTTCGATCCGAACCTGCTGCTGCCCGATGATATGGCGATTTATCGCTATCAGGGCTCTCTCACCACGCCGCCTTGCAGCGAAGGCGTGAACTGGCACGTCGTCGCCGCACCGGTCGAGGTCAGTCAGGCGCAGATCGATGCGATGGAAGGGATCATGGGCATGAACGCGCGGCCCGTCCAATTGCTGAACGGGCGTCTGCTGGTGGCGCCAGAGTAGGCGCGCTGAAGCGTCGGGCCGTCCCTCCTCCAAAGGACATTGCAAAGGGTCCCTGACCCTCTTGCCGCAACGGCTCGGGTTGGCGTAGCCTTGCACGCGACTCCGGGCAGGTGTCCGGAGGCGTGCAACAAGGGAGCCCACCATGCGCAAAACCCCTTCGATCATCCCCACGCTGTCCGCCGTCGCCGCGCTCGGCCTGCTGGCCGCGTGTGGTAGCGAACCTGCCGCCGAAGAAGAGCCCGAAGCTGCGGTGGTCGATTACTCGACCGGTGAAACGACGACCGATGCGGTCGATCCCGACGCGATCCCCGTCACTCTGCCCGAGACGCCGGAAACCGATACGGTGGTCGCCGTAGAGCCGAGCGGATCGCCCACCCGATAGGTATGTTGCGATTGCGCGGGCCAGTGCACCGATCCTTAAGCATGCCCGCGACATCATCATGCCCATGTTTGCAAAGTATCAGGGCATCTTTCGCAGCCGCTGGCGCGCATTGTTGTGGGCGTCCGGCGTGCTGCTGACGGCCTATTGCACGGTCCCCTCCGCCAATGATCAGGGCGATGCCGCCGATGCCGGGTCGCAGACTACCGCAGTCGGGGGCTTGATCGGTAAATCGCATCAAGAAGAGCCGCACAAGCACGTCAACCCCTGGGCGAAGAAGCAGCCGGGCTGAGCGCCCTGTTACGCGGCTTTGTTCTATCGTCCGTCGAGGCGCCCTGTCGGGATCGCATCGACGGTCTTCTTTGCCTTGGCGAGACCGCAGCCGGTCTTCTCGCGCAGTAGCTTGATCGCATCGATCTTGCGGTTCTCGCGCAGGAGATTGTTGACCTGCGCCTGTACGTCCGGGGCAATTCGCGCCGGGTCCAGCGGCTGGATCGCGGAAGCCGCGCTGCGCAACCGCCCAATTGCCATGCCGATGCGAAAGACGATGAAGGTGTAGAGAAGCAAGACGATCACCGCTTCCCAGCCGATCTCGTTCATCGCGTTCCTCCGGCTGGCCGGAGCGGGGCAGAGAGGGCACCGCTCCGGCCTAATGTGTCAGATCCCCGATTTCTTGACCACCCATTCGTCAAAATCCTTCGCATAGGCATCGCGAAGCTCGGCCTTGGCCGGCTCGATCATGGCCTCTTCCTTGGGCGGGAAGTGTTCGAGCGGGTTCTTAACCTGCCCCTTGCCCTGCGTGACGATCTTGTTGCCATCGAACTGGCGCCAGTTCCAGCCGGTGAACAGGTTGGAACCGTACATCATCGCCTTGTGGTAGAAGATGTGAGTGGTGATCAGCTCGGCATAGCAGGCATTCGCGCTGTCGGTAAGGCGCTGGCCGTTCTTGATCTTGTCGTTCATCACCCGGACTTCGGCCTTGAGTTCCGGATTGTCCTTGAGGTCCTCGTTCCACGGGGTCGGCTCATGGACGATCACCGCATATTTGCCCGCATCGAGACCCAGCTTGGTCATGTAGTCGAGCCGGTTGAGCTCCTCCAACTGGACCTCGGGGCCGAGATATTCGCGCATCAGGTCCTTGACCGTGCGAACGCCCTGCGCGTGTCCGGCCTGGTCGGCCAGCGCGCCAATGAGGCCGAAACCACTGAACAGGCCCATCTTGACGCCGAGATAGTTCTCCGTCGGCCAGACGTGGAGCTCGCATTCAGGGGTGACCGCTGCGGCGGGTTCCGCTTCGGGCATGGCTTCCTGAGCGGGTTCGATCGCTTCTTCGGCAGCTTCCGCAACATCTGGCGCTTCTGCTTGCGTGGCGGCGATGTCTTCGGCCGCAACCGTATTCTCGACTTCCTGTGCCGCCAACGGTGCGCACAGCAGCACGAACGCGGCGCCAGCGGCACCGCCCAACAAAGTCCTCTTCATTGAAAATCACTCTCCCTGTGCAGGTCCGCCACGGTGCGGACTGCAACAGCGAAAATACGCCGGCCTGGGAGATTTTGGCAAGCGAGATTCGCTGGCTAACAATCTATTATCAGGGGACTTAATCGCACCAGCCGGGTCCGGCGGCGCGATACTTCTTCGCCAGTCCCTTCGTGAATAAGATATCGCCAAGGTCATTGTTCTCGCGGGTCACGTGACGGAGTAATCGACCATAGCGGTCACGTTTCGGCTCGAACGGGTCGCGTGCAAGGCTAAATGGGCCCTCGTTGAGCAAGTCGCGAAGGGCTCGAGTGGCCGTTTCGCCCAGTTCGGCTTCCCGCCTACATTCCGGTTCGCTGACTTCAGGCGCATCGATACCGAGAATGCGAATTTTTTCGCCTTCAAACCAAAAGGTATCGCCGTCGACCACGCAATTATAGCGCTGAGCTGTCCCACAAATCGGAAAATAGGCCGCGTGAACATCAGTGGTGGTCGTTTCCGGTACCCAGGGCAGGAAACTCCATTGCGCCGCCGCGCCACCGCGAAGTGCGTCCCATGTTCCCAGCAAAATCAGAATCGCGAACAGGACACAAGGTCGCCAGCGCGTCAATTTTGCCAGGAGACGGATTCGTTGATGCTTGCAGGTGACTTCATAGTCGTGCGGTCTGGACCACCTGCGTCGCCTCCGGAAAGGGATAACCTTCGTCATTGTCCGACCTGTCCCTAGTCCTCGGGATCGTAATCCGGGATGGGTTCAAGCAGCCTGAAGTCCTCTTCCAGCGGCTCGTGGCCCAGTTCGGGCCAGTCGATCTCCTCTTGCGCGACCTTGGTATCGGGCAGGCGGTCGAGCAAATTGCGGATCAGCGTCAGCCGACCCTGCTTCTGATCGTTGTAATCGACCACGGTCCACGGCGCATGTCGCGTATGCGTGGCGGCGAACATCGCCTCGCGCGCGGCGGAATATTCGGCGAAGCGGGTCCGCGCCTTGATGTCGATGGGCGAGAGCTTCCAGCGTTTGAGCGGATCGGACAGCCGCTCGGCAAAGCGCTCCTCCTGCGCGGCCTGATCGCAGCTGAGCCAGTATTTGAACAACAGGATACCGCTTTCGACCAGCATCTGCTCGAACACCGGGGCCTGCCGCAGGAAGCGGTCGACCTGCTCCTCGGTGGCGAATCCCATGACCTTTTCGACCCCGGCGCGGTTGTACCAGCTGCGGTCGAACAAGACGATTTCACCGGCAGAAGGCAGGTGCGGGACATAACGCTGGAAATACCATTGCGATTGCTCGGCCTCGTTTGGTTTGGAAAGGGCTACCGTGCGGCACTGGCGCGGGTTGATGCGCTCGGAAATGGCGCGGATGGTCCCGCCCTTGCCGGCGGTATCGCGCCCTTCGAAGAGCACGCAGATCCGCGCGCCGGTCGCCCTGGCCCAATGCGCCATCTGCACCAGCTCCAGCTCAAGCGGTTCGAGCGCGTCTTCGTATTCCTTGCGTTTCATATGCGCACCTCATGCCTCATCCGCCCGCGCAGTTCCACTAGGCAGGCGAACGCCGAGCGGCTAAAGCGCGGCCCCATGACTGAACCGACCGAAAAGCAGATGCTGGCCAAAGCCGAAACGCTGATCGACGCACTGCCCTATTTCCAGCGCTATGCCGGGCGTACCTTCGTGGTGAAATATGGCGGTCACGCCAT
>DDNW01000144.1 GCA_002341345.1 Erythrobacter sp. UBA2510
ATGATCAGCTCGCGCTGGCCACGGCCGACGGGGACGAGCGCGTCGAGCGCCTTGAGGCCGGTCTGCACGGGCTCGTGCACCGACTTGCGCGGGATGATGCCGGGGGCTTTCTGCTCCACGCGCATGCGCTTCACGTCGGTGATCGGGCCCTTGCCGTCGATCGGGTTGCCCAGTGCATCGACCACGCGGCCCAGCAGGCCCTTGCCGACAGGAACGTCGACGATGGTGCCGGTCCGCTTGACGCTGTCGCCTTCCTTGATCTCGGCGTCCGAGCCGAAGATCACGACGCCGACATTGTCGGCTTCGAGGTTGAGGGCCATGCCCTGAACGCCATTGGCGAATTCGACCATCTCGCCAGCCTGGACCTTGTCGAGGCCGTGGATGCGGGCGATGCCGTCACCGACCGACAGCACAGAGCCGACTTCGCTGACCGTCGCTTCGGTGCCGAAGCTGGCGATCTGGTCCTTGATGACCTTGGAGATTTCTGCGGCGCGGATTTCCATCATTTATGCCTTTCGGAAAATGGGCGGGGCCAGCCTGAGCGCCTTAGGCGCTCTTCATAGCCTGAGAAAGCGAGTTGAGACGGGTGCGGATCGAACTGTCGATCCGCTTGGAACCAATGGTGACGACCAGACCGCCGAGCAGCGACGGATCGACGCGCGAGGTCAGCTTGACCGTGCGGCCTTCGCGGGCGCGCAGGCGCTGTTCGAGCTCGGCCAGCTGGGTGTCGGTCAGGGCATGGGCGCTGGCGACTTCGGCCGAAACCTCGCCACGTTGGGCGGCGGCGATGGCGAAGAAGGCGCGAATCATGCCCGAAAGAGCGGACAGGCGACGGTTTTCTGCCAGGACGCCGAGGAAATTCGCGGTGAGCTGCGCGAGACCGAGATATTCAGCGAGGCCGGTCATGACCTTGCCCAGCGCCTCACGCGAGATTTCCGGGTTCGCGATCAAGGCGCGAAGGTCTTCCGATTCGGCAAGCGCCGCATCGAGCTTGCCGAGATCGGACTCGACGGCGGTTACCGTCCCCGCTTCACTTGCGAGGTCGAACAGGGCTGCTGCATAACGCCCTGGCAGGCTGGCCTGAATACCGGCGGAAAGCTCCACGCGCGAATGTTCCCTTCGGGTCGACAAAAACGTCAGATTTAACCCACCAAGAAAGTACGCACCAAAGGGGCATCCCGGCAGGCTGGCGCGCGCCTAGCATCGGGTCGGCAGCGATGCAAGCCGCGCCGGGGGAAATGCCGGGTTCGGGTGATTAGTCTTTAGTCTTTAGTCTCAGGCCCGTCGGTAGCGGTACTGCAGGTATAGACGAGGCGCTCGTTCGGGCGGCCGGGCAGCTGCGAGAGAATCATCTGCTGACGACTGCCGAGTTCACGTGCCCCCTCTTCGTCGATACCGCATTGCGGCGCCTCATACTGGCCGCGAGTAGCGCGCGCTTTGGTCATGGCTTCACGATCGAGCAGATAGCGTTCGACGACATATTCGCGTGCCTGCGGATCGAAACTGTTGACCGACACGGCATCTTCTTCGGACGGAACGAGCACGCGCGACCAGTCGCCACTATAAAGGCCATATTGCGTGCGGCCATTGGCACAGCCCTGATCGGCCCATTCGAACGACAGCTCTTCTGCCGGGGCGGAAACGACGCGGCTGCGCTGCGTGTCGAGCACGCATATCATCGTGCCTGCCGACGAGGGCATGGCAATCGGCCCGGTGTCGTTGCCCTGCTGTTCGTCGTGCAGCGAATCCTCGACCCGCGTCTCGATCTCGCCGAAGCCCGGACGTGTGACCCAGGCGGCCAGCGCAATGCCCAGCGCAGCCAGCGCGGCGGCACCCGCGAAGGCGCGCTCGCGTCGATGTCCCTGACGGTGAAAGGTGACGGCCAGCCCGCCAAGGCCCGCGCCGAGCGCCAGCATCAGGAAGGCAAGTCCCATGGCATTGGCGCGCTCGTCCATCACTGCGAACGTAAACTGGCGGCGCAATTCCTCACTCCGGCGAGCGAGCGCGGCTTCGGTCTCGGCAGCCTCGGCAGCCGCATCGGCCTGTCGCTGCATCTCTCGGGCACGCTCCTGTGCCTCCAGATCGTCGAGCGAACGGCAGGGCAGCGAATTGATCCGTGCACTCACGCCATTGGCACGCAGGAAGGGCAGGATCTCGCGGGTCGAGACCGCGAAGAAGAACTCCGCATCGGTGCCTGCGCTCTCGGCTCCGAAGGAATTGACGCCAAGCACGCGGCCACATTGGTCGACCAGCGGCCCGCCGCTGTTGCCGCGTGCGATCGGCGCGGTGTGGAGCAGCGTATCGAATTCGCGGCTCGGGCGGCGGCCAGACAGGAAGCCCTGGCTGGTGACAGGCGGCTGGGCCTGGAAAATGTCCGCCATGTCGAGGCCCTGTGCCATGTCGACATTCATCGGATAGCCGATGGAGGTGACCGTGCCGCTCACCGAATCGGGATTGCCCGCAATCGTCAGCGGAGCGAGACGTAAGGGGCTGGTGGTGGCCAGCAGCGCGAGGTCGTTACGCTCCGACACGGCGACGACGCGCGCATAGACCGCGCTGCCTGCGTCCGAGGGCACGATGCCGATCGACAGGCGGCTGTCGTCGATCGCCTCGCGCACGACATGGGCGTTGGTCAGGATCGTTTCCGAACCGACGGCAAAGCCGCTGCCGTGCGAAACGGCGAAGATTTCCTCCCCGTCGCGCCCGATCACCACGATTCGCACGACCCCGCGCGCGGCGGCATCGATATCGGCCTGATCGGCAAGGGCAGTGCCGGGCAGCGCCAGCAGCGCAGCGAGCAGGGCGGCGAAAAGCAGGAAGAAGCGGTTCATTGGCCGCGTGTTTATTGGTCCTCCACTTTGACCGCAAGGCGCGGGATGATTCGAGGGACAGGAAAGGCTAGGACAAGTGCCATGAGCAAGGACATTGCCCTTACCGACGATCAGGCCTGGGCGGCGGTTTTGCGCCGTGACCGGTCATGCGACGGGCAATTCGTTACCGGCGTTCTGTCCACTGGCATTTATTGTCGCCCCTCCTGCGCGGCGCGGCATCCCGCACGCAGGAACGTCCGCTTCTTTGCTAATGGAGAGCTGGCGCGCGCGGCGGGCCTGCGACCCTGCAAACGTTGCCACCCGGACGATATGGCCCGCGAGACGTCGGCGGTGCTGGCGGCCATCGACGCGATCAGGTCGGGGGAGGGGGATAGTCTGGCCGACCTTGCCGCGATCACCGGCTATGCACCGACCCATTTCCAGCGTCTCTTCAAACGCGCCACCGGCCTCTCGCCCGCCGCCTATGCCCGCGCGCTGCGCGATGAGCGGGCGCGCGAGATATTGGGCGGGGCCGCGCGGGTCAGCCACGCCATATATGATGCAGGCTATGAGGCACCGAGCCGCTTCTATGCCGCGATGGAGGGACGGATGGGCATGAGTCCCAGTGCATGGAAGGACGGCGGGCGCGGCGTACGGATCGCCTTTGCGATTGTACAGACGACGCTGGGTCCGATGCTGGTCGCGGCCACGGACAAGGGCGTGTGCCGCCTGTCGTTCAACGAAGGCGAGGCTGAATTGCGCGCCCGCTTCCCGGAGGCCGATCTGGTCGCGGGCGATGCAGATTTTACCGCACTGCTCGCCCGCGTAATCGCGGCGGTCGAAGTGCCGGGCAGCGATCCCCATATTCCGCTCGATGTGCGCGGAACGGCTTTTCAGGAGCGGATCTGGCAGGAATTGCGACGCATACCGTCTGGCGAGACGCGCAGCTATGCGCAATTGGCGGCGGCGGCGGGCAGGCCAAGGGCGGTACGCGCGGCGGGTAGTGCCAACGGGGCCAATAATGTCGCGGTGCTGATCCCGTGCCATCGCGTGATCCGCAGCGATGGCAGTACGGGGGGTTATGCCTATGGCACGGCAATCAAGGAAGAATTGCTCCATCGCGAACGCGCTTCGGACGCAAGCGACCGCGATTGAAACGCAATGCCCTTCCCCCCTTGGGTCGTAAAGAGGGGAAGGACAAGCTGCGTATTTCGTAAGGCTGGGATCAGCCCGGCAGTGAGACCGCGTCGGTTACATGGATCACGCCATTCGAAGCGCCCAGATCGGCCGCGACCACGGTGGCGGTGCCGCCATTCGCATCGGTCAGGATAACATTGCCGTCTGACAGGCTGGCGGTCAGCGTACCGCCCTGAAGCGTAGTCAACTCGGCCGTACCGCCATTGTCGGCGATCATCTTGACCAGATCGCTACTCGACACGGCGCCCGCAACGACGTGATAGGTCAGTACGCTCTGCAATTGGCCCTGGTTCTCGGGCAGAAGCAGCGTATCGACCGTGCCTGCGGGCAGAGCGCCGAAGGCGGCGTCGGTCGGGGCGAAGACCGTCAGCGGGCCATCGCCCGACAGCGCGTCGACCAGACCGGCGGCCTTCACTGCGGCGACCAGCGTTTCGTGGTCGGCCGAGCCGATGGCGGTTTCGACGATCGAGGCGGTCTGTTCGTGGCCCGACGCGTGATGACCGGCAAGAGCGGGGGCGGATACGCCCAGCAGGGCGGCGGCAAGAATGGGGGTCAGTTTCATTGTCAGATCCTTTGGGGGCATGGCTCTCAACGTGAGTGGCAATCGACATTACCTCGATGCCAGCACCAAGCTGGGAACCGGGCGATCCTCCCTCAACCTGACCTTTGGGGCATGTGCCGGCCTGTTGTCCGGCAGGCTTCCGACAAACAAAAGGCCCGGCGCGCGAACGCACCGGGCCATGAAGGTTTTTAGTGAGGGCCGGGGAAACGGAGGGGGATGGGAACCGGCCTTGTCATTGCTTATGAGCAATTGGGCCGGTGATGCATACCTGTCCCTTGGTGCAGTGTAACCAGCGCGAGACCCGCTAATCGCAAAACCTGCTAGTCTAATAGCCTGCTTCGACCGCGATGCGGATCGCATCGGCCGAGGTTTCGACATCGAGCGCCTTCAGCAATGCCGAGCGATGCATCTTGATCGTTCGTTCGCTCAGGTCGAGATCGTGCGCAATCTGCTTGTTCAGTCGCCCGCGGGCCAGTTCGATCAGAACCTCGAGCTGGCGCGGGGTAAGCCGTTGAATCTTTTCATAGGCATGGCGACGGCGCAGGTCGTTCGTCCGTGCGCGGGAGTCCTCGATCTCGACCTGTGAGCCGAGGAAATATTCGACCTCGCCCGCGGCATCGAAAATCGGGGCGACCATCACCGCATTGCGAAATGGCGTGCCGTCCTTCTTGAAATTCAGAATCTCGACCATGGTCGGCTGGCGCAGCCGGATTCCGGTGCGCAGCGCCTCGCTCAGCCAGGGTTCGGTGTCCGGGCCGCGCAGGAAGCGGCAATTGCGCCCGATGATTTCATCGCGACCAAAGCCGGTCAGCGCAAGGAAAGCGTCGTTGCACGCGACGATAGGGTTGTCGGGCAGGCGCGGGTTGCTGACGACCGCCGCGATGGCGCTCGAGGCGATCAGGTCTTCCGCCGTCACAGTCCCGCTCCGTCAGTCGCTGCTATCCCCATGGCTGCATCCATGCACCGACCGGCGATACTTTTCAAATGCCTTGCCGCGGATGTCGTTGTCGCAAGCAGGCTCACCGCGCCCAGCTTTTGTCAGCAGGGGTCAGCGATTCCAGAAAGGCCTCGGCGCTGGCGAGATATTCGCCCTGACGTTCCTCGCCCATCCGGTCCCAGGTGGAATAGATGCGCCCGATCCGGTGGTTCGGTTCCAGCCGCTCGCGATTGCGGTGCATGAAGTGCCAATAAAGCGGATTGAACGGACAGGCTCCCTCGCCGGTCTTTTCCGACACCGAATAGGCGCAATCGCCGCAATAATTGCTCATCTTGTTGATGTAATTGCCTGAGGCGGCATAGGGCTTGGTCGCCAGCTCGCCGCCATCGGCATAGAGGATCATCGCCGCTACATTAGGCAGTTCGACCCATTCATAGGCATCGGCATAGACGACGAGAAACCAGTCCTCGACCTCATTCGGTGCGATACCCGCCAGCAATGCGAAATTGCCGAGCACCATCAGTCGCTGGATATGATGGGCATGGGCATTGTCGCGGGTGGAGCGCACGCAATCGGCAAGGCAGCGCATGTCGGTTTCGCCGGTCCAGTAGAATTCCGGCAGAGGCCGCGTCGCCGCCAGTTCGTTTGCCTCCGCCAGCCCCGGCATCTTCAGCCAGTAGAAGCAGCGCACATATTCGCGCCAGCCGATCAGCTGGCGGATGAACCCTTCGACCGCGTTGAGCGGCGCGTTGCCCGCGTCATATTCGGCTTCGGCGCGCTCACACAGGGCGAGCGGATCGAGCAGGCCGAGATTGAGGCTGGTCGAGAGCATCGAGTGGAACAGATCGTCCTCGCCGAAGACCATCGCGTCCTGATAGTCGCAGAATTTTGGCAGGCGCTGTTTGAAAAAGGCGTCGGCGGCCTGCTCGGCCTGGTCGCGGGTGACCGGCCAGTGGAAGCTCTCGAGCGAACCGAAATTGTCGGCGAAGCGGTCCTCCACGAGCCCGATGACCTCGCGGGTGATGCCGTCAGGTTCGAATCGAGGGCGTTCGGGCGCGCTCAATCCTTCCTTTGGGGGCTTGCGGTTGTCGGCGTCGTAATTCCACTTCCCGCCAACAGGTTTTCCATCCTTTATCAACAGGCCGGTCTTTCGCCGCATCTCGCGATAGAAATATTCCATCGTCAGATGCTGGCGGTCCCCGGCCCATTGGGCGAACTCGGACCTAGTCGCGACGAAGCGGTCGTCGGGCAGGATTTCGACCTCGCAGGCAAATTTGTCAGGCCATTCCTCGATAGCCTGCTGCACCCGCCACTCGCCCGCTTCGACCACTTTGATCTCACGCGGATCGTGCCGCTCGACGGCGCGGGCGACCTCGCCGGTGAAGCTGCCTGCATTATCCGGATCGTCGTGCTGGACGTAATCGACGGTCCAGCCTGCCGCTTCCAGTTCGGCGGCAAAATGGCGCATGGCAGAGAAAACCAACACCAGCTTCTGTTTGTGATGACGGACATAGGTTGCCTCTTCCGCAACCTCCATCATCAGCACGACCGTGTCGTCCTTGGTCCGCCCGCGCAGGGAGGCGAGTGTGCGGGTCAGCTGATCGCCGAGGATCGGGACAAGGACGGGGCCGGACATCACCGCATCAATGCATGGGGGCGGGCAAGGCTCCCCATCACACGAAACTATAGGGGTCGATATCGATCCCGATACGCACGCCATTGGGGAAGGTCAGCGCGCCCAGCCAGTCGCGGATCACCTGCTGCAATTCGGCGCTGCGCCGTGCATTTAGGAGCAGGCGATAGCGGTAGCGCCCGCGTAGCAGCGAGAGCGGGGCGGGGGCGGGACCGAGCACTTGCACGTCGTCCAGGTTCGGGCGTGTCGCGCCCAGCCGGTTGGCGGCCTCGCGCGCTTCGGCCTCGTCCTCGCTCGACACGATGATCGCGGCCCAGCGGCCGAAGGGCGGGGCGCCCGCATGGCGCCGTGCCTCGGTCTCGGCCTCGTAAAAGGCGTCGCGGTCGCCCGCCGCCAGCGCGGCGATCACGGCGGCTCCGGGGTGGCGGGTCTGGAGCAGCACCTCGCCCGGCTTGGCCCCGCGTCCGGCGCGGCCCGCAACCTGCGCGATCTGTTGATAGGTATGCTCCGCCGCGCGCAGGTCGCCGCCTTCCAGACCGAGGTCGGCATCGACCACGCCGACCAGCGTCAGCTCGGGAAAGTGGAACCCCTTGGTGACTAGCTGGGTGCCGACGATCACATTGATGGCGCCCGCTTCGGCAGCGGCAACGAAGGCGGCGGCCTTGTCCGGATTGTTGAGCGTGTCGGAGGTCGCGACGGCGATGCGCGCTTCGGGCAGGATTTGCGCCACCTCGTCGGCGATGCGCTCCACGCCGGGGCCGCAGGCGACCATGCAATCGGGCTCGCCGCAATCAGGGCAGGTTTCGGGCGGTTGAGTCTCGTGCCCGCAATGGTGGCAGGCGAGGCGGTGCGACAGGCGGTGCTCGACCAGCCAGGCGCTACAGTTGGGGCACTGAAACCGGTATCCGCAATGGCGGCACAGGGTCAGCGGGGCATAGCCGCGCCGGTTGAG
>DDNW01000185.1 GCA_002341345.1 Erythrobacter sp. UBA2510
GCGCACATCGGCGCCAAAGCCCATGGCGCTGCCCTTGCCACGCTGCGCGATGATCTTGTCGAGCCCGGCAAAGGCCCCGCCGCAGATGAACAGGATGTTCGTGGTATCGACCTGCAGGAATTCCTGCTGCGGATGCTTGCGCCCGCCCTGCGGAGGAACGCTGGCGGTGGTGCCCTCCATCAGCTTGAGCAGCGCCTGCTGCACGCCTTCGCCCGACACGTCGCGCGTGATCGAGGGGTTTTCCGCCTTGCGGGTGATCTTGTCGATCTCGTCGATATAGACGATGCCCTGCTGCGCCTTCTCGACATTGTAGTCGGACGACTGGAGCAGCTTGAGAATGATGTTCTCCACGTCCTCGCCCACGTAACCCGCTTCGGTCAGCGTGGTGGCATCGGCCATGGTGAAGGGCACGTCGAACGTGCGTGCCAGCGTCTGCGCGAGCAGCGTCTTGCCCGAGCCCGTGGGCCCGACCAGCAGGATGTTAGACTTGGCCAGTTCCACGCCGTCCGACTTGCCCGAGTGCCGCAGCCGCTTGTAGTGGTTGTGCACAGCGACCGAGAGGACGCGCTTGGCGCGGTCCTGGCCGATCACGTAATCGTTCAGGGTGGTGCAGATTTCCAGCGGGGTGGCGATGCCGCCATCCTTCTTCGCGCCGACGCCGCCCTTGGCCTCTTCGCGGATGATGTCGTTGCACAGTTCCACGCATTCGTCGCAGATGAACACGGTGGGGCCGGCAATGAGCTTGCGCACCTCGTGCTGCGACTTGCCGCAGAAGCTGCAGTAAAGGGTGCTCTTGCTGTCTGATCCGCTCAACTTCGTCATTTTCCCTGCCTAACGCGCCTCGTATCCCAAGGGCCAGTGACTTCGTGCCTATCGGCCCCTGTGGAACCGAGCGCCGGAATCGACCTTCCTACTTTAGGACGGCGAGCCGCAATATCAATCACAGCAAACTTAATATCCCGCTCTTACGCCAGCCTGAAAGGGCAAGATTGCCAAAATGCTACATTTTTGTGGCTGAGTCTTGCCCTCTTGGCGGGTGCGGTCTTGCTGCAATTTACTCCGTCGGGGCGCCGCCCGAACCGCTGGTGTCATGCGCCTCGTCACCTTTGGGACGGTGCGCGAAGACCGCATCGACGATGCCGAAGGCCTTGGCCTCCTCTGCTTCAAGGAAGGTATCGCGATCGAGCGCCCGCTCGATATCGGTCAGGCTCTGGCCGGTATATTTGACGTAAAGGTCGTTCATCCGCTGGCGAATGCGCAGGATTTCGCGCGCCTGGATCTCGATGTCAGAGGCCATGCCGCGCGCCCCGCCACTGGGCTGATGGACCATGATTCGTGCATTGGGCAGTGCCACGCGCATGCCCGGCTCGCCCGCTGCCAGCAGGAAGCTGCCCATGCTGGCGGCCTGCCCGATGCAGACGGTGCGAATCTTGGGCTTGATATATTGCATGGTGTCATGGATCGCCATGCCCGCCGTCACGACGCCGCCCGGCGAGTTGATGTACATGCTGATATCCTGCGAGTTCTCGCTTTCGAGGAACAGCAGCTGGGCGACAATCAGGCTCGCCATGTTGTCTTCCACCTGGCCGGTGACGAAGACGATGCGCTCGCGCAGCAGGCGGCTGAAAATGTCGAAGCTGCGTTCGCCCCTGCTGGTCGATTCGACCACGACGGGCACGAGGGCACCGGTAACGGGGTCAGTAGTAAAACGGTCCTTGCTGTCACCGAACAGGTCGAACATTCAAAATTCCTTCTCGTCGAAACGCCCTCTGGCGAGGTGGCGGAGGTCTATGTCGCGTCTGCTTCCCCTGAGTTCAAGGGCGACGCGCGCGTTCATCCCCCGCCGCCGTAGAGCGAAGGGGGTTAAGAGGGCGTGAGGGCAGGTGCCAGCAGGTGGCCGGACTGCGCAATTTTCACGGATTTCACGAACCAGCGCCGGGCGGGCCGAGCGTCGTGCCCGGCCTGCCCGTCATGCGCTTACTTCGCGGTGTCGGCCTTGGCCTTGGCCGGAGCCTTCTTTGCGGCGGGCTTCTTGGCCGGAGCCTTCTTCGCAGCCGGCTTTTCCTCGGCGGTATCGGCCTTCTTTGCGGCGGGCTTCTTGGCCGGAGCCTTCTTCGCGGCAGGCTTTTCCTCGGCGGCCTCGGCCTTTTTGGCCGGAGCCTTCTTCGCCGGAGCCTTCTTCTTGGCGGCGGGCTTCTTGGCTTCGGCCGGGGCTTCCTCGGCCTCGATCGCGGCCTCGAGTTCCTCGCGGGTTACCTCGCGCTCGGTCACTTCGGCCTTGTCGAACAGGAAGTCGACGACCTTGTCCTCGTACAGCGGCGCACGCAGCTGGGCCTGTGCCATCGGCTCGCTCTGGATATATTCGACGAAGCGCTGGCGATCCTCGGGGCGGTACTGCTGCGCCGCCTGCTGGACCAGCATCTGCATTTCCTGATTGCTGATCTCGACCTTGTTGGCCTGGCCGATCTCGCTCAGCAGCAGGCCAAGGCGCACGCGGCGTTCGGCGATGCGCTTGTAATCTTCTTTCTCGGCCTCGATTTCCTTGATCGCGGCTTCGGGGTCTTCCTCGCGCGCAGCCTCGGACTGGAGCTGGTTCCAGATCTGCTGGAATTCGGCCTCGACCATGCCTTCAGGCACGGGGAAGTCGTAATCGGCCGCCAGCTTGTCGAGCAGCTGGCGCTTCATCTGGGTGCGGGTGAGGCCGGCAGTCTCCTGCTCCAGCTGGCCGCGCATCAGTTCCTTCAGCTTGTCGAGCCCTTCGAGCCCGAGGCTCTTCGCGAAGTCCTCGTCGATCTTGGTTTCGGGAGCGACCTTCACCGCCTGCACGGTGATGTCGAATTCGGCGTCCTTGCCCTTGAGGTTTTCAGCCGGATAGTCCTCGGGGAAGGTGACGGTAATGGTCTTGGTGTCGCCCGTCTTCACGCCTGTCAGCTGTTCCTCGAAGCCGGGGATGAACTGGCCCGAGCCGATCACCAGCGGGGTGTTCTCGGCCTTGCCGCCCTCGAATTCGACGCCATCCACGCGGCCGACGAAATCGATGATCAGCTGGTCGCCATCGGCGGCCTTCTTGGTCTTGGCGGCGTCCTTGTAGCTCTTCTGACCGGCGGCCAGACGCTCCAGCGCCTCGTCCAGCGCCTCGTCCGAGACGGGCACGTTGAGCTTTTCGAGCTTCAAGCCCTCGATTGTGGGCGCCTCGATCTCGGGCAGCACCTCGACCTCGACGGTCAGCTGGGCGTCCTTGCCCTGCTCATAACCCTCGGCCATGTCGATTTTCGGCTGCATCGCGGGACGCAGCTGCTTGTCGCGGATCAGGCTGTCGACCGATTCGCGCAGGGTGTTGTTAAGCACGTCGGCATGCAGTGCATCGCCATGCATCTTGCGCACCAGATTGGCGGGCACCTTGCCGGGGCGGAAGCCGGGCATGCGCACCTGCGGGGCGACCTTCTTCACCTCGGCATCGATGCGCGCATCGATATCCTTGGCCGAAATGGTCAGCTGGTAGGCCCGCTTGAGGCCCTCATTGGTGGTTTCGACGATGTCCATTGTGTATGCCTTTACCGACTGGAAGCAGGCCAGTGGCGCCGGGAACTGGTGCGGGCGAAGGGACTCGAACCCCCACATCTTTCGATACTGGTACCTAAAACCAGCGCGTCTACCAGTTCCGCCACGCCCGCGGCCCGACGAATTCGTCACAGGCCCGTGCGGGCCTGCTGAACAGGCCGCCGCCCATAGGGCGTGGCTGCTTGCGTGGCAAGTGCAGCTTTTGGGGACCTTTGCGAAGGCGCGCGAGAGCGGGCACGCAGCAGGGCCGATTGATTTTTGCGCCCGCGCCGTTAAGCGCGCTGGCCATGAGCGAAAACACCACACCTGACGTCCCGCCCCAGCGGCTTGCGATCCACCCTGCCAGCGAGCATTTCGATGCCGAGATCCTCCGCCGCGGGGTCGCGATCCGATTCAAGGGGCGCGAACGCACCGATATCGAGGAATATTCGATCCCCGAGGGTTGGGTGCGGGTTCAGGCGGGCAAGACGGTCGACCGCAAGGGACGCCCGCTGACGCTCAAGCTGAACGGTCCGGTCGAGGCGTGGTTCGAGGATCTGGGCGAAAACGCACCGATCGCGAAGAAGGACTGAGGGATAAGCTGGTTCCCGTGATCGCGGGAATGACAATTCTCGCTGACCCTCACACGATCGGGTCGTTAGGATCGTCCGCTTCTTCAGGGTGCGCCGTCGTCAGCCTGAGCACCGTGTACCCGAGGATCGCCGAGATCAGCGAGCCGGACAGGATGCCGATCTTCGCCTCCTCGATCAGCAGGCGGTAACCGGGGAAGGCCAGTTCGCCGATGAACAGCGACATGGTAAAGCCGATGCCGCACAATATACTGACGCCCCAGACCTCGGCCCAGCTGCACCCTTCGGGCTTTTTCGCGATGCCAAGCTTGTCGGCCAGGAACACGCAGGCAAAGATGCCGACCTGCTTACCGATGACGAGGCCGGACGCCACCGCCAGCGGCAGCGGGTCGAACAGCGCATCTAGCCCGAGGTCGGACAGGTCCACGCCCGCATTGGCAAAGCCGAAGACCGGCACCACGATATAGGCGTTCCAGCCCACCAGGCCGTGCTCCATATTCTCGAGCATCGAATGGCCGTCCTTCTTGCGCATCGGGATGGTTAGCGCAGCGACGACGCCCGCAATCGTGGCATGAACCCCTGAATTGAGCACGCAGAACCACAGCGCGGCAGCGCCGATGATGAAGGGCCACATCCGCGAAACGCCAAAGCGGTTCATCGCCACCATCGCGCCGAAGACGAGGGCCGAACCGATCAGCCAGGTGAGGTCGATATTGGCGGTGTAGAAGACTGCGATCACAATCACCGCGCCGATATCGTCGACGATGGCAACGGTCAGCAGGAACAGGCGCAGCACGGCAGGAACGCGGGTGCCGAGCAGGCCGACCACGCCCATGGCAAAGGCGATGTCGGTAGCCGCCGGGATCGCCCAGCCGCGATGCAGTTCGGGCGAGCCGCCCGCAATGGTCATGAACACCAGCGCAGGTACCGCCATGCCCGCCACCGCCGACATGACCGGCAGATTGCGCTGTTTCGGGTCGGCGAGGTTGCCTGCGACCAGTTCGCGCTTCACCTCCAGCCCGACGACGAAAAAGAAGATCACCATCAGCGCATCGTTGATCCACAGATGCAGCGTGTTGAGCTTGAACACATCGGCGGACCACAATTCGCCGTGGAACAGGTGGTGATAGCTTTCGGAAACGGCCGAGTTCGCTACCAGCATCGCCAGCGCGGCAACGCAGATCAGCAATATGCCTTCGAAGGCGTCGCTGACGAACAGGGCTTTCAATTGACGGAGGGGCGTGGGGAGGTTGGGATTGCTAGCCATGCAGGGGTCAATTCCGCAAATGCGCCCGCGTTGCAAGCTTTCCCATGCTGCGTTGCAATTTTGTTAAATAAGCGTAGTCAATATAAGTACTTTCCCAGGGGGGAGGGAAACGCAAACCGATGAATTTCGGCGATCTTGACGCGTGGCATTGGCTCGCAATGGCCGAGCATGAGTTGCTGCTGTTCGCAGCGATCTTCTTTCTCGTGGGCGCGCTCGACGAATTTCTGATGGATGGCGTGTGGGGCTGGCTGCGCCTGACGGGGCGGGTGCGGACGCGCAAGACCAGCCGTGAACGCCTCGTCCACAGGCCGCTCGCCGGACATGCCGCGATCCTGATTCCCGCCTGGCGTGAGGCCAATGTGATCGGCCACACCGTCGCGCACGCGCTGCGTGCGTGGCCGCAGGCGGACATGACCATCTATGTCGGCGTGTACCGCAACGACCCCGAATCGCTGATGGCGGCGGCACGCGGCGCCAATGGCGATCCGCGGGTGCGGGTGGTCGTGCATGGCGCGGACGGGCCGACTACGAAGGCGGATTGCCTCAACCGGCTCTATCTCGCGATGGAGGAGGACGAGCGGCGGCAGGGCCGTCCGGTCCGGCTGGTGCTGTTGCAGGATGCCGAGGACATGGTCGACCCTGCGGCGCTCGGACTTGTCGATGAAGCCATCGGCGATCGCCGGAACGGGGCCGAATTCGTGCAATTGCCGGTCCTGCCGATCCCGCAGCCGAACTCGCGCTGGATCGGCAGCCATTATTGCGAGGAATTCGCCGAGGCGCATGGCAAGGCCATGGTCGTGCGCGATGCGCTGGGGGCGAGCCTGCCTGCCGCCGGGGTCGGCTGCGCGTTCGAGCGGAACATCTTGCGCCAGATGGCTAACGAGCGACGGCAAACCGCGCCTTTCGCCGTCGAATCGCTGACCGAGGATTACGAGTTGGGCATGCGAATCAGGGCGGCGGGCGGGCGCTCGCGCTTCATCCGGGTGCGGTGCGAGGACGGCTCGCTGGTGGCGACCCGGGCGATGTTCCCGGCGCGAATCGATCAGGCGGTGCGGCAAAAGGCGCGCTGGGTGCATGGCATCGCCTTTCAGGGCTGGGACCGGCTGGGCTGGGGTGGCGGTATCGGCGAATACTGGATGCGGCTGCGCGACCGGCGCGGCCCCCTGTCGGCCATCGTGCTGTTTTGCGGCTATCTGGTGATCCTGCTGGCCGGATTGGGGCTGGTGCTGGGCCAGATGGGCATCGAACGGGCCTGGATGCGCGACCCGGTGCTGATGACCCTGATCTGGGCCAATCTCGTCAGCTTCCTGTGGCGCGCAACGATGCGCTTTGCCTTCACCGCGCGCGAATATGGTGCGGCCGAGGGGCTGCGGGCCGTGTTGCGCATCCCGGTCGCCAATGTCGTGGCGATCATGGCCGGGCGCCGCGCGCTGTTCGCCTATATGCGCACGCTGGCAGGCGAGAAGCCGCGCTGGGACAAGACCGAGCATGAGGTCCACCCGACTGCCCTGGACGATGCCGGGGCCGTCAGGGCTTGAGCGAAACTGCCGTCTCGAAGCCGCGCAGGCGCGGCGAGCCGCTGGCTGCGCTGATCCTCGTGGCGGTGATCTGGGGCTGCTTCCGCGCGAGCAGCCTTGCAGGAACCTTGCCGCCGTTAGAGTTTGACACGGATGAGGGAGAGGCACCGCTGGCACTGGCGGAAATGTCGCCTGCACCACCGGCCCCGGTGAGGCGCAGCGCACCGCCCGCATCTGCCGGGGGCGAAGACGCAAATGAACCTGCTGCTATGGCCGAGGCGGGTGAACCGGTGATGCGACTGGCCCTTCCTGCTGCTCCTGCTGCGCGCGGGAGCAGGCACAACGACAATGCCAGTACTCGCACGGCACGGCCTGCTCCTCAGCCACGGCCCGCGCGCACTGCCGCCACGGCGTTTGCCAGCAATACGCCCGTCGATGCCGTCCGCGTTCCTTTGCCGCCTGCCAGACCCGCAACCTTTGCCCAGCAGGTCCCCGGTGCCTCGAGCGCAGCGGCGCCCAATCCCGCTCCGGCATCAGGGACCGGCACTGACGATTGGTCGGGCGACGCATGGGTATTCTGGCGCGAGGGATCGGATGCACCGGTCACGCCCGGTGCGCAGGGCTATGGCCGCAGTCAGGCCGGCGCGGTGATCCGTCTCGCCATGATCCCGGCCAGTGCCTTGCGTCCGCAAGCCTATGTGCGCGTCAGCGCCGCTCTGGAAGGACCGCGCGAGCGCGAGGTGGCGGCAGGCCTGTCCGCCCGGCCCGTGCCCGAGGTGCCCTTGCGCCTTGCGGCTGAGGCGCGCGTGACCGAGACCGATTTCGGCACCGAGCTACGCCCCGCGGTCTTCGCGGTTACCGAAATCCCGCCTTTCGCACTTCCCGCAGGCCTCAGGGGCGAAACCTATGTCCAGGGTGGCTATGTCGGCGGCGATTACGACACGCCCTTCATCGACGGGCAATTGGGCATCGCGCGCGAGTTTACGCTGTCCGACACCACGCGCTTGCGACTGGGCGGCGGCGTATGGGGCGGGGCGCAGCGCGGCGCCTCGCGTCTGGATGTCGGGCCGAGCGCACAGATGACCTTCCGCATCGGGACGGTGAACGCGCGCGCCTCGGCCGATTATCGTTTCCGTATTGCCGGGGATGCCCGCCCGTCGAGTGGCCCCGCGCTCACACTTTCGGCGAGTTTTTAAGCGCGACCGCGCATAGAACTTCATTCCGCTGCGCCCATGCGTTAGGCGGACTGGATGGACGTCTACCTTCCCATTGCCAATTTGTCGGTCAACGGTCTGCTGATCGTCGGGCTGGGCGTGATGACGGGCATCCTGTCGGGCATTTTCGGCGTGGGTGGGGGCTTCCTGACGACGCCGCTGCTGATCTTCTATGGCATCCCCCCTGCTGTGGCGGCGGCTTCGGCGGCGACGCAGGTAACGGGTGCCAGCGTGTCGGGCGTGCTCGCACATTCCAAGCGCGATGGGGTCGATTACCAGATCGGCCTGGTGACTGTGGCCGGAGGACTGGTCGGCGCGCTGATCGGGGCGGGGCTGTTCAAGTTGCTGGAGGCGGTCGGCCAGATCGATACAGTCATCTCGATCCTCTATGTCGTGCTGCTGGGCGCGATCGGCGGGATGATGGGCAATGAGAGCCTGCAGGCGCTGCGCAACCGCACCAAGGGCAAGCCGCGCGCGGCCAAGCGCCGCCATCACCCGTTTGTCGCGACGCTGCCGCTGCGCTGGCGCTTTTACCGTTCGGGCCTCTACATCTCGCCGCTCGCGCCGCTGCTGCTGGGCGTGGTGGTCGGCATCCTGACCATGCTGATGGGCGTGGGCGGCGGCTTCATCCTTGTGCCTGCGATGCTTTACCTGCTGGGCATGAGCGCGAATGTCGTGGTCGGCACCAGCCTGTTCAACATCCTGTTCGTGACCATGATGGTGACGATGGTCCACGCGCTGAGCACCCGTGCGGTCGATATCGTACTGGCGGGGCTGCTGCTGCTCGGCTCGGTTACCGGTGCGCAGATCGGTTCCAAGATCGCGGTCAGCGTCAAGCCCGAATGGCTGCGTTTGATGCTGGCGGTGATCGTGCTGGCGGTGGCGCTCAGAATGGCCTTCGGGCTCGGCATCCGACCGGACGAGATCTATTCGGCGGTCGCGCTGTGAGGCCGTTGGCAGCCTTTATTCTTCTGCTGACAGGCATGTTGGCGACGGTTCCAGCGCTTGCGCAGGGCCGCGATCCGATCCTCGTCAGCGAGGTGTCGCAAAATGTCATCCGCGTACGGCAGGGCTTCACCGGGACAGAGCTGCTGGTGTTCGGCGCGATCATCGATCCGCGCGGTGGCCAACCTGCGGGCGATTACGACATTGTGGTCATCGTGCGCGGCCCATCCGAAGCGATCCAGCTGCGCGAGAAGGATCGACTCGAATGGCTGGGCATCTGGGTTAATGCGGAGAGCGCCGATTATCGTTCTGTGCCCTCCTTCTTCGCGCTGGCCAGTTCGCGACCGGTCGCGGAACTGGTCGATCCGCAGACCGCTGCAATCTACGAACTGGGCCTCGAATATCTGCAACTCTCGCCGACCGGCTCGATCGACCCGGAAAAGCAGGTGCGCATGACCAGCGGCCTGGTCGACCTGAAACGGCGCCAGCAATTGTACCAGCAGGTCGAAGACGGGGTGAGCATCACCGAAGGGGTACTGTACCAGACGCGCATTGCGATCCCCTCGAACGTCATTGTCGGGCGGTACACCGCCGAGACGCTGGCAATCCGCGACGGGCGCGTGATCGCCTCGGGGACCTCGCGGATCGAGGTCACAAAGGAAGGGTTCGAGCGGGTCGTGGCGGACGAGGCGCAGGATAACGGTCTGTTCTACGGGCTGTTCGCGGTCGGCCTGTCGCTGTTCATGGGCTGGGCGGCGGGCAGGCTCTACGCGCTGGTTTAGGGCGCGGGCTGGCACCGTGATTGTTTTGGCACCGATGAAACCCCGGACAAATCAGCGTTGACCCGTTCTTAACCGCATTTGGCCTATGCCCGCTGGGAGTAAAACTTCCCGGGACGTTGATCCATGAACGACATGTCGAGGCCGCCTTTCAACCCGCAGGGTAACGCTATGCACACGCCCGCCGGCGCCGGTGCGGCCAGCCCTGCCTACGGGACGAACCCGGCCGCCTCTGCCGCGCCTGCTTCGCCGACTGCGCAGGCCGCGCAAGCCGCGCCGCAGCCCGCGCCCGCACCTGGATATGAAGAGATCAGCGAGAATGCCCGCCAGCCGATCGGCGTAGTGCTCGAAATCGCCGGTTCGGGATCGCGCATCGCACTCGACATGCAGCGTCTGACGGAGTGCAACAGGGATGCTGACCCCTCGATCAAGATGGCCGGCGGTGTGGGCAGCCAGGTCAAGATCCAGACTCATGATGGCTGGCTGCTGGCCAGTGTGCGCAACCAGAAGCAGGACCAGCGTGACGTCAACGGGGCAGTCATCGCCAGCATCGACTTCATGGGCGAAGGTCTGGAAGAGAAGCTGACCGGCAAGATCCACTCCTTCCGCCGAGGCGTCACGCGCTACCCGGCGCCGGGTGCCTATATCTACCCCTGCACCACCGCCGACCTGCGCCAGATCTATGCCTCGGACGGGCGCAGCTCGATCCAGATCGGCACCGTCTATCCGACCAACGATATCCGCGCGGGCGTTTATGTCGATGCGATGCTGGGCAAGCACTTCGCCCTGCTGGGTTCGACCGGTACCGGTAAGTCGACCAGCGCCGCGCTGATCCTGCACCGCATCTGCCAGAGCGCGCCGCAGGGCCACATCGTCATGATCGACCCGCACGGCGAATATTCGGCGGCGTTCAAGAACACCGGCCGCATCTACGACGTCTCGAACCTGCAGATGCCCTACTGGCTGATGAACTTCGAGGAACATTGCGAGATCATCCTGAAATCCACCGGTTCCGACCTGCAGGAAGACAAGGACATCCTTGCCAAGTGCCTGCTGCATGCCCGGTCGAAGAACCGTTTGGCCGAGAGCCTCGGCAAGATCACCGTCGATTCGCCGATTCCCTACCTGCTCAGCGACCTGACCAACATGATCCAGGACGAAATGGGCAAGCTCGACAAGGC
>DDNW01000007.1:0-655 GCA_002341345.1 Erythrobacter sp. UBA2510
TCCGTCGACGGCGATAATCATGACTCGCGCCTACCGCTCGCCCGCCACGCCTTCACCAGCCCGTAAATCGCTATCGAGGCCCAGAAAAATTCGAGCACAAGGCTCGGCAGGTTCATGTGCACCGTAAGCGAAATCGTCAGCAGCGCCGCACCCATCAGATTGGTCGAATGCTGGACGAAGGGATTCGGCGCCTTCGAGCCTGTCTGATAGGCGTAAGCGGTAATGATGCAGGCCATGCCGGCAAAGCCGATATAATTGGCAAGATCGGAACCGATGTTCATTGGCCCGTTGCCTCTTCCAGCAGCGTCTGGAAGGTCGGGAAGCTTGTCGCGATCGGCGCGGTGTTGTCGACTTCGACGCCATTGGCAGAGGCGAGCCCCGCGATCGCCATGCTCATCGCGATCCGGTGATCGAGATGCGTTACGACCGCAGCGCCCCCGGGGGTGCCGGGCAGCGGCTCGCCGCCGGTGCCGTGGATCACGAGGCCGTCCTCGTGCTCTTCTACCTTCGCACCCGCCAGCGTCAGTGCCTCGGCCATGGCGGTCAGGCGGTCCGATTCCTTGACCCGTAATTCGTCGAGCCCGCTGGTGGTGGTCGTGCCCTGCGCCAGCGCGGCGGCGACGAACAGCACCGGAAATTCGTCAATCATCGACGG
>DDNW01000007.1:786-8160 GCA_002341345.1 Erythrobacter sp. UBA2510
TCATCGACGGGGCGAGGGCGGGATCGACCTCGACGCCGGTCAGGGCGGAATGCCGCACCCGCAGGTCCGCGACCGGCTCGCCGCCGACCTCGCGCCGGTCCAGTTCCTCGATATGTCCGCCCATGGCGCGCAGCACCTCGAACAACCCGGCTCGGGTGGGATTGAGGCCGACATTCTCGACCACGAGATCGCTGCCGGGCACGACCAGCGCGGCGACCACGAAGAAGGCGGCGGAAGACGGATCGCCCGGCACGACGATGTCCTGCGGCTGCAAATCCGCTTCGCCGTTCAGCGTGATTATCCTTTCGCCATCTTTCTCCTCAACGGTAAGATCGGCACCGAAGCCGCGCAGCATCCGCTCCGAATGGTCGCGCGTCGGCACCGGCTCGATCACGCTGGTGGTCCCGGCGATGTTGAGGCCCGCCAGCAACAATGCGCTTTTCACCTGTGCGCTGGCCACCGGCAGGCGATAGGTAATCGGGATCGCGGGGTTGAGGCCGCGCAGCGTCAGCGGCAATCGGCCTCCCTCGCTCGCCTCGATCTCCGCGCCGATCTGCGCCAGTGGCTCGATCACGCGGCCCATCGGGCGTTTCGACAGGCTGGCATCGCCAATAAAGGTCGCGGTGATCGCATGGCTGGCAACAAGGCCCATCAGGAGCCGCGTCGAGGTGCCCGAATTGCCCATGTCGAGCGGTTCGGCCGGTTGCAGCAAGCCGCCAACGCCCACGCCATGGACGCGCCAAATTCCGTCAGTCTCGCGCTCGACGGTCGCGCCCATCTGGCGCATCGCCTGCGCGGTGGCGAGCACGTCCTCGCCCTCCAGCAGGCCGGCAATGCGCGTTTCGCCCACGGCCAGCGCGCCGAGCATGATCGAACGGTGGCTGATCGACTTGTCGCCGGGCACGCGGATACGTCCGGTCAGCGGACCGCAAGGGGCGAAGCGGCGCGGCGCAGGGGTGGAAGAGGCATGGCTGGTCACGGCGGCGGGCTTTTGACAGCGGCAAGGGCGTGTGGCAAGGCGCGCGCCTTCGATTCCCGGTACGATATCCAGCCTTGATCTTTGCCGGGAAATGGTCAGGGCGATAGCACAACAGTTCTGCGGATTTTCCGCTCCGCCCTTTTCGGGCGCAGCAGCATCGAGGATATACAATGGTCAAGCCAGAATGGGGCACCAAGCGAACCTGCCCCAAATGCGGTGAACGCTTCTACGACCTGGGGTCGGAAGACCCGGTTACCTGCATCGAGTGCGGGAATGAATGGACGCCCGAGCCCGTCCTGAAGTCCAAGCAGCCGATCCCGTTTGAGGAAGAGAAGAAGAAGGACGAAGGCAAGGATTCCGATTCCGATCTTGGCGATGACGATCTGGACGATATCGAAATCGACGAGGACGACGATTCGCCCGATAACGATGTCGACCTCGGCGGTGACGACGATCTTGGCGTCGCGACCAGCGACGATGACAAGGAAGAAGATAACTAGTGTTCTTGCGCCCGCCTGATCGCGGGCGCGGGTACGGCTTCGCCCAGATGGGCTAAGCCCGCCTGCTGATGGTGGGTCGGCCTTTGGTTCGCTTGCACGAACATATAAGGCGCACCATATTTGTTGTGATATACCCCTTGCGAAAGCGACAACGTCGCAATAAAGGGCTGCCTCCGCACCTCCCAGGGTGTGGAACACAAGTGGAACGGGGCCTTAGCTCAGCTGGGAGAGCGCTACAATGGCATTGTAGAGGTCAGCGGTTCGATCCCGCTAGGCTCCACCACTTTCCGGATATGCTGATATCCGGCCATTATCGGGCTGCAAACGGCAGCGCTCTGCGCTTCCGGTGCTCACGGACAGAAAGTCCGCTGCGCTCCGGGTCTTGAGCACTAGTCGTTTTCGCCTCGATCCTGACCGGATCTCAACATACCCGGATATATGTTTGGGTTCACAGGGGATTCTCCCCACGCTGGCCGACGAGTTCTCGTCCGCCGGCGTTTTTCGCGTTTTCGCCCGCAAGCAGTGTGGTGTGACGCAAAGTTGGAGTTGCGACGCGCATGTTCGATACGCTGTCCGATCGCCTGAACGGTGTCTTCGATGCCCTGCGCGGGCGCGGGGCGCTGAGCGAGGAGGACGTGCGTTCGGCCATGCGCGAGGTGCGCGTCGCGCTGCTCGAGGCCGACGTGGCACTGCCCGTCGCGCGCGACTTCATCAACCGCGTCACCGAAAAGGCGGTCGGCGCGCAGGTCCTCAAATCGGTCAAGCCGGGCCAGCAGGTCGTCAAGATCGTCAATGACGAGCTGGTCGCGATGCTCGGCGGAGAAGAGGCGACCGCAGAGGGTTTCCCGCTCAACCTCGACGTCAGGCCCCCGGCGGTGGTGATGATGGTCGGCCTGCAAGGCTCGGGCAAGACCACCAGCACCGCCAAGATCGCCAGGCTGCTGAAGGACAAGCAGGGCAAGAAGGCGCTGATGGCCTCGCTCGACGTCAACCGTCCGGCGGCGCAGGAGCAGCTCGCCGTACTCGGCCAGCAGGCCGGTGTTGCGACCCTGCCGATCATCGCGGGCCAGCAGCCGGTCGATATTGCCCGGCGCGCGCTCGAATCGGCCAGGCTCCAGAATATCGACGTGCTGCTGCTCGACACCGCCGGCCGCCTGCATGTCGACGAGGCGCTGATGGCCGAGATGAAGGCCGTCGCAAGCGTTGCCAATCCGGCCGAGGTGCTGCTGGTCGTCGACAGCCTGACCGGTCAGGACGCGGTCAATGTCGCGCAGAGCTTCTCCGACGAGGTGCCGCTGACCGGCGTCGTGCTGACCCGCATGGATGGCGATGCGCGCGGCGGCGCGGCGCTGTCCATGCGCGCCGTTACCGGCAAGCCGATCAAGTTTGCCGGTACGGGCGAAAAGCTCGACGCGATCGAGCGGTTTCACCCGGCGCGCGTGGCCGATCGTATCCTGGGCATGGGCGACGTCGTCTCGCTGGTCGAAAAGGCCGCCGAGACGATCGACAAGGAAGAGGCGGATAAGCTCGCCGAGCGCATGCTCAAGGGCAAGTTCGACATGAACGACCTCAGGATGCAGCTCTCCCAGATGCAGAAGATGGGCGGCCTCGGCATGCTGGCGGGGATGATGCCGGGCATGAAGAAGGCCAAGGCGGCGATGGCGGCCAGCGGCATGGACGACAAGGTGCTGGTCCATATGGATGCGATCATCGGTTCGATGACGCCCAAGGAACGCGCGCGGCCCGAATTGCTCAATGCCAAGCGCAAGAAGCGGATTGCAGCGGGCTCCGGAACCTCGGTGCAAGAGGTCAACAAGATCCTCAAGATGCACCAGGAAATGGGCCGCGCGATGAAGCAGATCAAGAAAATGGGCGGGTTGAAGGGACTCGGCGCGCTGTTCGGTCAGGGCGGCATGGGTGCGGCCATGCCAGGTCTTGGTCCGGGCGGCGGGATGCCCGGTATGGGCGGTGGCGCTGGCGGCCTGCCGCCGGACCTGCAGAACCTGCTCAACAAGAAGTAGTTTTTCACAATTTATCAGTTATTTGATTTGGAAAGGTAACACAAAATGGCAATTGCACTCAGGCTTTCGCGCGGCGGCGCCAAGCGTCGTCCCTATTACCGGATCGTGGCGGCGGACAGCCGTTCGCCCCGCGATGGCAAGTATCTGGAGCAGATTGGCACCTACAACCCGATGCTGCCCAAGGATTCGGCCGAGCGCGTGAAGCTCGACGAAGACCGTGCGCGCTACTGGCTGGGCGTCGGCGCGCAGCCGTCGGACCGCGTCCTGCGTTTCCTCGACGCTGCCGGCATCAAGGAACGTGCCGCCCGCAACAACCCGAAGAAGGGTGAGCCGGGCGAAGCTGCCAAGGAACGCGCCGAGGAAAAGGCCGCCAAGATCGCTGAAGCCGAAGAAGCCGCCAAGGCTGCCGAGGAAGAAGCCAAGGCCGCCGCCGAAGCGCCAGCCGAAGAGGCTCCTGCCGAGGAAGCGCCCGCCGAGGAATCTGCTGCCGAAGCGCCTGCTGAAGAAGCGGCCGCCGAGGAAGCCCCGGCTGAAGAAGAGAAGACCGAGGACTGATCTCCTTGGGACAGGACAAGCCCGTTACGCTGGCAGCCATTACCGGTGCGCATGGCGTGACGGGCGAAGTCCGCCTGAAGCTGTTCGGCGAGGGCCTGCCCACGCTCAAAGCGCACAAGGCGTTCAGCGCTGCTGGTTCGGGCGCAACGCTGACGCTGAAGAAGGTCCGCGACGACAATAAGGGCGGAGCCATAGCGCGCTTCGCCGAAATCGCCGATCGCACCGCCGCAGAGAAACTGCGTGGTACCGTACTGACCGTACCGCGCGCGGCACTGCCGCCGCTTGAACCCGGCGAATATTACTACACGGATCTGATCGGCCTTGCCGCCGTGACGCCAGCGGGCGAGCCGATAGGCACGGTCGTCAACGTCGAAAACTACGGTGCGGGCGACGTGATCGAAGTCGAGCGTCCTGCTGCCGATGGCAAGCCGGGAAAGCGCTTTCTGGTGCCCATGCGACCCGAAGCGGTCCCTGAATGGGACGATAAATGCCTGCAAATCCACCCGGATTATCTTGAGAGTTGAGCCTGTGTGACAGTTTCGTTAATCTCCCCGAAAGAAAAAAGGGTCGGGGGATGAGGGAATTGATGGACACTACCATGACGATGATATCGCTTGGCGGAGGCCTGGCATTGCTGGCGGTACTGGCGGGCGGGCTTACGCTCGGGTTCGAGCGGTTGCTACCGGGATGGAGCCGGAAGCGGCGCAAGTTCTGGGCTGCGGCGGTGGCCGTAATGGCGCCAATGTCCTTGGTCTTCGCTGCTTATATCCGTGCCAACAGTATGGTCGATGCAGCACCCTTCGTAATCGGACTGTTCACGCTGACGGCGATCACGCTGTTCCTCGGGCTGGTCGTATGCCTGCCCGCGGCATGGTTCGTGGACAAGCGGTTGGGCGAAGTTCGGCCCGTCGCGGTCGAATTCGACGATGAACCCGAGCTAGTGCGGGTCGAAAACCGCATAGGGTAGCCGCTGATGGATGATGCGCTCTGGTCGCGGCTCGAAGCGCATCAGATCGGTCCGGCTGACGCGCCGCTGGGCTTTGCCGCGCGGCTGGCGCGCGAAAACCGCTGGAGCGAGGACTTCGCGCAAGCCGTCATCGGCGAGTACAAGCGCTTTTGCTATCTGGCCATGACCGCCGGCCATCCGGTCACACCATCCGACCAGGTCGATCAGGCCTGGCATCTGCACCTGAGTTACAGCCGCGATTATTGGCGCAGATTCTGCCCCGAAGTACTGGGGCAGGAACTGCACCACGGGCCGACTTCGGGCAGCGAGGAGGATCGGGCGCGCTTCTTCGAAGATTATGCGCAGACGCTCAAGGCCTACGAGGCGATCTGGGGGCCGCCGCCTGAGGATATCTGGTCGCCCGCTGCCGAGCGGTTCGGGCGTCAGACGCGCGGCTTCCGCACTTTTCCGGATCGGGTAATCTTTCTGAAGGACCGCGCAGGTATTGCGAGCCTGCTGTTCATGATGTTCGTCTTGCTCGGAATGGGTTTCGCCTTGGGAAAGCTGCTGTGAACGGAGCAAATCCTCTCGACTGGACCGCGGTACCGTTCCTGACCTTGTACGGGGTGCTGTTCTTCGTCGCGCTGATCGCCAGCTATGTTATTCTCGACTGGCTGCGGCCTGATGGCGGCAATGCCTATGTGACGGACGAGGACGAGCTGGCCTACCTTTCCAAGGGTCGCGACCGGCTGGCGGAGACCGTGGTCTCGCGGCTGATGGCGCATGGTGCGATGCGGGTGGAGGGCAGCAAGCTCGTCGCACTGCCCGGTCATTCCGGCAGCACCATGGCCGAGCGGGAACTGCTGACAGGCTATGAGCCGAAGCGCTGGAGCAAAGTGCGCGCAGCCGTCACCGGGCTGGAGAAGGATATCGAACAGCGCCTGATCTTCCGCGGTCTGCTGATGGACAAGGGCGAGGCGCTGCAAATCGGCCTGTTTGCAGGCCTGCCGTTCCTGCTGCTGATCGGCTTTGGCTATTTCAAGTATGAAGTTGGCGTCGTGCGCGATAAGCCCGTCGGACTTCTCATTTGCTTCATGATCGTGACTGCCATCACCTTTCTTGCGCGCTGGTGGGGGGCAAGCCGCCACACCAAGGCCGGCAAGGCGGCGGTCAAGGATGCTCGTTCGCGGGCCGGGCGGCTGCGCATGGCACCGACCGGGCAGGAAACGGGCATGGCGGTCGCATTGTTCGGCACTGGCGTGCTGGCGACTTCGCCGCTGGGCGATCTGCACCGGATGCGCGCTTCCTCCGGAGACGGTGGTGGCGGAGGAGACGGCGATGGCGGCTGCGGAGGTGGCTGCGGCGGCTGCGGGTGAGGGTTAGCGTTAGCGTTAGCGTGAGGGTTCACGCAGGCTCGCTCTTCCCAACAGCCCACATGCAGCGCTAGAGGCGAGCGCATGCTCTTCGAACTGCTCATCTTCGCTGCCACGATCCTGGTGCCATTCGCAATCGGCTTTGGCCTCGCCCATTTCCGGCCCGCGAGCCGCAATTTCCGCAACGCATTGCTGGCGACGCTGCCCGTTTGCCTGCCATTCTTCGCCTGGGCCCTGTGGATCTCCCTGACCGAGGATCTGAGCTGCACCACGGACCCGTGCGAAAATGTGATGCCGCTCTGGGCGATGGCCTTGTTCGCCATCGGCGTCCTGACCGGGGTGACCGGTTTCGGCGTCGGCCTGCTGGGTGACACCTATGCCCGCAACCGGGTGAAAAACGCGGGCTGATGAGTTTTGCCGCCACGATCCTGACGCTTTACCCGGAAATGTTTCCGGGACCGCTCGGCGTGAGCCTTGCGGGCCGTGCGCTCGAACAGGGCAAGTGGTCGTGCGAGACGGTGCAGATCCGCGACTTCGCCACGGACAAGCACCGCACGGTCGATGATACGCCTGCCGGGGGCGGGGCAGGCATGGTGCTGAAGGCCGATGTGCTTGCAGCGGCGCTGGATTTTGCTGAGCGTTCCCAAGCAAGCACGCAGAAAATCCCGGTCCTCGCCATGACTCCGCGCGGCAAACCGATATCGCAGGAGCGCATCCGTGAGATCGCATCAGGCCCTGGCGTCACCCTGATTTGCGGGCGGTTCGAGGGCTTTGACGAGCGCTTTTTCGATGGCCGACCGCACATCGAGCAGGTCAGTCTGGCCGACATCGTCCTGTCGGGCGGAGAGCCTGCTGCTCTGGCGATACTCGACGCTTGCATTCGCCTGCTTCCCGGCGTAATGGGCGCGCCTTCCAGCGGTACCGAGGAAAGCTTCGAAACGGGGCTGCTCGAATATCCGCAATATACCCGACCTCAGGAATGGGAAGGGCGCACGATCCC
>DDNW01000037.1:0-3732 GCA_002341345.1 Erythrobacter sp. UBA2510
CGTGAAATGGCGGCCTTCGCGCAGTTCGGTTCGGACCTCGACGCCTCGACCCAGCGCCTGCTCAACCGCGGTGCGCGCCTGACCGAGCTGCTCAAGCAGCCGCAGTTCTCGCCCATGCCGGTGGAAGAGCAGGTCCTTTCGATCTTCGCCGGTACCAACGGCTATATCGACTCGGTTGCCGTGGACCGCGTGACCGAATACGAGGCTGCGATGCTCAGCTACATGCGCTCCGAGCATGCCGATGTTCTTGCGGAGATCCGCGACACCGGCAAGTTCGAGGACGACGTGAAGGGCAAGGTCAAGGCCGCTCTCGACACTTTCGCCAAGCAATTCGCCTGATTCCAGGAGACTAAGGAGCCGCAATGGCGAGCCTCAAGGAACTCAAGGACCGGATCAAGTCGGTCAAGTCGACGCAGAAGATCACCAAGGCGAAGCAGATGGTCGCCGCGGCTAAGCTGCGCAAGGCACAGGCCGCTGCCGAGGCCGCGCGCCCCTATGGCGAGCGTCTGGCTGCGGTCATGGGCTCGCTCGCCGCCAAGGTCGGCAAGAGCGAAAGTGCGCCCAAACTGCTGGCGGGTACCGGTGCCGACCAACGTCACCTGCTGGTGGTGGTCAACACCGACAAGGGACTGTGCGGCGGCCTCAACGCGAATATCGTGAAAGAGGCCAAGGCACAGGCGAAGAAGCTGCTGGCCGAGGGCAAGGACGTGACCTTCTACCTCGTCGGCAAGAAGGGCCGTGCCCCGATCAAGCGCGATTTCGAGAAGCTGATCGGCAAGGGCTACGACACCAGTGCGGTCCGCAATATCGGCTTTGAAGAGGCCGAGGCGATCGCTGCCGAACTGATCGAGATGTTCGATGCCGGTGCGTTCGACGTTGCGCACCTCGTCTACCCGATCTTCCAGTCGGCACTGGCGCAGGAACCCACCACCGTCCAGCTGATCCCCGTCCCCGCCCCGGAAGTGGCGGAGGAATCGGGCGCCGTTGTCGAATACGAACCGGACGAAGAGGCGATCCTCGCCGAACTCGCCCCGCGCTACGTCAAGACTCAGATCTTCGGCGCGCTGCTCGAACGCGAGGCGTCGGAACAGGGCGCGTCGATGACCGCGATGGACAATGCCACGCGCAACGCCGGCGAACTGATCGACAAGCTGACCATCCAGTACAACCGCAGCCGTCAGGCCGCGATCACCACCGAACTGATTGAGATCATCGCTGGTGCGGAAGCACTTTAGCGACAACCAGAAACTAGGCGCGGAAGCGCTTTGAGAATCGAAGGCAAGGAAAAGACCATGGCCACCGCTCCCGTACTGAACCAGAGCCCTAACGGCACCATCGCGCAGGTTATCGGCGCGGTCGTCGACGTCGCCTTTCCGGGCGAACTGCCGGCGATCCTGACCGCGCTCGAGACCAAGAATGGCGACAACACGCTCGTCCTCGAAGTCGCGCAGCACCTCGGCGAAAACACCGTGCGCACCATCGCGATGGACGGCACCGACGGCCTGACCCGTGGGCAGGAAGTCATCAACACCGGCGCGCAGATCTCCGTTCCGGTCGGCCCCAAGACGCTGGGTCGCATCATGAACGTGGTCGGCGAAGCGATCGACGAGCGCGGCCCCATCGGTGCCGAGCAGACCGCCCCGATCCATGCCGAGGCTCCGCTGTTCATCGACCAGTCGACCGAAGCTGCGATCCTCGTCACCGGCATCAAGGTCATCGACCTGCTCGCCCCTTACGCGAAGGGCGGCAAGATCGGCCTGTTCGGCGGCGCGGGCGTGGGCAAGACCGTGCTCATTCAGGAGCTGATCAACAACATCGCCAAGGGGCACGGCGGCGTGTCGGTCTTCGCGGGCGTGGGTGAACGTACCCGCGAGGGCAACGACCTCTATCACGAATTCCTCGATGCGGGCGTTATCGCCAAGGATGCCGACGGCAATGCGACCTCGGAAGGTTCCAAGGTGGCGCTGGTCTTCGGCCAGATGAACGAGCCCCCGGGCGCGCGTGCCCGCGTGGCGCTGTCGGGCCTGACCATGGCCGAGTACTTCCGCGACCAGGAAGGCCAGGACGTGCTGTTCTTCGTCGACAACATCTTCCGCTTCACGCAAGCCGGTTCGGAAGTGTCGGCGCTGCTCGGCCGTATTCCTTCGGCGGTGGGCTATCAGCCGACGCTGGCGACCGACATGGGCGCGCTGCAGGAACGCATCACCTCGACCACCAAGGGCTCGATCACCTCGGTGCAGGCGATCTACGTGCCCGCGGACGACTTGACCGACCCGGCGCCGGCTGCCTCCTTCGCTCACCTCGACGCGACGACCACGCTGAACCGCGCCATCTCGGAACTGGGCATTTACCCGGCGGTCGACCCGCTCGACTCCACCAGCCGCGTGCTGGAGCCGCGTGTCGTGGGTCAGGAGCATTACGAGACCGCGCGTAAGGTTCAGGAGACGCTGCAGAAGTACAAGAGCCTGCAGGACATCATCGCCATTCTTGGCATGGACGAGCTCTCGGAAGAGGACAAGCTGACCGTCGCCCGTGCGCGCAAGATCCAGAAGTTCCTCAGCCAGCCGTTCCACGTGGCCGAGGTCTTCACCAACATCCCGGGCAAGTTCGTCCAGCTGGAAGAAACGGTGAAGTCGTTCAAGGCGGTGGTCGATGGCGAATACGATCACCTGCCCGAGGCGGCCTTCTACATGGTCGGCGGCATCGACGAGGTGATCGCCAAGGCCGAGAAGCTGGCCGAAGAGGCGTAAGGCACACGATGGCTCTCCACTTCGAACTCGTCACGCCGGAAAAGCTGGTCCGTTCCCAGGACGTCCACATGGTGGTCGTGCCCGGCACGGAAGGCGAGTTCGGCGTACTGGAAGGCCACGCGCCCTTCATGTCGACGATCCGCGACGGCAATGTGCAGGTCTATGCCAGCGCCGGTTCCGCGCCCGAGACCATCGCGGTCAAGGGTGGCTTTGCCGAGGTCGGGGCGAATGGTCTGACCGTGCTGGCGGAGCACGTCGAGGCCTGAACGGCTTGACCAGGACTTCAAGGAGGGAGGCGCACCGCGAGGTTCGCCTCCCTTTTGTTTGGCCTTTCCGTCCTTGCGGCAGACACTCTTTGAGCTTGGCTGACGGATTGTTAACCTTGGTCTGCGCAGGGAGTTTTCGAGTTACGGCTCGGCAAGGGGGCATGATCTCGTGGACGCAGTCAGCGCCGTAATAACACAAGGAAAGCGCTGGCGCCCCGCGCGCGGCGACTGGCTGGCGGCGGCATGCATTCTTGCTGTCGCTCTTGTCATCCGCGGCATCTGGATTGGCAATCCTGTCGCCGATTTCGACGAGCAGCTCTATTCCTTCATTGGCTGGCGTCTGACTCATGGCGAACTGCCCTATGTCGACTGGTGGGACCGCAAGCCGTTCGGCCTGTTCGCCATCTTTGCTCTCGCCCATGCCGTGGGCGGGCCAAGTGCTGCCGCCTATCAAGTGGCCGCATTGCTGTCTGCGCTGGTCATGTCTGCAATGGTCTATGCCTTAGCCCGGCGATTGGTGGATGCATTTGCTGCGGCCATCGCTGCCATCCTGAGCCTGATGTTGTTATCTGCCTTCGGTGCCTATTCTGCCAATTCCGAGGTTTTCTTCAGTCCGGTTATCCTTGCCATGGTGTGGCTGCTGGCCGAGCCGGAGCACCGCCACGCGCGTCGACGCGCGCTATTTGCCATGTTGCTTGGCGGGGTCGCCCTGCAAT
>DDNW01000037.1:3827-11629 GCA_002341345.1 Erythrobacter sp. UBA2510
ATGTCTGGCGCTTGGCCTCGTTGCCTTGTGGCAGGAATGGCAGCGCTCGCGCGATATCAAGGCGCTGATCTCTCGCGCTGCTGCGTTCACCGCTCTGGGTTTGTTGCCGACCGCCATCGTTGCGACAGGCTATGCATTGCTCGGCCATTGGGACGAGTGGCTATTTGCAAACGTACTGTCCTTTTTCGAACGCGTCGCCATGGAAGGTGGCCGTACCGTCGCCTACAATCTGATAGTCGCGACGCCGATCACCGTGCTGTTCATCGGCGGACTCTATGCCTCGTGGCGTTTCGCGCCGCCAAGCAACTGGCCACTTTACCGGTTGTTTTTCATCTATTTCGTCGCAACGCTCGGCACAGTCTTCCTGCCTGCGACAAATTATCTCTATTACTATGCCGCCCTGGCCCCCGCAGTGGCATTGATCGCCGTGCCGCTGCTGGACCGGCGCGGACCCGCGGGGCCAATTCCGGCATTGGTGCTGGCCGCAGCCCTCGCTTTTCTCATTAACATTCCGGACCGAATCACGAGCATAGCCGAGCAGCGCCAGTCTGCGCAGACGCTCACCAATTTGATCGCCCCCCATGTCGATGGCGAGAGCCGCTGCCTGTGGATCCATGACGGCCCGACCGCACTTTATCGCCTGTCCGGCAGCTGCGTCCCCAGCCGCTTCGTCTATCCCGACCACCTCAACAACGCGCTCGAGACCCCGGCTCTGGGGATCGACCAGACCGCCGAGGCGGCGCGCATTCTGGCCGACAAGCCCCCGGTCATCGTTACCGCCAGCCGGGCCGTGACCCCCCAGAACGAAGAGGTCATGGCGATGGTCGAGCAGACAATTGCGCGGGATTATGTCGAGGCGGGCTCTGCCGACATCAACTTTCGCACCATCACCGCCTGGGTCCGCCGCGAAGACGCTGGCAAGAAAGCGGAAATCCGCTCCGCAAAGTGACGCAAACTTGCGCCCCGCGCGACAGAAACTGCCCGTCAGCCAAACAATCTTTGCGAATTGTTCACCAAGTTCCGCCACCAAGAGCACAGACAGGCGCGCTTGCCGCCAGATGATGACTTGATGAGGGAATTGCATGAGCGCATTCGGACGCAAGAACGGTGCCAGCGGTATGGCTCCTGGCTCTCGCCCGAGTTTCGGCGTGGCGAAGCCCATGCGCGGCGGTGCCGGTCCCGGCTCGTCGCAGGGCGGGGCCAAGATGCCGGGCGAAATTGGCGGCGAACAATTTCCCCCGATTCCCGCCGACGTCGGTGATAATGCGGCCGCTTCGGCCGGCGCTGCGCCCGGTGGCGGCAATCGCCGTGACGATGCGATGTCGCGGCTGGAAGACCGCGCCAATTCGGTCAACGACGCCGGTGAAGGCAGCGGCGGGTTCGAGGCGAGCGTCCATAAGATCAAGGAACAGGTGCTGCCGCGCCTACTCGAACGCGTCGATCCCGAGGCAGCGGCCACGCTCAGCAAGGACGAGCTGTCCGAAGAATTTCGCCCGATCATCATGGAAGTGCTGGCCGAGCTGAAGGTCACGCTCAACCGGCGCGAGCAGTTCGCGCTGGAAAAGGTGCTGATCGACGAACTGCTCGGCTTCGGTCCGCTGGAGGAACTGCTCGGCGATCCGGACGTGACCGACATCATGGTCAATGGCCCAGAGCAGACCTACATCGAAAAGAAGGGCAAGCTCACCCTCTCCGGAGTCAAGTTCCGCGACGAACAGCACCTGTTCCAGATCGCCCAGCGCATCGTGAACCAGGTCGGTCGCCGAGTCGACCAGACCACACCGTTGGCCGACGCCCGTCTCAAGGACGGTAGTCGTGTGAACGTGATTGTGCCGCCGCTGAGCCTGAAGGGCACCGCGATCTCGATTCGTAAATTCTCCGAGAAGCCGATCACGATCGACATGCTCAAGAACTTCGGTTCGATGAACGACAAGATGGCCACCGCGCTGAAGATTGCCGGAGCCAGCCGCATGAACATCGTCATCTCGGGCGGTACCGGTTCTGGTAAGACGACCATGCTCAACGCCCTGTCGAAGATGATCGATCCGGGCGAGCGCGTGCTGACCATCGAAGACGCCGCCGAACTTCGCCTGCAGCAGCCGCACTGGCTGCCGCTGGAAACGCGTCCGCCGAACCTTGAAGGTCAGGGTGCGATCACCATCGGCGACCTTGTGAAGAACGCCCTGCGTATGCGTCCTGACCGCATCATCCTGGGCGAAATTCGTGGCGCCGAGTGTTTCGACCTCCTCGCCGCCATGAACACCGGCCACGACGGTTCGATGTGTACGCTCCACGCCAACAGCCCACGCGAGTGCCTCGGCCGTATGGAAAACATGATCCTGATGGGCGACATCAAGATCCCGAAGGAGGCCATTTCACGCCAGATCGCGGAATCGGTCGACCTGATCGTGCAGGTGAAGCGTTTGCGCGACGGTTCGCGCCGCACGACCAACGTCACCGAGGTGATCGGGATGGAAGGCGATGTGATCGTCACGCAGGAGCTGTTCAACTTCGAATATCTCGACGAAGGCGAGGACGGCAAGATTATCGGTGAACATCGCTCGTCGGGCCTGCGTCCCTATACGCTGGAAAAGGCACGCCAGTTCGGGTTCGATCAGGCCTATCTGGAGGCGTGTCTCTGACACGCCTTCGCGCACGCCAATGCTGATCCAAGCCACGGCCATGTGCTTAATGGGTCCTGACCCTAATCCGCCAATTACCGGCATTTGACGCGGCGCAACATGCGCCTATGGCTGGCATGTGCTCGACGATTCCCATGACCGGCCCGTACTCGCCCTCGTCCTTAGATTGGCTGGCATCGCGGCCATGTCGCTGATGGCCGCGCAGATCAAGCTGGCCGGAGCGGACGGCATTCACTTGATCGAGATGATCTTCTGGCGGCAGGCCGCCACCATTCCCCTCATCGCCGCCTGGGCGCTGGCCACAGGCAGCGTAGCACAATTGGCAACGGCGCGGCCCGGGGCCCATGTGGTACGTTCGCTTTACGGCATGGCTGGCATGACGCTCAATTTTGCAGCCTTGATGCTGCTGCCGCTGGCAGAGGCTGTGACGCTAAGCTTCTCGGCTCCGATTTTCGCCGTGGTGCTGTCGGTGCTGCTGTTGCGAGAAAAGGTCCATGCCTGGCGCTGGGGATCGGTCGCGGTCGGCTTTGCGGGCGTTGTCATCATCACCCAGCCGGGCGGTGGGGAATTGCCGCTGTTCGGCATTGCCTTAGGCGTCGCAGGCGCGATCATGATCGCGCTGATCTCGATCCATATCCGGGGACTGACGCGGACGGAAAATTCGCTCACCATCGTCTTTTGGTTTTCCGTCGTGACCGTCGCGTGCGGATTGCCGATCATCCCCTTCGTGGCGCAAGCGCACGACACGACCCAATGGCTGCTGCTGGCCGGGATCGGTGTGTCGGGCACGATCGGCCAGATCCTGATCACGCTGGCACTTCGCTATGGCAAGGTGTCGAGCGTCATCGTCATGGATTATTCGGGCCTGATCTGGGCGACCCTGCTGGGCTGGTTGCTGTTTGCCACTTTGCCGCCCGTCACGACATGGATCGGCGCACCGCTGGTCGTGGCCGCAGGCCTCGTGATCGCGTGGCGCGAGCGAGTCAGGGCGCACCGCAATCCGGTCGATCCGCATCCGGCCCCCGGAACCTAACTTCGCTGCCGGGGTTGAATGCGGTAACGACAGCGAAAGGAAGTACCATGGCTCGCAAGATCATTATCGCCGTTTCCGCAGGGATTTTTGCCCTCAGCGCAGCGGCCTGCAACACGGTTCGCGGTGCTGGCGAAGACATTGAGTCGGTCGCCGATGCCGGCAGCGAAGCAATCAACTGATCGCGGCATTAGCCACCAGTTTCAGGGTCGCAAGGTGCCCGCTGGAGAACCTCTCCGGCGGGCGCTTTTTATTTATGTGGCGTCTGGCGGCAGGTCCGATGGCCTCACCTCCTGGCGCGACCACACGGCGGCCAGCAGCGAGCCTATGACAACGTGGTAGACCGCTGAAATGGCGGCCGGAACAGGCGCAAGCGCGGCCTGCATCGGATCGGCAAACTGCGCAGCGAAGGACGGGTTGGCGGCCAGGCTGGCGCCCAGCCCGCTATTCTGCATGCCCACCTCGATGCTGATTGTCCGCCGTTCGGGCAGGTCCAGCCCGGTCAGGCCGGACAACACATAGCCGAGGCTGAAACCGGTCGCATGCAAGGCAAAGATGGCGACCAGCAAAGAACCGGCATGGGCCAGGATCAGGTCGCGCGAATTTCCCGCAATGCTGCCGACGATCAGCACGATCACCAGCACCGAGATCAGCGGTGAGACCCTGGCCACTTGGCGCGTCAGCCGGGGCATTACGGTATTGAGCGCGACACCCAGCACCACCGGGATCAGGACCACCGCCACCATCGAGCGGAACAGGGACCAACGGTCGATCTCGATAAAGACGCCGCCAAGCCAACCGGTCAGCAGCGGAGTGAGCAGGATTGCCAGCATGGTCGAGGCCAGCGTCATCGTCACCGACAGCGCCAGATTGGCGCGCGCGAGGAATGTCACGACATTTGAAGCCGTCCCGCCCGGACAGCAGGCGACCAGCACCAGCCCGACCGCCAGACCGCTCTCAAGGCCAAAGGCAAGCGCCAGTGCAATGCCCGCCAGCGGCATCACCGTGAACTGCAGCGCCACGCCCGTCATCAGCCCGCGCGGCATCGCCAGCACGCGGCGAAAATCATCCACGCCAAGCGTCAGACCCATGCCGAGCATGATGATCCCAAGCAAAACCGAGATCAGGCTCTGCCCGGCAATTTGCGTGCTGCTGACCCATGCGAAATAGGCCGGCACAAGCCAGGCCCAGCCTACCCCCAGCACGGTCCAGACGGCGAACAGGCCCGTGGCGCGATCGAGCAGTCGCTGCATCCTCTTGTCCCCTCCTGTATGCCCTTCGGTACTCTTGTGATCCGGTTGGGTCCGGGCCTGTTAAGCGGGCTGTGGCTCGCGCTCGAACCGCCCCGCCTGCCGCATGAGCGCGGGATGGTGGTGAATGAACTTGCCTCCTGCCTTCTCGCTCGCACAGCGCAGGGCGGCACGGGCAAGGTCCTCCGCCCCGATCGAACGATAACGCTCCTTGTCGCCTTGCAGGAACATGTCGGTCACCGGGCTCATCACCATGGCGGCCTTTTCCAGAGGCCGGATGTCGCCCTGCCGTCGCCCGCGCAGCAGGCCGGGGCGCAGGATATCGAGCCTGCGGAAACGAAGCTTGATCAGCGCGGCTTCGACCTCTGCCTTGGTCCGCAGGTAAAAGCTTTTCGAATGCGCGCTCGCCCCGACCGAGGAAAAGGCCACGAAATGATCGGCCCCGGCATCCTGCGCCGCCCTGGCGCTTGCGAGCACCAGATCGTGATCGACGGCGCGGAAGCTCTCCTCGTCGAAGCCCGACTTGCGCATCGTGGTCCCCAGCGCACAGAGCACGGTCTGCGCCTTGATCGCGGCAATGGCATCGTTCCAGCTATCTGAATCGGCGACCACCACCTCCATCCGCGCGCCTTCGGGCAGGTCGATCTCGCGCCGGGCGAGCGCGACCAGGCTGACGCTTTCGTGACCGACAGCCTGCTCGATGATGGTGCGGCCCATCAGGCCGGTGGCGCCGAGCAGCAGGACGCGATGGCTATCAAACATTGGACAGGCCCTCCGGCGTTTCGCCGAAGATACGTCGATAGTGGCCAAGCGCATAGCGATCGGTCATCCCGGCGATGAAGTCGGCGATATGGCGCGCGCGCTCGGGTTCGCCGTCAGGCAGGCGCCGGTGCCAGCTTTCGCTCATCAGCGTGGGCTCCTGATCGAAAGCGGCGAACAGCCGCACGACGACCATCCTTGCCATTTCCGCCGTCCGCATCTGGTCGGGATGGTGATAAAGCCGCTGATAGAGAAACGCCTTCAGGTCGCGCTCCTGAGTCGCCATTGCGGGCGAGAAGGCGGCCAGAGCGCAGCCCGCACCGCGCACCTGCTCTACAGAGCCGATCCCGGCAAGGTTGGCACGGGTCGTCTCGATCACATCGTTCACCATCATGCCGATCTGGCTGCGTACAAGTTCGCGCAATTGCGCCTCGCGTCCGGCATTGGGAAAGCTCTTCTCGACAGCCCGCCACTGGTCCGCGACGAAATCGAGCGTCAGCAGGTCGTCGAAGGCGAGAAAGCCCGACCTTATGCCATCGTCGATGTCGTGATTGTCATAGGCGATGTCGTCGGCCAGCGCGGCCAGCTGCGCCTCGAGCGAGGGCCAGCGCGTCAGGTCAAGCGGGAAGCCTGCGTTCAGTTCGGCCAGCGCCCAGCCGGGGCTCACCACAGGGCCATTATGCTTGGCCAGCCCTTCGAGGACTTCCCAGCTGAGGTTCAGGCCCGGAATATCGCAATAGGGGCTATCGAGCCGCATCACCGTGCGCAGGCAATGTTCGTTATGGTCGTAGCCGCCGCGCATCGCGAGCGAGGCGTTGAGCGCTTCCTCCCCCGAATGGCCGAAGGGCGGGTGGCCGATATCGTGGGCAAGACACAGCGCCTCGGCCAGATCCTCGTCGAGCGACAGGCTGCGCGCCAGCACGCGGCCAATCTGCGAGACTTCGAGGCTGTGGGTCAGGCGGACGCGGAAATGATCCCCATCGGGCGCGACGAATACCTGCGCCTTGCCCGCCAGCCGCCGGAAAGAGATCGCATGCAGAATCCGGTCGCGGTCGCGCTGGAAGGCGCTGCGCGGGCCGCGTGCGCCACTGGTCGCCTGTGCGAATTCGCGGCCACGGGTGCGGGCCGGGTCTGCTGAATAGGGCGCCATTGTCATGCCTCGTGCGCTAGGGGGCGCAGCATTTTCCGGCAACGGGAACAGTTGGCGAACAGATGTGCTGGCCGCCTGTTGGGCCGGTTAATCCTCGCCCAGGATCCACTCCGCGGCCTGCTGGGCGTGGATTTGCGTGCTGTCGTAGATCGGCAGCACGTTGGCCTTCACATCGACCACCATGTCGAGCTCGGTGCAGGCGAGCACGACCGCATCGGCTCCTTCCTGTTCTTTCTGGGTGATGATGGTCTTGAGCGCGCGCTGCGCATCGCGCGTCGCCTTGCCTGCCATCAGCTCGTCATAGATGATCCGGTCAACGGTATCGACCGCGCCGAGGTCGGGCGGCAGCAGATCGACGCCGTAGGACACCAGACGGCGACGATAGAAACTTTCGGTCATGACGTTGCGCGTGCCGATCAGCGCGGCGGTCTTGATCTTGTCCGCCGCCATCCGCTCGCCCACGCATTCGGCGATATGCAGCATCGGGATGCCGATCCCGGCCTCGACCTGGCGGTAGACGCGGTGCATCGAATTGGCGCCAATGACGATCATTTGGGCCCCGGCCTGTTCCAGACGGCGCGCCGAGGCGATCAGCAATTCGCTGGCCTGCTCCCACTCCTCGTCGGTCTGGGGCTTGTAGAGCTGGCTGATATCGAGGCTTTCGATCAGCATCGGTGCGGAAACGCCGGTGCCCCTTCGCTTCTGCACGATGCGATTGATCTGCTCGTAATAGGTTCGGGTTGAGACCCAGCTCATCCCCCCGATCAGGCCCAGCTTACGCAAACGGTCTGCCCTTTTCCCTCATGCCATTATGCGGCGACTCTACCGGCACATGAGATCATGCGCGGTAGCTTGTCCATAGCCCACCCTCCGCGCCGCCCCGTCCGGCAGGGACGGAACGTGCGAGAAAGACGGTCTGCTGACCGTGCCTGATTGAACGATCACGGTGAAGTTAGAGTTAACGAGCGCTC
>DDNW01000037.1:11732-12358 GCA_002341345.1 Erythrobacter sp. UBA2510
TCGACCATCTTCTTCGCGTCGGCGAGCAGCATCATCGTCTGGTCCATGTAGAAAACGTCGTTGTCGACGCCCGCATAGCCCACACCGCCCATCGAACGCTTGATGAAGAAGACCTGCTTGGCCTTGTCCACGTCGAACACGGGCATGCCGTAGATGGGCGAGGACTTGTCGGTCTTGGCCGCCGGATTGACCACGTCGTTCGCACCGATGATGAAGGCAACGTCGCATTGTGCAAACTCGCTATTGATGTCCTCCAGCTCGAACACCTTGTCATAGTCGACGCTCGCCTCGGCCAGCAGCACGTTCATGTGCCCGGGCATGCGGCCCGCCACCGGGTGGATGGCGAACTTCACCTCGACGCCCTGCTCCTCAAGCAGATCGGTCATTTCGCGCAGCGCATGCTGGGCCTGCGCCACCGCCATGCCGTAGCCGGGAATGATAATGACGCTCTCGGCCTGCTTGAGCATGAAGGCCGCGTCTTCGGCACTGCCCTGCTTGTAGGGGCGCTGTTCCTTCGCCTCGCCCCCGCCGGCACTTGAATCTGCACCGAAGCCACCCGCGATCACGCTGATGAAGCTGCGGTTCATCGCCTTGCACATGATGTAGCTGAGGATCGCGCCGGAGGA
>DDNW01000036.1:0-391 GCA_002341345.1 Erythrobacter sp. UBA2510
CAGCAACAGCGATGCGACGGTGGTCGCCGTGGACGTCACCGGCGCAGGCAATGCGATGATCCACCGCACGGTCATGACGGAGGGCACGGCAAGCATGACCGACATGGACGAGATCATCGTCCCGGCGGGCAAGACCGTCTCGCTTCGCCCCGGCGAGATGCACGTCATGGCGATGCAGCTCGACCCCTCACTGGAAGTGGGTGGAGAGACCGAGGCAACTGTAATCTTCGCCAATGGCGACAAGGCCAGCTTTCCGGTGCTGATTCGCAGCGCGGGCGATCCCGGCTCCTGAGACTTGAGCGAAACCACGACTTCCTGCCCCATCGGGGGCGAGCGCCCGCTAACGCCGGGCGAAGTGGCACTGGCGCGCAGTATCTTCGGCTCTGCCATT
>DDNW01000036.1:511-1810 GCA_002341345.1 Erythrobacter sp. UBA2510
ATTTTCGGCTCTGCCATTGATTATGCGAAGGTCACGATCAGGCGCCGCAAGTGGTTTCCGTTTCAGCCGCGCAAGGTGACGATGGCCCCGCGCGGGCATTTGCACTTTCACCCGCTGGGCGAGGCCTATTGCGAGGATTTCGGCACCGCCAGCCTCACCCGGCAGGGACTGTTCATCCACGAAATGACGCATGTCTGGCAGACGCAGACACGCGGCGACTGGTACCTTGTCCTCAACCGCCCCTTTTCGCGCCGCTACGACTACAGCCTGAGGCCGGGTTGGGCGCTGGAGCGCTACGGAATCGAGCAACAGGCCGAGATCGTGCGTCACGCCTTCCTGCTGAGAAACGGCATGCGGCTGGCGGGGATTTCAGACCCCACCGCCTATGATGTGCTGGTGAATTTTCCGGGGGTCGAGAGACCTGGCTGATGGGTCAGGAGCGACGCTGGTTAATCGGTTTTTTGCCAATTGGCTGATAACCGGTCCACATGGATTCATCCGACAAGCCAGTGACCGAAGCTGACTTTCACCTGGCGCGCAGCCGGATGCTAGATGCATTCTCCCGCCTCGAACGGGAAATTTCCGAACTTCTACTGCGCAACACCAAGTGCTTGTCCGACGGAGCTAGCCTGGGCCAGAAGGCCGAGGCACTCCGCAAGGTGCCAGCTTCTCCAACCTATTCCAAGGCTCGGAGAGACAAGGTTCAAAAGCTTCTGGACGACCTTGAACCGCTGTTAAAATATCGGGCCGATATAGTGCACAGCATAATGCGCACCTTTGAAATTGATAGCCATCTCGTCGGCTGTTTCATCAATTCCCGGGTCGATTACAGTTTGCCGATGCCAGCTCTGATCGTTGATCTGAGCCAGATGAACCGTATTTCTGGTGGTGTAGCTGCCTTGGCCCGGGAATTTTCGAAACCCTGATCAATCCGGCTTTTTCGCCACGCCGACCAGCGCCGGTCGCAGCAGCCGGTCGCCGATCGTGTAACCGGCTTGCATTTCCTGCACGATCGTGCCCGGTTCTGCCTCGGCATGCGGAATTTCGATCATCGCCTGATGCAGGTTGGGGTCGAGCGCCTGCCCCATCGCCTCGATCCGCTTGATACCCTGCTGGGTGAAGACCTTGTCCAGTTCGCGCCGGGTCGCCTCGATCCCGGCGACAAGGCCGTTCAGCTTGGCATCCTCGCGCAGTTCGGCGGGGACGGCATCGATGGCGCGGGCAAGGTTGTCGGCCACGGACAGCACGTCGCGGGCAAAGCCGGTTGCGGCATAGGCGCGCGCATCGGCGATATCCTTC
>DDNW01000036.1:1968-2688 GCA_002341345.1 Erythrobacter sp. UBA2510
CGCGCATCGGCGATATCCTTCTCAAGGCGGCGACGCACATTCTGCGTATCTGCCTTGGCGTAAAGGACCTGCTGTCTGGCCTCTTCCAGCTCCTCGCGCACGGCAGCCAGCTCGGCCTCGAGCGGATTGCCCGCTTCTCCGTCCTGCTCACCGTCGTCCAGAAATTCCTCGGGCACGCCGTCCAACTCCTTGGCAGCCGCGTCGTCTTGCGGCCTGTCATTCTCGTTCATTGCAAATCCTGCTCAACCAATTCTGTTGCCCAATGATCGGCCCAAAGACCGAGCCGTGAAATCCACCATGGGAACCACCCGCGCATAATTCAACCGCGTCGGGCCGATCACCCCCAGAACGCCGATCACCCTGCCCTCCTGATCGCGATAGGGCGCGGCGATAACCGAAGAACCGGTGCGCGCGAACAGCGGGTTCTCCGCCCCGATGAAAATCCGCGTTGCCTCCGCCGCCCGTGCTGAATCGAGCAGATCGGCAATCTCGCGCTTGCTTTCAAGGTCGTCGATCAGCGAACGGACCCGCTCGATATCGCCCAGCGCCGCCTCGTCGAGCAACTTGGCCTGCCCGCGCACGATCAGCACCGGCCGCCGAGCCGCATCCTCGCTCCACACGGCAATACCGCGCTCCACGAGGGTTCGGCCCGCCTCGTCCAGTGCAGAACGGCCCGAGGAAATTTCGGCTGAGATGCGTTTGGCCGCCTCGGCCAGCGTC
>DDNW01000036.1:2773-9579 GCA_002341345.1 Erythrobacter sp. UBA2510
TTTGGCCGCCTCGGCCAGCGTCCTGCCTGCCAGATGGTGGGTAATATAATTGCTCGCCATTTCCAGCGCGCTGGTGGTCGTGCCTGCCGGAAGCACAATGACACGGTTTTCGACCTGTCCGTCCTGCCCGACGAGCACAACGAGTGCGCGGGCGCCGTCGAGCGGGACGATGCTGACCTGCGACAGGCGCGGGTCGCGATGCGGCACCATCACCATGCCCGCCGCGCCGGATAAGTCAGAGAGAATCGCGCTGGTCGTTTCCAGTGCCTGCTCGATCGGTCCCGGCGCGCCCAGCTGGCGTTCGATCGCGCGCTGTTCCTCCTCGCTCGGCTCGGCGACCTGCATGATGCCGTCGACGAACATCCTGAGGCCCCGTTCGGTCGGCATGCGTCCGGCGCTGGTATGCGGCGCGGCGAGCAGGCCCAGCCCTTCCAGTTCGCTCAGCACCGAGCGGATCGAAGCGGGAGAAAGGTTGAGCCCGCTCTCATGACTCAGCGCCTTGGAGCCAACGGGTTGCCCGCTGCCCAGATAGCCCTCGACCACGAGTCGAAAAATCTCGCGCGCCCGTTCGGTCAGGTCGGAAATCGGTGGGGATGCCATGACAGCGACCAATCTAGGCGCTAGGGGCCGCTTCGCAAAGGAGATCATTATGCGTCCATCTGGCCGTGCTGCAGACGAAATGCGCGCCATCACCATCGAAACCGGCTTCACCAAGCATGCCGAGGGCTCATGCCTCGTCAGCTTCGGCGACACGCGGGTGCTGTGCACCGCCAGCGTGGAGGAGCGCCTGCCGCCATGGCTGCGCGGCAAGGGCGAAGGCTGGGTGACAGGCGAATATTCCATGCTGCCGCGCGCCACGCATACCCGTGGTTCGCGCGAGGCGGCCAAGGGCAAGCAGAGCGGGCGGACGCAGGAGATCCAGCGCCTGATCGGACGCAGCCTTCGGGCCGTATGCGACATGAAAAAGCTAGGCGAACGCCAGATCACGCTCGATTGCGATGTGATCCAGGCCGATGGCGGTACTCGCACCGCCTCTATCTCGGGCGCATGGGTGGCATTGCGACTCGCGGTGAACAAATTGATGGAGGCAGGCGCGATCAAGAACGATCCGCTGACCGCCAAGATTGCGGCGATATCCTGCGGCATCTATCAGGGCACACCCGTGCTCGACCTCGATTACGACGAGGACAGCTCGGCCGATGCCGACGCCAATTTCGTGTTGATCGAGGGCGGCCAGATCGCCGAGGTGCAGGCGACCGCCGAGGGCGCGACCTATGACGAGGAAGGGCTGCTGCGGCTGCTGCGTCTGGCGCGGATCGGGTGCGACAACATCTTCGCGGCGCAGGAGCAAGCGGTGAGATGACCCGTAAGTTGGGTTCGGGCAAGCTGGTCATAGCCACGCACAATGCCGGTAAGCTGAAGGAGATATCGGCCCTGCTGGCACCATATGGTGTGGAATGTCTCTCGGCCGGATCGCTCGGCCTGCCCGAACCCGCAGAAACAGGCACAACCTTTGTCGAGAACGCTCTCATCAAGGGACGCGCCGCGGCTGAGGCCTCTGGCCTGCCCGCGCTCGCCGATGACAGCGGGTTATCGGTCGCGGCGCTCGATGGTCGCCCCGGCGTCTACACCGCCGACTGGGCCGAGCGGCAATGGTTCGAGGGCGAGCCGGGTCGCGACTGGTACATGGCGATGGGCAAGGTCGAGGGGCTTTTGCAGGCCAAGGGCCCCGATACGCCGCGCGATGCATGGTTTTCGTGCGTGCTGGCGCTCGCCTGGCCCGATGGCGACTATTCGGTCTATGAGGGCCGTGCCGATGGCACGCTGACCTGGCCGCCGCGCGGTACGATGGGCTTCGGTTACGACCCTGTGTTCGTTCCCAAGGGCTATGAGCAGACCTTTGCCGAACTGGACCCGCAGGAAAAGCATCGCATCAGCCACCGTGCCGATGCCTTCGCCAAGCTGAAGGCCGACCAGTTCGGGGCCTAGGTTCTGGTGCAGGTGATCTGCACCAGTTGCAGTTCGGGCCCGCTTCAACGTTAGTGGAACAAACTCTAATAAACCTTCTGGCCGTAGAAATTGCCCGCAGGCCAATAGCGGCAGACGAGGAAATCGTCGCGAGCCCCGCGCGCAACGGCGCAACCGACCTCTTGCGTGCCACGCCAGATCACTTGGCTGTAATGGCCGACATCACGCCATTGCCCGGTGCGTGAGATGTTCGGGAAAGTGCCGTTCCTGAAATGGCGCTTCTCCGCAGCAAATGCCCCGACCATGAACTCGGCACTGTAATCGCCCGCGCTACCCATCCACAGATTCTCGCCCGCATTAGCCCGCTGATTGCGATCAGCGTGGATCATCCGGCCCTGCCCCGCGAGATATTTGGCCCATTGCTGCGCCTCTCCCGCCAGCTTGGGGCTCCATTTGAGCGGCGGAACGCCCATCTGGCTGCGTTCGGCATTATGTGCATTGAGCAGGCGTTCGGCAAAGGGATTGGTGCGCTCGGCCCTGGCCGCTTGTGGCAGGCTGGCAGCGGCAATGGCGAGCATGGCGATGCCCGCCGCGATGGCTATGTGAGTGACCCGTCCCATGGCCGGGAAACTTGACTTGCGGCACTTAACAAAGGCTGAAAGGCTGAAACTTACCCACTATAAACCAATCATGGCCCGCGCACTCTACATCCACTGGCCCTTCTGCCTCGCCAAGTGCCCCTATTGCGACTTCAACTCGCATGTGCGCGAGCGCGTCGACGTCGCGCGCTGGCAGGAGGCACTGCTTGTCGACATGCGCGCGGAGGCTGACCTTGCGAGCGGCGAAACCCTGACCTCGGTCTTTTTCGGCGGCGGTACGCCCTCGCTGATGCCACCTGCCCTTGTGGCACGGCTGCTGGAGGAGGCGCAGGCGCTGTGGGGGTTCGCCCCTGATATCGAGATCACGCTGGAGGCCAATCCGTCCTCGGTCGAGGCGGCCAATTTTGCGGAACTCGCTTCTGCCGGGGTCAATCGTGTCTCGCTCGGCCTGCAGGCGATGGATGACGAGACACTGCATTTCCTCGGTCGGCTGCACGATGCCCGAGAGGGACTGAGCGCGCTTGAGGTGGCACAGAAGGCGTTCGAGCGGGTCAGTTTCGACCTCATCTACGCCCGGGCGGGCCAAAGCGCCGCCGATTGGCAGGCGGAACTGTCCCGCGCGCTCTCTTTCGGGACCGAGCACCTCTCGCTCTACCAGCTGACCATCGAGCCGGGGACGAAGTTTGCCACTATGGTTCGGCAAGGGCAGTTCACGCCATTGGACGACGACGAGGCCGCCGACCTGTTTGCCATGACGCAGGAGATGACGTGTGCGGCGGGGCTACCGGCTTACGAGATCAGCAATCACGCGAAGTCGGGAGCCGAGAGCCGCCACAACCTCACCTATTGGCGTTATCAGGATTATGTCGGGATCGGGCCGGGTGCTCACGGCCGACGCGGCGGGTTGGCGACGCTGCGCCACAAGAAGCCGGAAAACTGGCTCGCTGCTGTCGATGCGCGCGGTTCGGGCTGTCAGGAAGAGCGCGTCCTCTCGACCGGAGAGTTGGCATCCGAGGCGCTGCTGATGGGATTGCGCCTGGCCGAGGGAGTCGATCTTGCAACGCTGGCCAGCCGGACCGGGATCGCGGCGGAGGCACTGGTCGATGCGTCCGAGGCGAACAAGCTTGAACAGCTCGGACTGGTGTGGCGACATGGTGAGCATATCGGAGCCACGCCCGCCGGCATGCCGTTGCTGGATGCACTCCTGGCCAGGCTCGTGCCCGACGCGCTGGTGGAAGCATGAGCGCGGCGGACCTGCTCGAACAATGGGGCGAACACCTTGCCCTTGCCCGCCGCCGCTCGCCGCATACGGTTCGCGCCTATCTTGGTTGTGCCTCTCGCCTGATCGCCGGGTCGGGTGCTGAGGACTGGGCTGCCCTTGCCGCGCTCGATGCCCGTGACCTTCGCGCCCATCTCGCGTCGCGCCGTGCAGAGGGCATCGGCAATGTCTCGGTCGCGCGGGAACTTTCCGCGATCCGCAAATTCCTCGAATTCGCGCGCGAGCGATCCGGGCAAGGCGACAAGGCCGGTCCACGTCTCAGGGGGCCGCGCATCAAGAAGGGCCTGCCCCGCCCCGTTACGCCCGACGACGCTGCCAATATGGCCGATTTCGTCGAGGACGCCGCGAGCGAACCATGGATCGGCGCGCGCGACCGCGCGGTGCTGCTGCTGCTCTATGGTGCGGGGCTGCGCATTGCCGAGGCGCTGTCACTGACCGGCGCGGCGCTGCCCCTGGGCGAAGTCCTTACCGTCACCGGCAAGGGCGACAAGGAGCGGGTCGTGCCGCTGCTGCCCGTAGTGCGCGAGGCGGTGGCCGAATATGCCAGAGCTTGCCCATGGCCGCTTGTGCCGAAGGAGCCGCTGTTTCGCGGCGTCAAAGGCGGTGCGCTCTCACCCAATATGATCCGCCGCGCGACCGCAGGTGCGAGGAAAGCGCTGGGCCTGCCCGATACGGCCACGCCGCATGCGCTGCGCCATTCCTTCGCCACGCATTTGCTGGGCGCGGGCGCTGACCTCAGGAGCCTGCAGGAATTGCTCGGCCATGCGAGCCTCGGCTCGACGCAGATTTACACCAAGGTGGATGCCCCCAGCCTGCTGGATGCTTACCGCAAGGCCCACCCGCGAGAGCGGGATTAATCCTCGCGCTGATCACGCGGGGTCCACGTCGCCACGCGCCACGCATACCAGCCCAGCAACAGAACGATAAGTCCGGCCACGCCCCAGCTGGCGTAGGTTTCGTACTCCTCGATCAACGGCGCAAGCCGTCGCCCGCCCTCGACCAGCAGCGCATTCCACACCGCAGCGCCCGCCGTCGTATAGAGCAGGAAGCGCCACAAGGACATATGCGCCAGCCCTGCGGGCAGTGAGATGATTGTGCGCAGGAAAGGGCTGAATCGCAGTACGAAAATCACCCAGTGACCATGTCGCTGAAAGAAGTGCGCGGCCTTCTCGATGTCCTCGAAATCGACCGTGATCCAGCGCCCGTGCTTCTCGATAATCGGGGCCAAGCGCCGATAACCCCATCTATCGCCGACCCAGTACCATGCGTAATTGCCCAATGTGCAGCCCAGCGTGCCCGCGATCATCAGCGGCCAGAACTGCATCTCGCCACGCGCTACCAGAACGCCGCCGACACCCATGATCACCTCGGACGGGATCGGGGGAAAGATGTTTTCCAGCGCCATCAGCAGGAAGATGCCGAAATAGCCGCCTGCCGCGATCGCTTCGATGATGAAAGTGGTCATGTCAGCCATAACGGCCCAAGGCTCTTATCGTTCGCGTTTGAGACCAATTGAGACCAAAAAAGCGATCAATTGCCGCGCAGCATTGCTGCATGGCGTGCCTCGAGCGCATCCCAGATCTTCGCAGCGGTGTCCGTGCCGTTAAAACGGTCGATAGCAACGATGCCGGTGGGCGAAGTGACGTTGATCTCGGTCAGCCACTCGCCGCCGATCACGTCGATCCCGACGAAGACGAGGCCGCGCTTTTTCAGTTCCGGGCCCATGGCCGCGCAGATTTCCTCCTCGCGCGGCGTCAGACCGGCGGCTTCGGCCCGCCCGCCCTGCGCAAGGTTGGAACGGAACTCGCCCTCGCCCGGCAGGCGATTGATCGCGCCCGCGAACTCGCCATCGACCAGCACGATCCGCTTGTCACCTTCGGAGACGCTGGGGAGGAAGGGCTGCACCATATGCGGTTCGGGCCAGACCTGGTCGAACATCTCGATCAGCGCGGACAGGTTGGTCCCCTCCTCGTCGAGGCGGAAGATCGCCTTGCCGCCATTGCCGTGGAGCGGTTTGATCACGACCGAGCCGTGCTCCTTCTGGAAGGCGCGAATGTCGTCCATCCGCCGGGCGACCAGCGTCGGCGGCATGAAGCGCGCGAAATCGAGCACAAACATCTTTTCGGGCGCATTGATGACCTCGCGCGGATCGTTGCTGACGAGCGTCGTACCCTTCAGCCGGTCGAGCAGCAGCGCGGCGCTGACATAGCCAAGGTGGAACGGCGGGTCCTGCCGCATCAGGATGACGTCGATATCGGCGGCAAGGTCGATCTTGCGCTCTTCACCTGCGGAAAAGTGGTCGCCTTCCACCCTCTGCACGGTGACGGGCCGCCCCCAGGCGGTCAAATTGCCGTCCTGCCAGGCGAGCGAGGAGACGTCATAATGCCACACGCTGTGCCCGCGTGCCTGCGCCGAGAGCATCAGCGCGAAGGAGGAATCCCCGGCAATCTTGATGCTCTCCAGCGGGTCCATTTGTACGGCGACATTCAGGGGCATTTACACTTCTCCGTTCGTCCTGAGCTCGTCGAAGGGCGAACTCGGGGCCCGCTTCGTGGTTCGACAGGCTCACCACGAACGGCATAAATTCAGTCAAGGCATCCAAGCATTGGCGATGTGGCGAGGCGGATGGCCGGGTGCAAGCAAGATCACGTCGACCGACAAGTCTTCGCCATTTCCGGCATAGAGATGTGCGATGCTTTCTGCCGCCGCGGCAACCCGGCGCAGGCGGTAAAGATCGATGGCGAGGTCGAGGTTTTCTGCACGCTTGCGCCATTTGACTTCGAAGAAAGTCACCAGCCCATCGCGCCGCGCGATCAGGTCGATCTCACCCCGCTTGGTCTTCACCCGGCGCGCAAGCACCTCCCACCCTTGTGACGTGAGCCAGTCCGCCGCCTCATCTTCCGCGATCCGCCCGCGTTTCTCGGCCAGCTGACGTTTCACGAAACGTGCCCACGCAGTTC
>DDNW01000036.1:9632-14027 GCA_002341345.1 Erythrobacter sp. UBA2510
GCAGTTCCATCGCGCGGGAATAAAGCACCTTGCGGTCAAGCCCGGTGGCCTTTGCCACCTTCCCAGCTGCCTGCGAGGGCTTCTCGGTTTCGAGCAGATCGCGCAGCATCGCTTCGGCGGCGTCCTCGTCGGGCGCTGCCTCGCCCGGCGGGCCGACCAGCAACACGATCTCGCCCTTGGGTGGCTGCGCTTCGTAATGGGCGATCAGCTCTTCGGCGCTGCCACTGCGGCATTCCTCATGCAGTTTGGTCAGCTCGCGCGCCACCGCGACTTCGCGACCGGGCAAGGTCCGGGCAATCGTGGCGAGGCTTTTTGTCAGGCGCGGCGCGGTCTCGAAAAAGATCAGCGTCGCACGGATCGGGCTGAGTTCGGCGAGTATATCGGCACGCGCCTTTTCCTTCGCGGGCAGGAACCCGGCAAACAGGAAACGGTCGCTGGGCAGACCCGACATGGCCAGCGCCGTCACCGGCGCGCTGGCACCGGGAATGACGGTGACGGGCACACCTGCCGCGCGCGCCTCGCTCACCAGACGATAGCCGGGGTCCGACACCAGCGGCATGCCCGCATCGCTGACCAGTGCCACCGCCTCGCTCGCCATGCGGCCGAGCAACTGGGCGCGCTGACTATCGTCAGCGTGGTCATCGTGGCGCAATAATGGTCGCTTTATGCCCAACAGCGAGAGCAGCTTTGCGGTGACCCGTGTATCCTCGCAGGCGACAAGGTCGCAGCGCGCCAGAATATCCTTGCCGCGCAATGTGATGTCGCCGAGATTGCCAATCGGCGTGGCGACGATGTAGAGGCCGGGCGCAAGAGAAGTATCGGGGGCGTTCACGAGGTCCCTTGTGAACCAGTGAGGTCGGGAGCGGCAACCTTGTTTAATAAAATTGGCATGATCGGTATTTTCAAGCGCGGCATGGCCGTGGCGATGGCCAGCATCGCGCTGGCGGCCTGCCAGGTCATTCCCGGTGGCGGTCCGGGCGCAACGGGCCCTGTCTCACAGGGGCCGAGCGACACCCAGCTGCCGCAGGACGATGCGCGCCACCGAGTCGCGCTGCTGGTGCCGCTGTCCGGTGCGAACGGCGATGTCGGCCAGTCGATCGCCAATGCAACCACCATGGCGCTGCTCGATACCAGTGCGGAGAACCTGCGCATCACCACCTATGATACCGCTGCCGGGGCCGGCAATGCCGCCCGCCGCGCGGTGGCCGATGGCAATGCGCTGATCCTCGGCCCGCTCGTGCGTGAAGATGTGAATGCCGTTCTGGCAGAGGCGCGTCCGGCAGGCATCCCGCTGATCACCTTCTCCAACGATACCGGCATTGCCCAGCGCGATGTTTTCGTGATGGGCCACATCCCCGAACAATCGATCCAGCGGACGGTCAAATTCGCCCGAACCAAGGGCGCGCGGCGCTTTGCTGCGCTGGTGCCGGCAGGTGAATATGGCCGCCGTGCCCTCGATGCCCTGAAAGAGGCTGTGGCCGATGGCGGCGGGCAGGTCGTCGCGATCGAGACCTATACGCGCGGTAACACCTCGATCGTCAGCGCGGCAGCACGGCTCGAGGCGCAGACCAGCTTCGACACGGTGCTGATCGCCGATGGCGCGCGCCTCGCGATCATGGCGGCAGGCGAGTTGAAAGAGGCGGGCGCGGCCCTGCCCTCGATCATCGGTCCGGAACTGTGGAGCGGCGAAGATGCGCTGACCCGCGATGGGCGGATGCGCGGCGCATGGTTCTCCAGCGTGTCGGACGGGCGCTACGGGCAGTTCGTGACCAGTTACGAATCGCGTTTCGGCGGCAAGCCTTATCGTGTCGCGACGCTGGGCTATGATGCCGTGCTGCTGACGCTCCGGATCGCGCGCGACTGGACGCCGGGCCGCGACTTCCCGACGAGCCGGCTGACGGCCAGCGACGGCTTCCTCGGTCTTGACGGTCCGTTCCGCTTCCGCAGCGACGGCATAGGCGAGCGTTCGATGGAGGTCCGGCAGGTCGGCAACGGGACCTTCACGGTCGTCGACGCCGCTCCACGGCAGTTCTGATCGCAGTTCGAGGCGGATAAGTCGCCAGGCGCCGCTTGTGCGCGTGGATTCGCGCCGCCTATAGATCGCGCTATGACTGACGGACTGTTCGATGAATTGCCTGCCTCGGGCGGCTCCGATTACGATTCCTCCTCAATCGAGGTGCTCGAAGGGCTCGAGCCCGTTCGTCGCCGCCCCGGCATGTATATCGGCGGGACCGACGACCGCGCACTGCACCACCTCGCCGCCGAGGTGCTCGATAACGCCATGGACGAGGCGGTCGCGGGCCATGCAAGCCGCATTGAAATGGTGCTGGAGGAAGGCAACCGCCTGACCATCACCGACAACGGGCGCGGCATCCCGATTGACGAACACCCGAAGTTTCCGGGCAAATCGACGCTGGAGGTCATCCTGACCACGCTCCATTCGGGCGGCAAGTTCTCCGGCAAGGCCTATGCCACCAGCGGCGGCCTGCATGGCGTTGGCGTCTCGGTGGTCAATGCGCTCTCCAGCCTCACCCATGTCGAGGTCGCGCGCAACCGCGAGGTCTATGCGCAGGACTTTTCCAAGGGGCTGCCGCAGGGGAAAATCACCAAGATCGGCGACACGCCCAACCGGCGCGGTACCAGCGTAACCTTCATCCCCGACACCGAGATATTCGGCGACCGGCAATTCAAGCCCGCACGGCTGTTCAAGCTTGCCCGCTCGAAGGCCTATCTCTTCGCGGGCGTGGAAATTCGCTGGAAGTGTGCGCCATCCCTCGCCTCTGACGATGTCCCGCAGGAGGCAGTCTTCCAGTTCCCCGGCGGTCTGGCCGATCATCTGCGCGAAGAGGTCGGGAACCGCGAATGCGTGACGTCGGAGTTCTTCTCTGGCAACCAGGATTTCCCCACTGACAATGCGGGCACCTCGCAAGGCCGCGTCGAATGGGCGGTCGCCTGGCCACTGTGGTCGGACGGCTCGACCAGTTGGTACTGCAACACCGTGCCGACCCCCGATGGCGGGACGCATGAACAGGGCCTGCGCGCGGCGTTGACCAAGGGTCTGCGCGCTTTTGGCGAGTTGACCGGCACCAAGAAGGCCAAGGACATCTCCGCCGACGACGTGATGACCGGATCGGAGATCATGCTCAGCGTGTTCATCCGCGACCCGCAATTCCAGAGCCAGACCAAGGACCGGCTCACCAGCCCCGACGCCGCAAGGCTGGTCGAAAACGCGGTGCGCGACCATTTCGACCACTTCCTCGCCGACAATATGGAGCGCGGACGCGCGCTGCTGGGCTCCGTGATGGAGCGCATGGAGGAACGGCTCAAGCGCAAGGCCGAGCGCGACATCAAGCGCAAGACCGCCACAAATGCCAAGAAGCTGCGTCTCCCCGGCAAGCTCACCGATTGTTCGGGCGAGACCGAGGGCGAGACCGAATTGTTCATCGTCGAGGGCGATTCGGCCGGAGGCAGCGCCAAGCAGGCGCGCAACCGCAAGACGCAGGCGATCCTGCCGATCCGCGGCAAGATCCTCAATGTCGCCTCGGCCAGCAACGACAAGATCCGCGCCAATTCGGAAATCGCCGACCTCGCGCTGGCGCTGGGTTGCGGGACACGCAAGGATTGCGATCCCGAGGCGCTGCGTTACGACCGCATCGTGATCATGACGGACGCCGATGTCGACGGCGCGCATATCGCCACGTTGCTGATGACGTTCTTCTTCCAGGAAATGCCCGAACTCGTCCGCCAGGGGCATCTCTACCTCGCCCAGCCGCCGCTTTACCGCCTGACCGCCGGCAAAGAGAGCCGCTACGCCCGCGACGACGCCCACCGCAAGGAGCTTGAAGAGACCGTCTTCAAGGGCAAGAAGGTTGAGGTTGGCCGGTTCAAGGGCCTTGGAGAAATGAACCCGTCGCAACTGCGAGAGACCACGATGAGCCCCGACACGCGCAGCCTGATCCGCATTACCCTGCCGACCGAGCATGAGCAGCGTTACGCGGTCAAGGAACTGGTCGACCAGCTGATGGGCCGCAATCCCGAACACCGCTTCAACTTCATTCAGAACCACGCCGCCGATCTCGACCGCGAGATGATCGACGCGTGACAAGCTTGCTGGCTTGCTCGGTTGCGCGATGCTGCAATGCACCCTAACTATAGTCGGGTAATATCAGGCGCAGGGATCACGATGAGTCAGCAATTCGAAAGCACTTCCTCCTATGTCGCGACCGAGGACCTCAAGATCGCGGTCAATGCCGCCGTCACTCTGCGCCGCCCGCTGCTGGTCAAGGGCGAACCGGGCACGGGCAAGACGGTGCTCGCCGCCGAGGTCGCCAAGAGCATGGGCGCACCGCTGATCGAATGGAACGTGAAGTCCACCACCAAGGCGCAGCAGGGCCT
>DDNW01000036.1:14154-14324 GCA_002341345.1 Erythrobacter sp. UBA2510
GGCCTCTACGAATATGACGCGGTTGCGCGCCTGCGCGATGGCCAGCTGGGCGACGAACGCGTCCACGACATCGCCAATTACATCAAGCGCGGCAAATTGTGGGAGGCCTTCACCAGCCCCGAACTGCCCGTTCTGCTGATCGACGAAATTGACAAGGCCGATATCGAGTT
>DDNW01000181.1:0-218 GCA_002341345.1 Erythrobacter sp. UBA2510
TTGACGGTGTCGGTCGTGCCGCGGCGGATGGCGCGTTCCAGGTCGCCGTCTCCGTCTGCGCCAAGTTCGGCGCCGACGCCGAGAATGGTCGCGAGGCCTGCCGCGAGGAACACGCGGTCCCAGTGGTGATCGGTGCGGTCGGACAACCCCGCAAAGCCCTGCGCGTCAGCACCCGGCGCCGAGATCACGATGGAGGACCCGTCCGGGAAGATGATCCG
>DDNW01000181.1:315-968 GCA_002341345.1 Erythrobacter sp. UBA2510
ATCACAATCGACGACCCGTCAGGGAAAATGATCCGGTCCCAGGTCACGAGCGCGCGGTCTTGACCGAACGAGACTTCCGACTGATACCGCCCGATAAGGCGCGAGCCCTGCGGGATGAGAAGGTATTGCCCGGTCACGGTGTCATAGACCGGTTGGGTGACCTGCGCGACGATCGTGCCGGGCAGGTCCGAATTGATCCCGGTCACGAGGCTTGCCGGGATCAGCGTGCCCGCCATGACCTGGTAGGGCGAAGCCGGGTCTTCGATGCTGTGAGGGTTGTAGATGTCGCTGTCCGCGCCTTCCCTGGCGAAGGCCAGTTTACGGGACTGGAGATTGGTATCGGCGGGCTGGCCGAACGCTGACGGCGCGCCCTGCGGCAGGGCGGCGAGCGCCAGCAGCTCAGAGCCAAGATCAAGCGCGGGGTCGCGATAAGCGAAGCGGGTGTCGGTGGTGCTTGCGGTACCGCTCTGAGAGTCGAGCCGGAAGAAGACCGGCGCGCGGGCCGCTTCATCGGCAAGCGCGGCCTCGCGCATGCGCCTTGCGCGTTCGGCCTCGTCGGCCGGGTTCGGGCGGAAATCGTCCTCGAAGCGGGTCACATATTCGGGTTCGATGCCAAGCTCGCGTTCAGCCCGCAGCATGGTCGCGCCGAGATC
>DDNW01000181.1:1096-1326 GCA_002341345.1 Erythrobacter sp. UBA2510
AGCATGGTCGCGCCGAGATCGCCGGAGAGTGGCGGGCCAAGGCGCGCGATGCGGTCTTCCACCGGGGCAATCTCGCTATAGCTTGCCGGGAGGGTGGAGAGGCCTTCGGGCTTGCGTGTGTTCGTGGTGTTGTAGAGCTCGCGCCTTGCATCCGGATCGACGGCGGTTGGTGGCTTCAATGCAATTCTCATGGCGGCGAACAGGCCAAGCACGCCGAGGCCTGCGCCGAC
>DDNW01000181.1:1557-3064 GCA_002341345.1 Erythrobacter sp. UBA2510
CGCACCACGGTCTGGTTCCGCTCGCCGAGGCGCAACTCGGCCGCACGGAACAGCCGGTCCACGACATAATAATTGCCGCGCACCCGGTAGTTGACGAGTTCCGCGTCACCGTCCGCACCCAGAACAAAGAGCGGCGGCATGTCTGTGGTGGCGATGTCTTCGGGCATCTGGATGAACACCTGACGGCCATCATCGAAGACGCGCACAGGTTTCCAGTCGGGGCTGTCGCCGGAGAGCCGATAATCGAAGTTCAGGCCTTCCAGCGTCAGGCCGCGCTCAATGCTGCCAGCGTCTCTTGCAATGGCGCGTTCATTGCGGGCGGTGAGGCCTGCCAGTTCATCAGCCGGATAGCGCCAGGAGAGCGCGGCCATATAGCCGCCCTCCGTGCTCTCCAGCTCCAGATGATAGGTCCGCCGGTCGGTGGCGATCATCAGATTGGTGCGGATGCCGGAGCTGATCGGTTTGACCAGCACATGGGCGCGGGCCGTCGCGCCCGAACCGGACACCGTGTCCCCCACCACCCAGCGCACCGTGTCACCGGCCGAAACCGAGACGAGTTCCTCGCCCGGCTGCAGGGCGATGTCCGACACCTGGCCGGGGCTGGCATAGAGGCGGTAAAGCGCGCCTTCGGTATAGGGATAGACCTGGATCGCGTTCACATAGCCGTCGACCGAAGGTTCGATCAGGGCGCTGGTGCGACCTTGTCTTATCGCTTCTGCCGGTGAAACCGACGGCGTGCTGACGGTCCTTGTATAGGTCCGTGTCACGCTGCCATCGGGATTGGTGGTGACGCGGGTGCCGATGGGCATCATCTGGCCGGGCAGCGGAAGTGCCACGGCGGTTTCGACAATCTCGACAGGGTAGTCAGCGCGGTCCTCGACAGGCGTCGCGGCGACGAAGGCGCTGGCATCGATGGGGTCGAGTTCCGTCGTGGCGCAGGCTGACAATAGCGCCATGGCAGAAGCGGCGGTGAGGATACGAAGCATGGGGATCATTCTCCTGTAACGAGGTCCTGACCCCAGTTCAGGGCATGGACATAAAGGCCGAGCGGATTGGCGCGCAGGGTCTGCGCATCCGTCGGCGGTTGGGTGATGAGGGTGAAGTTGCCGGTGAACCTTTGGGCGCGAACCAGCGCGCCATTCTCATAGGTCTTCTCGATCCAGCGGGCCTGGAAACTGTCGTCCGAGACGCGCACGACGCTGACGACATCCACCGTGCGGGATTTTCTGCCGACATCGGCGAAGGGATCATTGGTCGAGGCGTATTCATTGAGCGTGGTGGCGGCGCGGTCAGTGACGAAGTCATAGGCGCGCAGCCAGTTTTCGCGCACGACGACCGGATCGACGCTGAGGCCGCGCACGTGCTCGATGAAGTTGGCGAGGTGATGCGCGATCTGCGCATCGGTCGGGGTGTAGCGCTCCGTCGCTGGCGAAACGGCGCGGGCCGCGCCGGTCTCATCGACTTCCACGACATAAGGCGTGACGGTCGATTGCATGCTCCGCCAGAC
>DDNW01000027.1 GCA_002341345.1 Erythrobacter sp. UBA2510
TACAAGAGCTACACCAAGGAGGTCGAGAACGCCGAAGGCGAAGCCGACACCGAGAACCGGCGCGTCCTCAAGGCCTATGCCGTGTTCAATGCCGACCAGTGCGACGGCCTCCCTGCATTCTATCATCCCGAACCACTCATTGCCGCGCTGGAGCCCAAAGGACGCGAAGAGCGGCTTGATACCTTTTTCGCCGAGATCGGCGCTGACCTGCGGCATCATGGAGCCCAGGCCTATTACGAGCCGCAGCGTGACCGGGTCACGATGCCGCCAGTAGAACTCTTCGAAGCCTACGACCACTACTACGCGACGCTTGCACATGAGCTGTCGCACTGGACGGGGCATTCCTCGCGGCTCGATCGTGATCTCAAGAACCGCTTCGGCAGCGAGGCCTATGCCGCCGAAGAACTGATTGCCGAACTTTCCTCGGCAATCCTTGGAGCCGAATTGGGCCTTCCGGTCACCCACCTCGACCATCACGCCAGTTACATCGCCTCCTGGCTCAAGATCCTCAAATCGGACGAGCGCGCGATCCTCACCGCTGCGGCCAAGGCCGAGGAAGCGGCCAGCCTGTTGCTCGAACTTGGGGGTCATCGATCCCGTAAAAGCGAGGCCGACATCTATCTCGCAGATGCAGCCTGAGGAGCAGTGAGATGGGACGTTCCGTCAGCTATCCGACCGGCTCCGCGGTGGCCTTTCGCCTGCTCGATGACGGCGAAGAGGACGACACCGACTGGGTCTACGAGTGCCTCGTCGACGAGGTCATCGATACTGCGAAGGCGACCTTTCCATCCTTCGAGCGCTTCGATGGATGGCGCGGCCGCGAGGACCGTATCCTCCTGCGCAATGCCTTCGCCGATTGTGGCATATCGACCTGGTGCGGGCTTGCCGCGATCTGGCTCGCCGAACGCGACGATCCCCGATACTGGGAGGCGGATTTCTACAACCCACGAACGGCGAGAGCACGGCACTGGCTTGGCCAGGTCTCGGGTAGGTTCATCGACCTGTTCGGTGAGTTGCGCCTGGTCGGGCGGTTCTCGAATGGCGAAGCGATCTTCGAGCGCTCCCGATCCAACTGCGACACCGGGTCCTGATCCTGCCTCATTCCTCTCCGCCGGGAGAGGCCCTTGGGCCGGTCGGGGCGCGCCGCAACCTGCGGCCCGTCGGCCCGTGTTACCCGCGCCAGCCTAGGGCCGCAGGTTTCCCGCTACGCGGTGCGCCTTGCCCCTTTCCCCGGCCCTGATCGGGCTCCGGCGGACAGGTCCGAGGCAATGGTGCCTCCTCTCCTTGTCCCCGCGATCAGGAGACACCCCATGTACGACAGCTTTATCGATCAGTTGAGCGGCCTCGACCTTTCAGGCCTCAGCATCAGGCCAGCCCTCTTCAACGAGACCGACTTTCCCTGCGAGGATGCGATCGACCAGACGCTTGGTGCCGTATGGTCCGACCTCTTCGCGATGTTTTCGGATACGGCCCTGGAGGCCGACGGCGAGGATATTGCATGGGGCATGGTCAATCTCTTCCACCGCGCAGCCAGCCGCAAGTCGGCTCAGCTTGACCGGGCCAGCGACGAGATCCGGGTTTTGCTCGCATCGGCCGACGGCTCCGAAGTGCATTCGAGCAATCTGGAAGAGCAGGTCGAGCGTGCACAGGCCGCCGAAGCCAGCATGCTGGCCTTCGAGCAGATGCGCGAGGCAGCCGCAGCGCTGTACCGCGACGAGACCGGTTCGTCATGGAAGCCCGTTTCGGGCTCGCGGACCAGCCATTCGCGCAACCTCACTTCGGCCGTAATCGATGCCCGCGATTTCCTCCGCGCTCGCGCAGAGAACCGGCGCCACGCCCTGATCCCTGAAGGAACTCCGGTCGTCTTTGCCGGTGGTCGCCAGAGCTTCGACAACGCTGAGGACGCGCGCGTCTATGCCGACACTATCTGGGCTACGCTCGACAAGGTTCGCGATGCGGTTCCCGATCTCTTCCTGGTCCATGGCGGCGACGGCAAGGGTGCCGATCGCCTCGCCGCGAGCTGGGCTGAACGCCGCGAAGTCCAGCAGCTGACCTTTTCGCTCGATCGTCGTCTTGGTGCCCGCGCCGGGTTCAAGCGCAACGAGCAGATGCTCTCGCTCAATCCGCGCTACGTTGTCGCCTTTCCGGGCAATGGCGTGACTGAACGGCTAGTGATCGACGCCAAGACGCGCCGGATCACCGTGGTCGATCGCAGGACCGTGACGTCCGGATCCAAGACTAAGGGATAATAGTCTGTTGGTCGCTGCAGCATGTCTACCATCGGTTGGCTGCGGCGACCATCTCAGACAATTGTCATCGATTGCCTTTTCGGTTGGAGAGGGGATTTCTTGGGAAGGCATCTCGGGTTATCAGCCCCGCATGCACCACGCCGACTCCAATCCGCTCGCCCATGATCACAACTTCCTGAGCGCCTCGCACGACGCCCATGAGCGGCGCACGCGTTATGTCGTTGCCTTGACCGCCGCGATGATGGTGGTCGAAATCGTCGCTGGCCTGTGGACCGGATCGATGGCGCTTCTCGCCGATGGTATCCACATGGCGACCCATGCAGGTGCCTTGGGCGTCGCGGCCTTCGCCTACTGGTTTGCCAAGCGCCATGCGAACAACCCGCGTTTCACATTCGGTACCGGCAAGGTGGGCGACCTCGCCGGCTTCGCGAGCGCGCTTGTCCTCGCCATCTTCGCAATCGGGATCGCGGTTGAATCGGCTCAAAGGTTCGTCAGTCCGCTCACGATTGCCTATACCGAGGCTATCTGGATCGCCGTGCTCGGCCTCGTGGTGAACCTCGCGAGTGCCTGGCTGCTTGGTGCCGATCATCACCATGGGCATGATCACGACCATCATCATCACCACGACCATGCGCATGCCGATAACAATCTGCGCTCCGCCTATTTCCACGTGCTTGCCGATGCCCTGACCTCCGTCCTGGCTATCGTGGCCCTTCTCGCCGGCATGTACCTCGGCTGGGCATGGATGGACGCGGCAATGGGGCTGGTGGGTGCATTCGTGATCGGGCGCTGGTCATGGTCACTGCTGCGCGATACCGCTGCCGTGCTTGTCGACGCCGAAGCGGCCTCTGAACGGTACACAGAGGTGCGCGAGGCGCTCGAGGACCGGGACGCCGCGATCGGCGATCTGCACATCTGGCGGATCGGTCCCGGCAAGTATGCAGTCATCGCCTCGCTCATCGCCGATGATCCGCTCGCGCCCGACAATTATGCCAGCCGACTTTCAGAGCATGCAGAATATGTGCACGTCACGATCGAAGTTCATCGCTGCGAGCATCCGCATCCCGAGCTTCGCGCGGCCTGATCGCGCCGTTCTAACAGACCGAAACAGTATTCGAGGACTGTTATACTGTAACAAAAGACTTATACTTCATCGTGTTACGGAACTTGCAATCTTGATGCGGTTTGCTAGGAGCCGTTGGAATCCATGACTACAAGCTATCGTCGCCTTGTCCTGCACCCTTTCGTCGTCCTGCTCATGCTGGTCGCGATGGTGTTCGTGACGGCGGCGGATGCTGCTGCTTGCGGTGCCGAAGTGGCGCCCGGAAGCACGCCCGTTCTGGCTTCGCTCGATAGCGCGTCTGCGTCATCCGCAGCCGCCGATGAAGTGCCGGGCGATCCGGATGCGCCGGCCGAGCAACACGGCGTGTGTGGACACGGCCATTGCCATCACGGGGCGAGCTTTGCCGGCACCGTGCAGAAGAATTCGGTCCCTCACTTGGTCGTGGTTCCCGATGCGCCTCCCGCCGAAGCGCTCGCTTCCGAAATTGCCGACCGACTGAAGCGCCCCCCTCGCGCCTGACGACCGTCACCGCGCTGCATGCCGCAGCGCAGTTCGGATCGTCAGCAGAGGAATTTTCGAAAAATGTCAGCCATTCATTGGCGAGGGGTCCTCCTTGGAGGGCTGTTCCTCGCCGCTCAAGCCACGACCGTGGCGGCGCAGGAGCGTGAGCTTCTGACGCTCGAAGCTGCGCTCGCTCGTGCGGGCATCGTCGACAGCGCAGATGAGCCCCCAGAAAATCCGCGCCTGATCGGACCGCGGGCCGAAGCCGACGCGGCGCGGGCCCTGGTCGACCAGGCGCGGCTGCGGCCCAACCCCGAAATTGCTTTCGAAGCCGAAAACATTGCCGGAAGCGGCGCATTTTCGGGATTGCAGGCCACCGAGTACACTTTGTCCCTGAGCCAGCGGCTCGAATTGGGCGGCAAACGAGGAGCGCGCGTCCGCGCCGCCCAGGCGGAGGCGCGCGTCGCGACCCTTTCAGGAGCGCTCTCGGTTGCTCAGCTCGGGCGATCGGTGCGCGAGCGCTATGTGGAAGCCGTCGCTGCGGCAGCCCGATTGGAACTCGCGCGGGACATAGTCGAGCGCAACCGCGAGCTTGCCAGGATCGCAGGGGTACTGGTCGATGTCGGGCGGGAGCCTCCCTTGCGTTCGCTTCGTGCCGAAGCGGCACTTGCGGAGGCGCTCGCGGAGCTTGAAGCGGCCCTGGCTGCCGACAGTGCGGCGAGGAATGCGCTGGCCGCGCTTTGGGGCGAGGCAGCACCTGCTGCGGACGTGCCTTCGGTGTTCCCCGAGATCGAACCTCCGGCAACGCTGCTCGCCTCGCCTTCGGCCTTACGTCTCCAGATCGCCCGTGCCGAACGCGAGGCTGCAGATGCCGCGATCGCCCGGGAACGCTCTTTAGGCATTCCGGATCCGGCGATATCCGCCGGTGTCCGACGGTTCGAGGAAAGCAGAGACCAGGCGTTCCTCGTAGGCGTTTCGATCCCGTTTCCGTTCAGTAATCGCAACCAAGGAAACATCGCTGCTGCCGAGGCGCGGCTTCGCGCCGCGACGGCACGGGAGGCGATTGCCCGCACCGATTTCGAACTCGAAGTCACGCAGGCTCGCGGACAATTTCTGGCAGCCGAAGCGCGGGTCGAGACCCTCGCGGAGACGTCCTTGCCCCAAGCCGAGGAAGCCTTGCGCCTCGTTCGGATTGGCTACCGCAACGGCAGATTTCCGCTGATCGAAGTTCTGGCTGCGGCCGAAGCGCGCGACACCATCCGTGAAGCATTGATTCAAGCCCAGGAAGATCGTGGCCGCCTGGCGGCGACGCTGATCTGGCTCGGCGCACAATGAGGTATTTCCAAATGAACCGTAGACGTCTGGCCGTTTTTATCGGCGTGATCGTTTCAATCGCCGCTGCAGTGTTTATGCTGTGGCCAAGTGGCAGTGCCGACCAGCACATTGAAGAAACGAGCGAGGAGGCCGAGCTTCCCGAAGGGCTTGTCCTGCTTGGCGCCGAACAAATCGAAGCGTCCCAGATAGAGGTCGAAACCGTCGGTCAGGGATCGGCGGTCGAGCTGGTCTTTCCGGCCACCGTCGCGGCAAGCCCGACGGCAAGTGCCCGCATCGATGCCCGCGCAGCGGGCGTAGTCCGCAGTGTCGGCAAAACGCTGGGTGATTACGTGAGGCAGGGAGAGACGATTGCCCGCATCGAGAGCGCCGACGCCGCTGCTCTTGCGGCGCAACTCAGCGCAGCGGGCGCGCGGGTCAACGAATTGTCTGCTGCCTACGATCGAGAGCGCCGCCTTTTCGAAGCCAATGTCACCGCGCGGCAGGATCTCGAGGCCGCCCGAGCCAATCTGCAGGTCGCCCAGTCGGAACTTGCGCGTGCCCAGGCGGCAGTCTCGGCGGCGGGTGTTAGCGGCGACGGGCGCTCCCTCGCGGTTACGAGCCCGCTCGCGGGCCGAGTGACCTCGGCGCCTATCGTTCTCGGGTCCTTCGTCGAGGCCGGAGAAGAACTCTATCAGGTCGTGAACCCGAGCGGCATGCAGGTCGAGGTTGCCCTCCCGTCGGCTGAAGCAAGCCGCATCCAGCCTGGCGACGAGGCCACGCTGGAGATCGCGGACAACCGGGAAGTGGGTGCGCGCGTGCGATCCGTCACTCCCTCGCTCGATCCCGAAAGCCGCAGCGCTACGGCGGTCCTGTCGCTGGCAAGGCCGATCCCCGGCCTGCAACCCGGTGCCTTCTTGCAGGCACGTATCCGCCCCTCGGGTGAGGTCGATACAGTCCGCATGTCGGTGCCGGAAAGTGCCGTGCAGACGATCGATGGCGCAGAAGTGGTCTTCGTTCGTACCCGCCGCGGATTCCTAGCACGTCCAATCGTGACCGGATCCCGGTCAGCGGGACAAGTTGTCATTGAATCGGGTCTGCAACCCAATTGGCGGATCGCGACTGAAAACGCCTTCCTCCTTAAAGCCGAGCTCCAAAAAGAGAACGCCGAAGATGACGACTAATGACTCGCTCGGGGCGAAGTACTCCGAGGATAAACATGGACTTGGCTTTATCGGCCTAATCCTCGATGTCGCGGTCCGCTTCCGGTGGGCGATTATTGTTCTGACCGTCGGTATCGCGGTATTGGGGGCAAGCAATCTTGAGCGCCTGCCGATCGATGCAGTCCCCGACATCACCAACGTGCAGGTGCAGATTAACACCAAGGCGCCTGCCCTGTCGCCCTCGCAAGTCGAGACTCAGGTAACCTATCCCGTTGAAACCGGGCTTGCCGGCATAGAGGGTCTGGAAATGACCCGCTCGATATCGCGCAACGGGTTCAGCCAGGTCACCGCGATTTTCGAGGAAGGGACCGACATTTATTTCGCGCGTCAGCAGGTCAACGAACGGCTGACGCCCATAAGTGCTTCCCTGCCCGAGGGTGCCGAACCGGTGATGGGGCCCATCTCGACCGGATTGGGCGAAGTGCTCATGTACGTCATCGAGTACGAATATCCTGATGGCAAGGAAGCGCCGCGGGGCGAAGCGGTCGGATGGCAGTCCGACGGGAGCTTCGTAACCGAACGTGGCGACCAGCTCGACAGTGATGTCGCCAAGGCCGCGTATCTGCGAACTATTCAGGACTGGGTGGTTGCGCCCTTCATGCGGTCGGTCGACGGTGTGGCAGGTGTCGACTCGATTGGCGGCTTCGAAAAGCAATACCTCGTTCAACCCGATCCCGCGCGATTGACCGGTTACGGTTTATCGTTCGACGAGGTGATCGACGCGCTGGAAGCGGCCAATCTCGCCGAAGGCGCCAATTTCGTCGAGCGGGCCGGTGAAGCCCTTCTCGCCCGGGTCGATGCGCGCCTCGGCAGTGTTGAGGATATCGAGCAGGCGGTCGTTTCCACCCGCGAGGGGGTCCCCATTCGCGTAGGTGACGTCGCCACAGTCAGCATCGGTGGCGACCTGCGAACGGGCGCGGCGTCGCTGAACGGCGATGAAGCGGTCGTGGGCACCGTGCTCATGCGCGCGGGCGAGAACAGCCGCACCGTGTCGGCCGAGGCGGCCGAACGGCTCGAGGAAGTTCGCAGCTCCCTGCCGGAAGGAATTGTCGCGGAGATCGTCTACAACCGGTCTTCCCTGGTCGATGCGACGATCGCGACCGTCGAGAAGAACCTTGTCGAGGGCGCGCTTCTGGTCATTGCGATCCTGTTCTTGCTGCTGGGCAACATCCGGGCAGCGATCATCGCGGCGCTGGTCATCCCCTTTTCCATGCTGATGGCATCGATCGGAATGAACCGGCTCGGCGTTTCGGGCAATCTCATGAGCCTGGGTGCGCTGGACTTCGGCCTGATCGTCGATGGTGCCGTCATCATCGTCGAGAACAGCGTCGCGAGGCTCGCGGCTCGACAGGAACACGAGGGCCGACTTCTTACACTTGGTGAGAGGTTGACGGAAACGCGGCTTGCCGCGCAGGAAATGATCAAGCCGACTGTGTACGGGCAGGCGATCATACTTCTCGTCTTCGCACCGCTTCTGACCTTTACCGGAGTCGAAGGCAAAACCTTCTCGCCCATGGCGATCACGGTCATGCTCGCGCTCGCCTCGGCGTTCGTGTTGTCGCTGACCTTCGTCCCGGCAATGATCGCCATCCTGCTCAACAAGAAGCTGACGGAAAAGGAGGTCAAGCCGATCCGGATCGCCAAGGAGCGATACGGACCGCTGGTCCGCAAGGCGATCACCCGCCCTTGGCCGGTCATCGGCATGGGCGTCGGCATCTTCGCCTTTGCGGCCTTCGTGTTCAGCTTCCTCGGGAGCGAATTCACACCGCAATTGGACGAGCGCGACATCGCCGTGCAATCGCTGCGTATTCCTTCGACATCGCTCGAACGCTCGCTCGCGATGCAAAGGCGGGTCGAGGACCGGCTCGAGCAGTTTGAGCAGGTCGAGCTCGTCTTTTCGCGGACGGGCACGGCAGAAGTGGCCAGTGACCCGATGCCGCCGAACGCTTCCGACGCGTACGTGATCCTCAAACCCCGTGAGGAATGGCCCGATCCCGACCTCGCCAAGGACGAGCTGGTCGCGCAAATGGAGAGCGCGCTCAGCAGTCTCGTCGGCAACCTTTACGAGTTCAGCCAACCGATCGAATTGCGGTTCAACGAATTGATCGCAGGCGTTCGCGGAGATGTTGCCGTCAAGATCTACGGAGACGATCTCAGCGCCATGACCTCGGCGGCGAACGAGGTTGCGGGCGTGCTCCGCAATGTCGACGGCGCCGCGGACGTCAAGGTCCAGCAAGTGACCGGGTTCCCCACCCTCGATATTGCCTTCGATCGGCCAGCGATTGCCCGTTACGGGCTGAAGGTCGAAGACGTTGCGCAATCGGTGGCGATCGCACTGGGCGGTCGGCCTGCGGGCCTCGTTTTCGAAGGCGATCGCCGCTTCGATGTGGTTGTGCGGTTGTCGGACGCGACCCGCGACGATTTCGACCAGTTGGGTGCTTTGCCGGTGCTGCTCCCGAACGGGGCAACCATACCGCTACGCTCGGTTGCCGAGTTCCGTGTGGTGGATGGTCTCGCGGAGGTTCGCCGGGAACAGGGACGCAGACTGGTGATCGTTTCGTCCAACGTGCGAGAACGCGACCTCGGGTCTTTTGTAGAAGAGGCCCAGGAAAGGGTTGCGGCGCAGGTCGAACTGCCCGCTGCCGCGTTTATCGAGTGGGGCGGTCAATACCAGAACCTCCAGGCTGCTCAGGAAAGACTTCAGATAGTCATTCCTATCGCTTTCGCGGTCATTCTCTTGCTGCTTTACATGGCGGTTGGGGGCTGGGTGCCGGCGCTCGCCGTATTCAGCGCGATCCCGTTGGCCCTGGCAGGCGGGATTTTCTCCTTGGCTCTACGCGGGATGCCATTCTCGGTATCTGCGGCGGTAGGCTTTATCGCCCTGTCGGGTGTGGCGACCTTGAATGGCCTCGTGATGGTGACTGCGATCCGTCAGCGGCTCGACAGGGGCATGGCGCTCGATGACGCCATCGTCGATGGTGGATTGGCGCGCCTAAGGCCGGTTCTCATGACCGCGCTCGTTGCATCGCTCGGCTTCGTGCCGATGGCCATTGCGACCGGGACCGGCGCGGAAGTGCAACGTCCCTTGGCGACAGTCGTCATTGGAGGGTTGATCACCGCCACCGCGCTGACCCTTTTCGTCTTGCCCGCAATCTTAAAGCTGGTTTTCGGGACCAGAGAAGATGACCGGACCTGGCGACAGCGTTGGTGGGACAGGCTGCGGCGCAATGTGACAAGCGATGAGCAGCGCGAGCTGAAGGACATCACATGACCGATCGGGAAAGGAGAATACGGTGCTGGCACTGAAGGAAAAGAACGGACTGCTCTGGATACGTGCCGGAGGCAGGCAGGGGGATGAAGCCTATGACCGCTTTGTTCCCCAATTCGAACATATCGCAGAGCGCGAGGCCGGTACCGTCCCGATGGTGATCGAGCTCGCGCCTGACTTTTCGGGTTGGAACTTCGGAGGTCTCTGGCGCGATCTCAAGTTCGACATCCGGCATAAGGATTGTTTCGGCCGGATCGCCATAATCGGCGACAGCGAATGGGAAGAGTGGGGCACGAAATTGTCATCCTCACTCTTCCGCACCGAAATGAAGTTCTTCCGGCCAACACAGCGTAGTCATGCGGAAAGCTGGGTACAAACCGAGGAGGACGCAGCATGAGTGGCGGACATGAGGTCGATGTCGGGTCGCCTGAAAAGCGCAAGACCCTGTGGGTTGTCCTGTGGCTTAACGTGGCCATCGCGATCGGCTTTTTCGCGGTCGGGTATTTTGCCGATTCTAATGCGCTGTTGGCGAACGGCCTCGATAATTCATCCGATGCCATCGTTTATGCGCTCAGCCTGCTCGCGCTGACCCGCTCACGGACCTGGAAACGCGGGGCCGCACGTTTCTCCGGCATCATGCTGCTGATCTTCTCTGCTGGGGTTATCTTCGATGCTTACCGACGGTTTGTGGAAGGGTCCGATCCGGGCGGGATATTGATGATGGCGATGGCGTTCATCGCGGGGATGGTCAATCTCTATTGCCTGCGCCTGCTGCAGAAGATGGAGAACAAGGACGTCAATATGCGGGCGGCGACCACCTTCAGCTTCAACGACTTTATCTCTAATGGCGGGATCATTATCGCCGGCATCATTGTGATGCTGACCGGAACCAACTGGCCCGACCTCGTTGTGGGCATCGCGGTAGCTTGCATCGCTCTCTATGGCGGCATCGAGATTCTGCGCGACGCTCACATGGATAGCCACGACGATGCGGGAACCAAACACGGCGAGAAGAGGAATTGACCCTATTCGATCTTCCTGCACAATGTGTCCGATGCGCTGGCTTCGGCCGGTGTGATCGTGGCTGGCGTGCTCATTCTGCGATACGAACTTTATATCGCCGATCTGACCATCACGGTGGTCATTGGTGACTTTGTGATCTGGCAGGGCGTTACTTTGTTGCCTCGCACGGTGCGTCTCTTGATGGGCGCGGTGCCGGACGAAAGCGAGTTCGATCGCATTGTGAACGACCTGCGTGACGCAGAAGGCGTGGCCGACGTCCATCACGTCCAAGTCTGGAGCATCAGCGAGCATTATCGCGCGCTTGAGGCGCATGTCGTTCCTGCCGAATCTTCGTTGCAGGCTTTCGAGGATGTGAAGGCGCGGGCTCGCGGTATGCTCGAGACGCAGCACGCCATCGCCCATGCAACGTTCGAAGCCTGTCTCGCTGCGGACTGTGATCCGGTTATGGTCCCGGGCCATCAGGTCGAAAAGAACCAATGCCAAGACCATGATCACGACCATTGACAAGCGCGGCGATCAGGTCGGCCGCTGCAAGCAAGCAGTTTGGTAGCGCACGGCATGAACCGCCCTGCAACTCGTAAATGAGGACCGACGAATGAAAGCTTCCGATCTTATGGTCGCCGCGCTCGAGGCAGAGGGTGTCGAGTATGTTTTCGCCGTTCCAGGCGAAGAGAACCTGGATCTTCTGGAATCGCTGCGAACTTCCACCATCACGCTGGTTCTGGCCCGTCACGAACAGGGCGCTGGCTTCATGGCGGCAACTTATGGCCGCCTGACCGGCAAGGCAGGTGTGTGCCTGGCAACACTCGGGCCAGGTGCCACGAACCTGACCACACCGGCGGCCTATGCCGCGCTCGGAGCCTTCCCGCTCGTGATCATTACCGGGCAGAAACCGATCAAGACCTCGAAACAGGCCCAGTTCCAGATTGTCGACGTCGTTTCCCTGTTCACCCCGCTGTGCAAGGCTTCGACCCAGATCGTGAACGGCAATCGCATTCCCTCGCTCGTTCGCGAAGGTTTCCGTCTGGCGCAGGAAGAAAGGCCGGGCGCTGTACTGCTCGAGCTGCCGGAAGATATCGCTGAAGAGGAAACGATCGAACCGGTCATACCTCCGCATTACAGGCGTTATGCGGTCGCCGGAGATGCTGCGCTCGACGAAGCGGCCGAGCGCATCATCGCGGCTGAGCGGCCATTGCTCCTGATCGGTGCCGGAGCGAACCGCCGCCGCGCTTCGAAAGCGTTGCGCAAATTCGTGTCTGATACCGGCTTTCCATTCTTCGACACCCAGATGGGCAAGGGCGTGGTCGATGAAGATAGCGAGCTCTATCTGGGCACCGCGGCGCTATCGTCGGGCGATTATGTTCACTGCGCAATCGAAAAGGCCGATCTGATCGTCAATATCGGTCACGACGTGGTGGAGAAGCCGCCCTTCTTCATGGAGCCGGGCGGGCAGACCGTCATCCATATCAATTACAAGGCAGCCGAAGTCGATCAGGTCTACTTCCCGCAGCTCGAGGTCATCGGCGACATCGCCGGATCGGTCGAGCGGCTGGGAAACCGTCTGGATGGCAAGCTGCAGTGCGATCGCAGCTATTACACTGTGCTGCACCACGAGATTGCTTCGCACATTTCCGAGACCAGCGACGACGAACGTTTTCCGATGGTCCCCCAGCGCGTGGTTGCCGACGTACGCAGCGTAATGGCGCGCGATGATATCGTTGCGCTCGACAACGGTATCTACAAGATCTGGTTCGCCAGAAACTACATTGCGAATGAACCGGGTACCATCCTTCTCGACAATGCATTGGCGACGATGGGCGCAGGCCTTCCATCGGCCATGATGGCGGCGATGCTGTCGCCGGGGCGCAGAGTGCTCGCGGTATGCGGCGATGGCGGGTTCATGATGAACTCGCAGGAGCTGGAAACGGCCGTCAGGCTGGGCCTGAACCTCGTCGTACTCGTCCTGAACGATGCGGCATACGGCATGATCCGCTGGAAGCAGGACCAGCTCGGCTTTCCGGACTACGGCCTAACCTTTTCCAATCCCGACTTCGTCACCTACGCACAAAGCTATGGAGCGACCGGTCACCGGGTCGAGCGGAGCGCAGATCTTGTGGCGGTCCTGAACGCCGCATTCGAGGCGGGCGGCGTGCACCTTGTCGATCTGCCCGTCGACTACTCCGAAAACAAGAAGGTGCTGATCGACGAACTCGGCGCAAAGGTGTGCGAGCTATGAAAACGATCGTTCACAATCCCTTCGACCGCTCGCCGATTGCAGAAGTAGCGCTTGTCGACTGGGCTCAAATCGATGAATGGCTGAAT
>DDNW01000094.1:0-3919 GCA_002341345.1 Erythrobacter sp. UBA2510
TCACGATTTTTGCAACAGAGCCCAGCGAGGCTCCGCTTTTTCGTCGAATGACTATATCGGTTTGAGCCGCACGCCCCGTCTGGCGCGAGCGGTCGTCGAGACGATCGGGCGCGGGGTCGGGGTCGGCTTGGGCGGCTCGCGCCTGTTGCGCGGCAGCGACCCGGAGCATGAAGCGCTCGAGCACGAGGCTGCGGCGTGGTTCGGCAGCGAGACGGCGTTGTATTTCGCGACGGGCTATGCCGCAAACGCCGCTCTGTTCGCGACGTTGCCCCAGCGCGGCGATCTGATCGTTTACGATGTCCTCATCCACGCGAGCGCGCATGAAGGCGTGAAACTCAGCCGTGCCGACGCCTTGGCGGCTGGCCACAACGATGCCGGCTGTATCGACGACGCGATTGTGCAGTGGCGCGCGGGCGGCGTGTCGGGCGGCCGTGGATCGCCGTCGAAAGCCTTTACAGCATGGATGGCGACGAGGCGCCGCTTCACGACCTCGCCGATATCGCCGCGCGACATGACGGCGTTCTGATGATCGACGAAGCGCATGCGACCGGCGTCTTCGATCGCATCGCCGGGCGCGAAACGCCATGGCGCGTCATTCCGGCAGAGTTCGGGGTCGATGGCTTCTTCGGCCGCCATGAGCATCACTATGTCTATTGGCGGGTCTTGTCCGATGGTTCGGTTGGCATCGTGACGGTGCTGCACGAGCGCATGCATCAGATGGACCGGTTTCGCGAAGATATCGCGCCCTGAGCGCAGCAAGATCGGGAAAGCCGCAAAACCGCCCTCCCCGCGCCATTTTCGCACTTACCATAATCAAACATTATGGTAAGTATATGGTTGCGAAAGCGGCAGGGAAGGGCAAATTCACCGATGATGACGAGCCAGGATAAACCATGCGGCACAGATGTGCCGCGCTTTGTGCCGCACCCTGACAAAGCCTGGGGGTACGCTGGCCGCTAATGGCTGAGGAACCCGCGGAACTCTCCAAGGGAGAGATTATCGTCGTAAGAACGCAGGATGCGGCGCTCCCGACGCGTTCGCGCAAAGCGGAGGCGGAACCGGTCGATGCACGGCTGCTGCGCGCGATCGGCAGCATCGTTCCGCCCGACCTGCCGCCGATCAGCCAGCTCGGGCTCGAAACCGCGCTGGCGGCCATGGCTGATGCATCGAAAGCGGCGATAGCCTCCGATCTCGACTGCTGGCGCGACTGGTGCGGCGAGGAAGGCCGCACGCCATTGCCCGCCGATCCCGAAGATATGGTGCGCTATGTGAACGCGCTCGACATCAGGGGCAAAAAGCCCGCAACGCTGGCGCGGCGGATCGCGAGCCTTGGCTCGGTCCACCGGCTGATGGGTTTGGCCTCGCCCGCCGCGCCGACCGATGCCCCGATGGTCCGCGATGCACTGAAGGCCGTCCGCCGGCGTAGAGGTGCGCTCCAGCGACAGGCGACCCCTCTGCGGCTGGGCAAGGCGCTTGATCCCCATGCCGCAAAGGGCTTCACCCTGACCGCCATGCTCGACGCTTGTGGCGGCGACCTTCAGGGCCTGCGGGACGCTGCCCTGCTATCGCTTGGCTATGATGCGGGCTTGCGTGTCAGCGAACTCACTGTGGTGGAAGGATTGCATATCGATCCGCAGGAGGATGGTTCGGCGACGCTGTTCATCCCCTTCTCCAAGACCGACCAGGAGCAGGAAGGCGCCTGGGCATGGCTGTCGGCTGAGACGATGCGGCGGGTTGGCGCGTGGCTCGAAGCAAGCGGCATCAAAGAAGGCCCTCTGTTCCGCAGGGTCGGCGTCGACCGGCGGCGCGCGCGGGAAGCCGAACCGGAAACCGCCCTGGCGCGAACGACCTATTCCATTGGAACGGCGCCCCTGACGCGGCAGGGTGTCAACGGCATCTATCGCCGCGTGGCTTATGCAGCTTATGAGCAGGGACTGGTGACATTGCCCGCAGGCAAGTTAACCGACGCGGTGAAGGCCTTGTCCACCCATTCGCTGCGCGTCGGCTTGACCCAGGATCTTTTTGCGGCGGGTGAGGACGGCGCTGGCATTGCCCAAGCGCTGCGCTGGAGCTCGCCGACCACCGCGCTGCGCTACGGCCGAAAGCTCGCGGTGCGCAGCAATGTCGCAGCGCGGGTGCTCTCGAGGGTTCGCAGATGACGCTAATTTCCGCGGCCCACTCAGACTTCGAGATTCCGCTTCTCGTAGACGGTCGATATGACCCGGCCATCCCAGACATAGCAGAGGTGGCGTTCCTGGCGGCAATTGGACAGAAGCCGGGGGCGGAATACCGCCACGCATTCCCCGCTTTCGTCACGCACGCTCCCGTAGAGGATACCATCCGAGCCAGCGCCGCGCAGGTCACGGGCGAGCGCCTGCGACATCGCATAGTTCGCCGGATCATAAAGATCGGGATGGCTTTCGCGCATCGCGCGAATGTCATGTATGTCGGCGGTCAGGTCGACCGCATAGACCCGCATGTCCAGTTCCTGCGCCGGTTCTTCGGTAGCCATGAGAAAGCGCGTGCGATGCCAGGCCGTTTCGGCAATCGCGGTTTCCAGGGCCAAGCTTGCATAGAAGACACCGTAAGATCCGTCGGTGAAGCGATCGCCAAGCGGATTGAGGTGGGTGAAAGCAGCCATGATCGGCGACGTGCCAGGACCAGACACCCTGTCCTCGATCGGAACGAGCGCAAGGTCGCCGGCCTCCTCGCGCAGCCGATCGTTGGTCATCGCCTCGATCTGGAAGACCGCGTCGAGGTCGGCCGGGTCGGCGACGGCCTCGAACAAGGCGATAGGCGGAAAACGGCTGGGCACGATCCGGTAGCAGGGATGCCACCGGACGGCTGCGACAGGAATATCCACCCCTAGCCGCGCTGCGCGTCGATATATTGGCGCACCACATAGAGATCGGCGACATTGCCCGACGTCATGCGCTGGAGCGCGGAACCGCCGCCGAACAGGGCTGCCATGTTCGGCTTGCGGACCCACTCATCCGCCGTCTTGGGCAAGAGAATATGCAGGCCTTTGTAGATTCCGAGGATGTAGGAGATGCGTTCTAGTGCATCCTTGGGGATCGCGGCGACCGCCCCGCGCTTCCAAGCCTGCAACGTCGAACGGCTGTCGAGCCCGAGCAGGCTCATCTGCTCAGGCTCCTTGAGGCCCCAGGCCTCCGCGATACGGAAGAACGTCCGGAGCGCCGGCCCCGTGAGATCCTTGCGGCCTTTCGCCGTGTCATGCGATGCGCTCGCCATGAGAACCTGATCTCCTTTCGACAGGAGATATGTTCAATATCTGAGCAAAAATCAAGATAAGAACGAAATCTGAACATTTCTCCCTTTTGCGCCCTCTTGAGGGTGCGTATAGCGTCTGAGCGATCAGCCATTAGGACGGTGGCGACGCGCGAAGCCTCGCAATCCCAGAGCCGGCCGCTTTGACTTTCGCCTCAAGATCGGCCAATTTGGCATATAATCGCGCCAAGACCCTATCATGAGGAAGGATGTACCGCGCGAGCCAGCCGCGCCGTTCGATCTCGCTGATGCGGTCGCGAAGGCGTGCTATTGTCCCTGCCACCGCATCCCGCTCCATCACCAAGGTGTCGATCTTGCGCTGCCACGCTTTCGACCGCGCCCTCGCGCGACGCACTTCATCGCGCTCGGCCTTTTCCGCCCGACGCCGGGCTTTGGTCGCAGCTTCTTGCTCAATCCGCTCTCTTCTGAGGCGCTCTATCTCGGCCCGTCGGGCTAATGTCTCACTCGAATAGCGCGCAAAGGCCGGACTGCCGATTGGCCCGACACATCGAACGAACCAGCTCAGCCTGCGCCGTGCCTTATGCTCGATCTGCCCAACGCGTTGTGCGGAAAGACCCATGGCTTCGCCGATCTGGCGAAACGTCTTGAGATGTTCCCTCCCAAGCCCATT
>DDNW01000094.1:4025-10295 GCA_002341345.1 Erythrobacter sp. UBA2510
ATGTTCCCTCCCAAGCCCATAGCGATAGCGAACAACCTCCTCCTCCTGCGCAGACAAGAGGGAAAGCACCGTATTGACGGTCGTGTCGTCACTTGCTTGGCTCGCAGCCTTCATTGCTTCGACGGCTTGCCGCGCTCCCTCGGCAGCATCCTCGAGAATGCCCATCGGCTCTGTCCTGCCTCATCCCGCGCTAGAACCAGCCGTCGCGCCGGCCCTCGCCATTGTCGCGCAGGCTGCGACCGTCGAGCGCGGACCGGCGGATGTTGAGCTCGACCTCACTGCCCCTACGGGCGATCTGGACATCGCGCGGATCGAGATTGTTGCGGCGGGCATAGTCATCCGCTGCCTTCTCGCTGCCGAACTTGCCGGCCTGTTCGAATTCCCACGCTATCTTCGTCTCCTTCGCTTTCTGAGGGGCGCGCGCTAGCGGCCAAGGCGAGGCCGAGCTGTCACAAAGTCACCTTTCAACGCTTGCTCAGCTCGGCAGCGCAGCACGAGGTAGAGTGTGCCGGCATCCCGCTCGGCATCGATCGGATCGCGCGTCAATGCGGCGCGCAGCGCGGCCTTGAGCCAGAAGCTAGTCGCAGGATCGCCCAGCAGCTTCTCGATTTCTGATCTCTTCTGTTTAGTCACTTTTCCTCCGATGCGGATTATTCGTTGCGAGCCAGTTCCAATGTTTGAGATTGCTGTCGTTCGTGCTATGTTCAATCTCGGAGGTAGGTTCGATGAGCCGGTTCGACTGGGGCACGTATAACGCGACAAAAGACAGCGCTGGCGGTCCCGTGTATTCGTGGGAAACGGACTGGGATGAAGTCGTGCCCGGAGTAAATGCGGACGAGACTTTCGCGGCTCCGCAGTCGTCATGGCAGCTCGCCCTCGCAATTGCGTTTGTGGTAGCGCTCGTGGCGTTTTTCGGATTTCTCTCAAGCGTCATGTAGGATGCGTCATTCGCGTAACTTTGGATCGTTGAAGAAGCCGACGTTGTGACTGTCCGACACTTCCGACCTCGCACGTGATCCCCCTTGCCTGTTGACAGCTCTTCCCGTCTGCGCAGCAGCGCGACCTTCATCGATTTCCTTTCGACCCTCATTGATGATCGCGGCAGCCGCGCCGGGATCGTTTCCGCCTCCCGGGCCCGAGGGTCGCCGGCCACCTCCTGAAGGTGTGTAGTGACCACGGACGTCGCTCTCGGATGCGACATCGGGACGCTGAACAGACACGAGATTCGGTTCATGAAGCTCCGATCGGATTTCATTGCGGATGGTATCGAGACGATCATCCATCCACCTTTCGATCATCGCGCTGCGCGTGGCGCGATCATGCGCCGACAAGTCAGTGGCCCAGAGGTCGGGGACATTGATTGCTGGGTTACGCGCCTGCTCCGCGCGATACCATTGGGCCAGATCCTGGCTCAGGTTTTCGCTGAGATTGAGCCCATGGGATTCCGCATAGCTGGCGTCGCGCGACAGGGATTGCGCGATCTCGTCGAGTTTCTCGGCCGATCGTTGGTAAGATTGAGCAAGAGCAAGGCTTTCTTCGGAAATCCTCGCGCTGGAGTCCGTAATGGACGACCGGCTGAAACTGCCCGAACGATCATAGGTGCCGGCGGACTCACTGGCGCTGGAGCCGCTCGCATGATCGTCGCGGAAGCTGCTCGACGCTGCGCTGCGATCCTCGCTTGAAATATTGCGATTAGTCGAGTGGCTGAGGTCGGATTGTTGCATGCCACGTCCACCAACGCTCGCACCCAGCGAGCCAGACAGCGGACTACCGCCACCGGCGCGCCCGCGACCGCCCGTTCCGGCGCCGACAGAGCCTTCGACGGATTGTTGCACTATGGCTTGGCGCCCGCGGTTGTCCGTGACCGAGAAGCGGTCGGTGTCGGCATTTGATTGCTCGATCCCTTCGGACGTATTGGCGGTTCGGCGATCGAAGCGATCGACCGACGTGGCCGATTGGGAGCCACTGGCGCTTTCGACGCCTGACGTCGTTTCGCTGGAGCGCGTGTGAACCGACGCGTCCCGATCGGTGGCAGTAAGGAGAGTGCTTGCCGTGTTGCGGTAGGATTCCGCCTGCCGTCTTGCCTCGGAGGCAACTTCGCGCATCTCGGCGACACTGTTCGTCGACATGGTCGGCGTGAACGCAAGCCGCGAGATTGCCCCCGTCGTGTCGATGACTTCCTGGCCGTTGCCATAGCTCGAGATGATCGCCCCGTTGTCGGCGCGGTAATCCAATCTCGGAATGCCGGCCATGTAGCTCGGCGCCGTCGACCATTGATCCGACTGGCGCATATTGGCCGAACTGTTGGCGTAACTGACATTTCCGTAGGAGTAGTTTCCCGTCGTCTGCTCGAGCGCCGCCGCTTCGGCGGCATTCTGTGCGGGGGCCAGCATCGCCATCGAATGGCTCGCGATCCCCATCGCGCCGCGAGCCATCCCCGCTGCGAGGAATGGCACGCTCATCAGGAGGAAGCCCGCGATCGTCGCGGTTTCCTCATTGACCGCGCCGATTCCCGCATAGGTCGAGAGCGTCACGCCGCTGGGTGCCATTGCCGCGGCCGAGCCGGTTGCCCGGCTCATGATGATCATGTGCAGCACGACGTAGAGCGGACCCCAGGCGGCCAGGTAAAAGAATCCTGCCGTGTAGCCCTTGAGCGTCGGTACGCCGGTTCGCGGCATGAGGAACAGCGGAAAGATGACCGGGAACATCGCGAAAAAGACGACGGTCAGCACGACGTTGAGAATAGGAACCCAGCTCATTGCCTGCTGCGCGATCGAGCCGTACGTATTGCGCGCCTGGATATCGGCCCGTGTCATAGCGAATGTGTCGATCGCCGCCGCGCCGGTACTCCCGGACATCGAATTGCGCGCCTGCATGAAAGCGTTGATCGCGGTGCTTTGCCGCAGGATGCTCACATGGCCGCCCGCGGTTCCGGTGAAGGCCTGGGTGATCACCGGCACGTCGTCGCGCAGCTTCTGGGCGGCCAGTGCATTGCTGAGCCTGGGATAGAGTTCCTTACCCCAGATCAGCAGGTTGGCCTCGATCATCGGCGTCCACTGCCCATCGAGCGCCGAATAGGCATCGTTGCATGTCCGGATATGACTTTCGACGCCGCCACCCGAAACGCGCGTAATCCAGATCTGCGAGCGCGCCGGTGAACCGGGACCAATCGCGGCCCACAGATCCGGAGAGTTGGCGAGGTCCGTCATCGACTTGAAGCCGAGCATCACGTCATAGAAGACGCATGCCTTGAAATGCTCCTCAAGGTTGGTCGAAAACTCGGCATCGCGGATACGCAGGTTGCGCGTCGCATCGAACAGCCGCGCGCCATAGACCATGCCGTTGGTGGTATAATTAAGCGATGTCGGCATGACGAACACCGTCTCGGCGGTGCGGGTCAGATAGTCGCCTACCTGGCTTGTGAAGCTGGCGATCACCCCAAGTCCGATTGGAACATTGTCGATCGTCGCCGGTGCCAGCGAAGGATTGAGGCGGTCCGTAACCTTGATGTCCACGGTGGGCACCATCAGGCACATGTAGATCGCGGTCGCCTGCAGGAACCAGTTCAGCCAGGCACGCCAGTCGAGGTTGAACGCCACCACGAGGAGCGAATAGATGAGGCCCATCACCATGACGACGCGCAGCATCGACCGGTAGCCCCCTCCTCCAGCCCAGGCCGCAACCGCGTTGAACGTGTTGACGAAGTATTCGCCGCCGCCGATCGTGAAGACTTCGAGCATGGCCGGCCTTCCCTTCCTTGCTATTGCAAGCCTTGGGCGCTGAGTCCGCGGGAGAAGTTGAGCGCGGCCGACATCCCCGGCGTCATCGTGTTCTGAAGCGTCGATTCCAGCATGATCGAGCGATCGATGATCTGCATCGTCACTTGCAGCTTTTGATCGAGCCGCACGCCGCGCTGCTGAAATTTCTGCCGCGTGGCCGCAATCTGCTGGCGCCACTGCGCCGCGGTTTCCTGGTCGAAGGTCTGATAGTGGATCTTCGCCTGCTCGACGCGATCAAGCATGTTGTCGATCATGGCATTGAGGATATCGACCGAGACAATCTCGGCGAGCGTCTGGATCTCGCCGTCGGTCAGCGTGTAGCGTGCAGCCGACTGCACCGCGAGGATCTTGAAGAGCGGGATGCTCGACATATTGAGCAATTGCTTTTCGGCCGCGTCGATCGCCACATCCGTGCGGATCTTCGTCGCGATATCCTTGATCATGGCGGCGATGCGCGGGCGCAATGCCGCGCTTTCAGGAATCGAGAGGGTCTGGGTCGAGATGTTGAGACATAGCGTCTCTTCATCGCAGCGCAGGATGTTGACCGTCGCGCCGCCTGACGTGCCGTCCAGCAACGCGGTCACGACCGCTTCCTCAGCTGGCCCGACCATCGTCACCTGGCCCCCGACACTTGGATCGGTCGAAGGTCGCGTCACGACGGTCCCTACCAGCGTCATGATGTATTCGCTGAATTCCTTGTCGAACGCGCCGAACTTTTGCGATTTGCGGAGCGCCTCCCAGGTATAGTTGTGCGGCTCGCCGACGAGTTGGTCCTTCATTGCCGGATCGCTGTTGGCCGCGATCGTCGAATCTCGCCGATTGCCGTTGTTGCAGTTCTGCCGGGCCGCCGCCCAATCAGAGAATATGCCCTGGCTGTTCCCGACCGCCTCGCAGATCGTGGCGCGGGTCGTGTCCATTTGCGGCCAAATACCGCCGACCAGCGCCTGCGCCGTCTCGCAGCTCGAAATATTCATCTGGTTCAGGAGCTGTGCCTTTTGCGCGAACTCGTCCATCACCTTGCCGATCTCGGGGCTGATGGAATCGATCGCCAGCTTGAAGGCAAAACCCAATGCATTGTTGGCGGTCGCCTTCAGCATGGCGACGATCTCGGACGTGTTGATGAAGGAGAAACTGCCCGAGAAGAGATCGATGCCGCCGCAGCCCGCGCGGGCCGATGGCAGCTGCAGATTGAACGGCGAAACGGACTTCTGGGGAAAGCGCGTCCACAGATTGCCAAGCGAATAGTAGCCCGCCGACTGGCCTTCGAAGGCACTGGGCCCGGTGACGTTGGCCGCGCCGCCAGCGTCGTTGAAGAACGCGTTCATCTCGCTTGCCACACCGGCATGTGCCGACGGCACTGCGAGATGGAGCGACGCAAGAAGGGCCGCCGCGGACGCCGCAGACCGGAACCGGGAGCGAAGAGAATGGCTCATCAGAAATCACTCCCCACAGTCATGTTGGTAAGCGTGAAGATGCGGTCCATGATCTCGTCGGCCGAGAGGATGCCGTAGCCTACCGGTATCGTCCGCTTCGTCACCGTGTCGAACAGGACGAGCGCCGGGGTTTCCTTGCCGGGGATGCCCATGCGCTCTCGTTGGCCACTGTCGACGAGATAGTTGGGAAAATCCTTCGATGGGCCACCGTCCATCGACACAGCCATCACCGTCAGACGGTGGCTGTCCGCCACCGACCGCAGAATGGGTCCAGCGACATCGCAGGCGGCGCAGCTCTGTGCGTAAAAATAGAACAGGCCATAACGCTCACCGAGGCGGGTCAGAACCGCGTCGCGGTCCGCCTTGCGGTTATCGATCCATGTCCGTTTGCCCAATGTCGAGACCGGGCGTTGCAAAGTGTAGTCCATGTCCGGATGCTGCCAGATCGCCCGCTGCCAGACGTCGGAGAAGGTCGAGGCGCGGTCCAGCTGCTCGCGCTGGAAGCGGACATAGGCCACAACATTCTCCTCGCTTGGATCGAGGATCGCGCGTGCCTTCAGCTCATCAAGCGTGGACCTGACAGCAGCAAGCTGTTCGGCCGCCGGCACCGGCGGGGACACCGGCTTGTCCTTCGGTGCTCGCCGAGCAGGATCACAATAGAACCATGTGCCGAGGCGCCGTTCACCGCAATAGAAGGGGTCGCCGGCAGATTGTTCCCCGCCTTCCTCGCCAGCAATAGCCGCTGGGCCGGACGTGAACGCCGTAACGGCAATCGCCAAAGCAGTCAGCAGGGCAGGAACGGGGCGGTGCGATGCTCCCATCTCGCGGGCAACGGAGTGCCGACGCCAGAAGACGCCGGGGATACAAAGCGGCGAAGTGCGGCGCGGATCAGCCGCCGCCAGGAGCGGATCGGGCATAATATTCCTCTATCTTCTTCTGGATGTCGGACATGGTCTGGACTTCATCAGGCAGCTTCGCGGCGTCGATGAACTCGGCGTAGACCTCGGTGAAATCCATCTTCGACAGGTCGAGGCTCGCGAACTCGTGGATGCTGAATC
>DDNW01000094.1:10433-27473 GCA_002341345.1 Erythrobacter sp. UBA2510
GCGAACTCGTGGATGCTGAATCCGCGGCATTGCTCGTTCTTGGGTTTGCCCCAGGGCTTGCCGAGCTGGATGCGGCCCTGCTCCTGCAGGATGCGTGAGAGCTTGCTCTCGAAGCAGCAATAGGCCGTCCGCCTGGTTTTGCAGATGCCGAGAAAGCTACTCGAGCAATAGGTTCCGACCCTGTAGCAGAAACCCATGCGATCCTTGATGTCGAGCATCTTCTCCTGGGTGGAGCAGGCGAACAGAGTGAGGAATGGCGTCGCAAGCGCCGCTATGGCAGCCGGTCCGCCGGCGAGCGCAGCCGCTCCGGCACCGACAGTGAGCAAGCCCGACACTTTGCCGGCGCAGCAGTTGATGAGGCCGAACACCGGCTTGTGGCAGGTCTCGCGCTCGCCGCTGAACACCGTCAATTCGTCGGGATTGAACTCCTCGCCCGCCTGGCCGATCGCGTGCAGCGCAACCAGTGCATCCTTGAGTTCTGTCGAAGCCTCCCGTTCGATCGTCTCGCATTCGCCGTTGAGGCAGTAGACGTCGTTTCCGCAGATATATTGCTGTTCGTCGGAAGCTCCGCCGGACCCTGGCGTGGGACACCTGTAGATCCGCTCGCGCACTTCGCAGCCGGGCGAGGCTTCATCGTCGTCAAGACATTCTTCGCGGACGAACGTGCATTGGGGGTTCGCCTCGAGGGACGGACAATCGTTGCCGGCGGAGAGTGTATGGCACAGATAGGTCCGGTTCCACGCCCAGCAGGGCTGTGTAACGGCCACGCCGTCCACGATCCGCGTGACGGGATCGCTTGATGTGCAAACCTCCTCTTGCTGGACACACATCCTGTCGCCGGCGAATGCGGCGCAGGCCGCCTCATTGCGCGTTGCTCTGACATTGGTCGCTTCCGCGTCCTTCGACAGCCAATATTCGCCCGTCGCGATGACGATGCCGGGATGATAGTAGCCGGGCGTGATGCCTTGCGCCGGGCCGCTGCATTTTAGCTCATAGGCGGTGTGGCCGAGCGACGGGCAAGAGGTTGCGGCAGTAAATCCGAAGGGGCCGAAATTGCTGCAATAATCGATTGCACGTGTTTCCTGACAGATACCGTTTGCCACCTCATCGTCGAACGCCGCCCGGGCAGGATAGACACCGCCGTCCGTGGGCATCGTGCTCATGCGTCCGGCCCAATAGGTATAGGTTTCACGCTTTTCGACCGAAACGCTAAGCGGGATCGTGCAGGATCGGACATGCTCGGTGAGCTTGCTGCCAACATTGCAGCTGGTCTCGTACCAGCCCTGCGGTTTCTCCCCAGGTGGAAGCGGGACGCAACTGCCCTGCCCGCCGCTGATATCCTCGCCTTCGAGATATGCCTGCGGATCCTCCTCGATGGCTCGACCGCGCGCGATATCGGCCTTGATTTCGGCTGCATCGAACTTTGGGCGGACGCGATCACCTTCGATGATCGTCCGATAGCCCTCATGCGAGCCGGTCTGCGACGATGCGTCTGACACCATCCGGTCGGGATCATCGAAATAGGAGGATTGAGGCAGCGTGGTGCCCTGATAGCCCGGCACCTCTAGTGCCTGGCCATCCGAGTCCGGAATAAGCGTGCCGTCCTGGCGGAAGGCTTCGGCCATCGCCTTGCCCTCAGCTCTTGCATCCGCGGTCGTTTCCTGCGCCAGCGCAGGCGCCGCGGCCGCGAACGCGGCGAAGGCCAGCAAGACGCGACGCAGGCTCATTGCCGCTTCCGGAGATTGGCGAGCGCCACGCCGGCGACCGTCGCGCCGGGGCCACGACCATCGGCAAAGGATGTCAGCGCATGTTCGACAGTGACATTGCCAGTGAGGCGATCATTGGGCGGGACCACCGTCTTGCAGCGAAAGCCTTCGCACAGGTCGAAATCGGACCCGACGGCGATGTAAGTCGGGACGGCCTGGACTTCGAATGCCCGGAATAGACGAGGGTCGATCCCTATGCTGGCATAGTCGGCCTCGTCCTTGACCAGTCGCGCGATCGCGGACTGGAACGCTTTCATGGAGTTGTCCGGGAAACCGCGAAACACGACAACGCCGCCCGCGCGCGAGACGTCGGCAATCATTCGCTTCAGGGACTCCTCCGGCATGGACAGGCTGGCGAAGGCGATGAACTGCGGGGCTTGTCCACGCGGCGCATCGATATTTCCGACCGCGCCGGCGACCAGTTCGTCGAAGTCGACGACGCCCTTGGGACCGACGGGCAGGTCCGCGGGCGAAAGGCGTCTCAGGTTTTCCCTGCCGCCATCGGCCGTCGCCGTGGCCTCCTCGCGCAGGGCATCCCCGCGATCCTTGACATGCGCGACGAACGTCTCGGCGTCCTCTGCCATCGCCGCGGCGCGGGCCTTGATTGCCTGAACGTCGATTTCGTCGGTGGTCTGCGCAAGCAGCGCGGAGACACCAACAACCCCTGTAAGCGCGACACATGTGATGAGAATCCTGCGCACGGCCCCCTCCCCCTACAGCACACAGCAGTTGCGCTTGCGCCAGACCAGGTAGCCCATGTCCTCGCCGGCGGCCGGATAGGCGCGGCCGGCGTCGGGCGGCATGGTCGACGCGCCGATCGGCGAACAGGCATAGCGCCCCGACACCGTCGTGATCGGGTTGGTCATCTGGAAGCGATACTGCTGCTTGCGCATGATCGGCATGAGGTACTTCTTGCAAAGGCCCTTCGAGCCCATCGTCCCCCAGGCCAGCCCCATCCGGTGCATCTTGTACGCGAAGCGCGAGAGGGCGAGCCGCGAGGACTGCACATGGCCGATATGCGAAGGGATGTTGCCGTTAAGCGGGTACATCGTCCCCTGACAGCCCGCGCACCAGAACAGCGAGTCGAGCGGCAAATTGACGGTCGAGGTGACGCAGTCGCCGGCACAGGCGGCGACTGCGAGTGGATTGGCAAACACCACCGCCTCGGGATTGATAAGCGCGGTCAGGGTATCGTCCTGCCAGAGCGGATCGATCTCCGTCATATAGGCGATATCGAACGACGCCTGCTCGAAGCAGAGGAAGTCCGTCAAAATCTCCATCCAGTAGAGCAGCGGGTAAACGTACCAGTGGACGTGCCACTTCGCCGTGTTCTGGCTCTTGCCGCCGACCTGGCTCGGTCCCGCAAGCATGCCCTGGCCGATGTCGAAGCCGGGCGCGATCTTCTTCCCGCCGAGGTTTACGAAGCACCATGGCTTCATAGTCACGTCCGCCAGCCTGACCGGCTCCCAGAACCCGACCGAAATCCCGATACGCGGCAAAGGATCGGCACACGCGCAGATTGGCGACGCTGGATTGTTGGTGTCGGGCCTGCCGCTCGGCCAGATCTTGAGGCCACCGACCGACAGCGGGAACAGGCAAGACCAGCAGACGTCCGTAACAGGATTGACGAACTTGCCCGAGCATCCGACCGCTTCCGCGCGGCCCGGCAGGAGCGCAACCGAGCCGAACAGGGCCAAGATGGCGGCAAGGAGACGGAGCGGTCTCACGGCTCGACCTCTCCATGTCGACCGGCAAGCCAGGCATCGTCGGCGGCGTTCTTTGCCCGGAAGTAGCGGATGCCACAGAGAAGTGCGGCGAGCAGCAGCACGGCGCAAACGAGGCCCGCGGCATTGCCCGCGAGCGCGCGAAGCGGTTGCAGGCAGAGGATCGAGGCCGCAAGCGCGATGCACAGGAGTTGCCACAAGTGGCGCCTGCGGCGGAGCATCCTTGTCTCGGGCGCTGCCATCGGTGTGCGCAGCATGTCGAGCCAGATCGGCATCACTTCGCCCCCTGCCGCGCTAGGACATGCTCGCGCACCTGCATGACCTTGCCTTGCTGGCTCACGACTGCCGGCGTGTGGCGAATGCCGAACCGCTCGGTCAGCACGCCGTTCTGATCGAAATAGAAGCGGCGCTTGCGGTTGGTCATTTCATCGATCGGAGAGCCGGCAACGAGGATGATCTTGGCGTCCGTTGCGTTCCAGCGCCCGGTCGCCCACGCCATCTGCCTGGCATCGTCGCCATCGACGAAGACGAGTGCCTGGCGCACCGTCACGAAATCGAGAGGGTTCACGCGCTGCCCAGCGGCTGCGATGAGATTGCCCTTCTGGTCGCGGATGTCCCGCTCGACGACCATCGCCGGATCGAATTGCCAGCTCCGCTCCCGGATCGCCGGGGTTATCCCGGCGACCGGCTTAGGCCGACGCACGGATTGCTCGACGCGGCGCGCGAACTGTTGATTGAGCGCGTCGATCTGGCCCGATGACTGGAGCCGGGCCAAGCGGGCCTCGATCGTCGCCAGCAGGTCTGGCTCGATTATCGGAAAGGCTTGTGCCTGCGTCCCATAGTCGCGCGCCTGGGTGGACGCGGTGGCGCCGACGGCGACGAGAAGGCCTGTCCCAACTATGCGAAGGACGGGAGCTCTCACAACACCGCCTCCCCGGTGCCGAGGATTTGCGGGCGGCAGATGAACCCGATTTCGCCGTAGCGGCTGTCAAAGCTGTCGGGATGCGGAGTTCCCACGAAATAGCAGCCCTCCGGCACCGTGCCGATCGGCCCAGGTGTCAGCTTCTCGCCGCGCCGCGTCACTTCCTTCATCGAGCCGACGAGATGCCCGTTCACCAGGACTTCTGCGCCTCGATGCTCGACGAGATCGCCGGGCATGCCATAGACGATCTTTCCGAATGCCCCTGGGTTCTCGCCGAAATGCGCGCGCACGAGCGCGTTCACGGGCGGGACGAAGAAGAGATAATCGCCGCGCTTGGGCGCTCTGCCCCGGTCGATGGTGAAGGCCCAGTTGGGCAGGGATTCAGAGGCGTTGATGAACAATGCGTGGTTCTCGCGCCAGGACGACAGCGCGCTCGCGGCGATGCCGCCAATCCCAATGAGGCCGAGCAGCAGCCAGCGCCGCCTAGCCGGTCCGCGGGTTTCAGTTGGCGGGGCCATCGGGCGCGCTCCCGAAAGGTGAGGCCGTTGCAGGTGCGGTCTGCGGTGCAGCCGGTGCGGGAGCGGGAGAGCCACCACCTATCCTGGCCTGGAGTTCGGCAGGTGAGGCAGGACGCGGAATAGCGATGCCACTCGCATAAACCGCCCTTCTCACTTCATCGGTGATATCCGGGACATTGCGCGTGAGGACCGCTTCCGCGACCAGGACCGTCTCGCCCTTGGCGGCGCGCACAGCCATCTGGCCATCAAGCGATGCCATGAAGGCACGCATCTCGTGCTCGACCTGATCGGGCGGCGACGCGCTACGGGCCTGTGCCTGGATATACTCGCCGACAAGGCCGGACAGCTTTACCGCAACGATGCGCTGTTGCGATGGCGGTGAGAGTAAGGAGCGCGTCACCCACATGCCCCAGGCGAGAGCGGCAAGGAGGATCGCCAGGGCTGCGAGCTGCAGCACCGACAGGCCTGCAAACGCGGTCCGGCGCTTGCGCGGCTGCTCCGTGCCGACAGGGCGTGGGAGATCGAGCTCAGGTTCGTGTGAAAGATCGGTCATGTCGTCTCTCCCCCCGATGATCCGGATTGCCGCAGGGCATGCCAGCGGAGCACACCGACGATCAGGAACAGAATGGCAACCAGCCCGACCAGCAGCAGTTGGAACGAGCCTTGCCGCTGTGCACCCGCCTCGAGATAGCGCGCCGAAAGATTGCTCAGCTGGAGGAAGAAGCCATCGAAGCTGAGATTGCCGAGCAGAGCCAGGAAGCAGACGAACAGGCCGAGGACTACGAGCATGTTGGTTGCAGCCCATCCCGCTGTGCGAAGCCCATGATAAATCACCGCTTGCCAGTTCAGTACACGGCGACGCCGTGGAGGACGGTGGCGGTGCAGCACGATGCGTTCGGGGACCGGCATGGCTATTCCGCCGCGAGCGTAACCTTGCCGCTCGCCTCCTGTCCGTTTGCTTCTATCGCCGGTTCGAGCAACCGTTCGATTGCTTCCTCGATCGTGAGTCCCTCGCGTACCCCCGCTTCGATCGCCGCGAAGGTGCGTGGGCTCGACGAATAGACCGCCGCCGAGAAGGGATCGAGCACGAGCCGGCCCAGCGCCAGCGTGTCAGGGCCTTTGATCAGAAGGTCGGAATATTCCGTGCCGTTGCGTTTCAATGATCGGAGCAGCGCGTCGGTATGGCTGTCCATGTCGAAACGGTCGTGTTTTTTGAAATCGGCGATGGTTTCCGGCTTCTGCTGAAGAATGACGAACCAATCGCTGTTCTCAAGCGCGGCCTTTGATCCGTCCGACTTGTAGTAGTCGTTCAATGACTGGGTCGCGGTGATGAGCGACGCGCCATATTTGCGGCATGTCCGGCTGTAGGTCTCGATGAAATCGGCCATCGCGCCGCCGCGCAGCATCTGCCAGGCTTCGTCGAGGAGCAGCGCCTTGGGGATCGCGCGGTCGATTCGGCGCATCGCCTGCGATGACATGAACATGATCGCGGTCAGCACGACCGAACGCAGTTCCTCGCGGGATGCAAGGTCGGAAAGCTCGAACACGGTGAAATCGGCCTCGAGACGGAAGCTCACGTCCCCGCTGAAGAAGCGGCCATAGGTGCCCGCGCTCGAAAATGGGCGCATGGCGATGGCGAGATCTCCGGCAAGCATGTTGCCGGTGGCATCGAGCGCGGCGATCACATCGTCGACGCTGCCCGCCCTGCCCTTCTCGTTCCAGATCTGGTTGACAGCGCCGTCGATCAGTCCCCGCTCGGTATCATTCAGCCGGTCCATATGGCGCGCCATCTGCGAGACGATCGCCTTCAGCATCGCCATGCAGTCGAGCAGATAATCCTCGTCCTCTTCCGCCCGCGTGCCGTCGATCATGGCAAAGGGATTGAGGCAGAAGCCGGACGACATGGTGAATTCGACGAAGGCACCGCCCTGGAGCCTTGCAGAGTGCTCAAAGGAACGTCCGTCGTCGATCACCACCACTTTCGCCCCGGCACCGCATAGCGATGCGCACAGTTCCTGAAGCGCAACCGATTTGCCTGAGCCCGACTTACCGAACACTGCGACATTATGATTGCCGGCGGCATTTTCGAACGGCGACCAGAAGAAGGGCTGTCCACGCCGGCCCACCAGCAGGAGATGCGGGATCGGACCGCCCAGATACTCGCCCTGCAAGGGCGCGAGATTGCAGGCCGTGGTCGTAAGCATCGTGCGCATGCGCTTCATGCGCTCGAGATCGCGTGAGAGACCATCGGCGAGTGTGATCGGCATGGCGCAGAGCAGGCCCATGATCTGCAGATAGCGATCGTCGTGAAGGTCCCAGCCTGCGGCGCGATAGACGGACTTCACTATTCTCTCATGGGCGTCGCCCTGCCCCTTGGGCGAGAACGACGTCAGCGAGTAGAAGCAGCGCACAAGCTTGCGGCCCTGTCGGAGCTCATCCTGGACATACTGCCATTCGCGCGACTGTTCGCGCAGCTGCGGCAGGAAGCGCGCCGATTTAGAATCGGCGAGGCTGGTGGTCCGCATGAACTTGTAGCCCGCCTTGCTCGCGGACGCCTGTTCGTCGGGATATTGAAGACAAAGCACGGTCGCAACCGGACAGGGCATCCGCAGCTTGTCCGTGAACAGGTCGCCGATTAGCCTCGCCACATCCCAGGGCGCCCAGCGGCTCGGCAGGTTGCGCACCGAGAAGGAGCGCAGGTCGAACGTGTCGGGATAGATTTCGCCGATCTCGGGCGCACCATCGACATCCGCACCCGTCGGACGGAAGCGCTCGGTACGCAGCAGGAGCCGGTCGGGCTCGATCCTGAGCTCGATGTCGCGCCGGACGGCCTGGTCGGCGATCGGGTCGAACGGACTGTAGCTGGTCGGATCGTCACCCGCTGCCGTTGTCGGAGACGTCATGTCGTCAATGAGCGCAATGAGTGCGACGGGATCGAGGACGCGGGTCGGCACATCGATCGACTGGAGCGTCGAGACGAGGCCCTCTCGTACCGAAACCAATGCGTCGGTCGTTACCGATGCAGTATCGGGGACGCTCACCGAAATCACGATACGGTGATTGCGAAGATGGAAGGGGGCATCGGCCGACAGCGACCGCCAGACGCCGGCGCTCAGATAATCGGCGCGGTGTCGTGCCATGCGCTCGTAGATGCCACGGGCCCGGTAGCGGGGCACGAACCATTGCGAAACCCGGTCCCCGATCCGGGGCGACATCCAGTGAAGGATCTGGACGCAGCATTGCGCTGGGATGGCCTCCGAGAGGAACTGGGTCAGGATCTCGGCCGTCCGCTCGTCTCCGCCGACCAGCGGCGCCGCCTCGATTGCAAAACCCCGCGACCCGCTGTTGAAGAACAGCGACGTTTTCTGGTCGAAACTGCGATAGGGCAACCAATGTGCGAGCATTGGGACTCCGTGACTGGGCGGGCGCGTATCGGGCTTGCCGTCCGCGCCAAGAACCCGCTCGACGATCCCGCTGAAAAGACCGGGTCCAGTCATCAATCTTCCTCCGGAGCGCCCGGCAATCCCGGCGCGCGTATGGGTACCGCGCCCGTAGCGCTGGCCTCGGGCGAAACGGCTTGCGAAGGAATGGAGGGGGACGGCTTCGAATCAGGGTCAGTATCGTGCTTGGGCCTTGCAAGCACCGCTTCGACTTTCGCGCGGACCTCTTCGACAGAAGTAGGTTGGCGCACAGCTTCCGTCGCGACCTGCCCCGGTATCTCGGCATCGGCGGCTGATAGGGTATTGCCGTACCGCAAGGGCGGAGCTGCCATCGCCGTGCCGGCGAGTGGTGCAGCGACGCGTGGTGTTGCACCACTTATGGCATCCGGGACGTGCGCCACCTCGCCTGCCGGCACCCAGTCTCCACTCTCGACGACGGTGTGAATCGCGCTCGCTTCATGGAGGCGGCCAAGGTCGTCGATATAGGACGGGAACATGATGCGCAGCACCTTTTCCCCGGAGCGGCGCTGCGGTGCGTTGACGGCTCTCGCCAGGGTGTTGCTGCACTGCCCACCGGCGCAGCGGGTGGCCGCCGGCTTGGCTTCTTCTGCGGTCTCTCCCACCAGCAGCGCGACTGCTGCATCATCGATGCGCGAGGTGGGCGCGCAGGTTCCGTCGGGCGCACGGCACGCGAAATTGCCCTTCACATTGCCGTTCAGTATCGAGCAGCCGCCAAGCAGGCCAAGCACCAGGATAGGCGCTGCCATGCGCGCCCGAAATGCGATCGATCGGCCTCGCATCACCGCGCTCCCTTCAACCAGGCGGCGAGCGCGTCTTTAGGGCGGTAGCCCTCGATCATCGCGCCGTCGCTGCGCACGATGACCGGTGTGCCTGCGATGCCGTTGGCGGCCGCGAACTTCTCGTTGGCATCAAGCCCCGAGGTATCGCAGTTCGCTGGTTCAAGCGTATCGCCGGCGTAGGCCCTGCGTAGTGCGCGGGCCGGGTCCTTCGCGCAGTAGACGCGCTCACTCAGCGCGCGGCTTCCAAGGATCGAGATCGGCCGTTCCACGACGCGAACATTGAGCTCGGAGAGTACGCTGCTGAGCGCCCGGCAATAGGCGCATGTGAAATCGCTGAACACGGTGACCGTCGGACCCGACATATTGCCCCAGATGATCGCTCCCGACTTGGGGAGCCCGGTGAGCGACAGGGCGCGGTCCGGCCGCGCGCGCATTGGCTCGCGCGCGGCCGCCGCTGGCGAAGCGACCGCGGGAGCTGGGAGATCTTCGCCATCGGAAGTCCCGCTGCTGGCCGCGCCGCCGAGCAGCATGGCAGGATTGAGTTCGAGGAGGCGCGCAGCCGTCAGATCCTGACGCGATTCCATGTCGTAGACACGGCCGATCACCAGATAGCGCGCGGACGCATCGACATAGAAGAGATTGCTGCCGGCAACGACCTCACAAAGGCCACCGATCCGTGCGCAGTCGACCTTGGTGATCTCCGTCTTGGGCAGCCGCGCCTTGAGGAGGGCTGTGACCTTGTTGCCATCGGGCCAGGCAATATCGTTCGCAAATGCGACGCCGACACCGGCAAGCAGCAATGCGCCGGCGACAAGTCCAGCGTGAATGGAATAGCGCCGTAGCGGGAACCGGGGCTCAGTTGCGGACATAGGCGCCCTCCAGGAAAACGATCTCGACATCGATGCCCGTCGGCATCTCGATTACCGGCTGATATTGTTCGGCACGCTCGATCAGATATTGCGAGACCATGTCGCCGGTTTGCGCGACCCCCTCGCCGAATCCGCCCTCAAGGATTTCTCCGGTTGAAAGCCGCTGGCGTTTACCATCCGTCGAAATGTTGGTTCCGGAGAGAAGGGAACTCGTATTGGCGCTGAAGCCGCGGCCGAACCCACCGACCAGCCCGGCGAGAAACGCCTGGGTGACAAGGGAGCCTTCCCGGCTCACGACACGTCCGCGTACGCCGGTCTTTCCAGCGAAGGCGATGAAACCCTTTACTTCGGACACAGCGACACGGCCGCCAGGCTGCTCGCAGGTCATTTTCTGGAGTTTCACGTAGACTTTCTCGGACGAAAGATCGCCGCGCGCCGCGCCATTGACCAGGCAGCCCTCAATCCGTGTCGTCAGCACACGTCCGTTCTGGACGACCGAACGTGCCGGGCCCGTGATGCGCAGGACTACCGGGAGCGGATCGGTCTGGCTGTTGACGCCAGCACCTGCATCGACGCCGACGATGACACGCGCCGAAGCGAAGCTGTTCGGCGGCAGATAGTCGGGACTGTCCGAATAGACCGTGTTGCCGCGCTCGACGCGCGCGGCTCCGCCTGTCTCAAAGGCCACCACCTTCACCTGAGACACAGGCGTGGCGGCAAGAGCCGCAGTTCCGGGAGGCTGCTGATAGGTGCCCGGCGAACCCGAACCGTACATCGCTGCGGGTCCAGGCGCGGGCGTCACTGGGGGGGCGGCCCTTGCCGCGTTTACTTGCGCGCGCAGCTGTTCGTTTTCCTGCTGATAGGCGCTGAGCACCCGCTGGCCGTCGGCGGCCATCGACTGGTTCTGGCTCTGGAGGGCTGATACCTGCTGTGCGAGCTGGTCAATCCGCTGCTGCTGCATCCCAACCGACTTCAGCTGGTTTTCGGTGGACTGGAAACGGTTTTCCGAGGCGGCCATCCATTCGCGCTCGGATATGTTGCGATTGACCATATCATCGGTGGCAATCTTTACGTCCTGCGCGCCGGAGGTTTCGGCGTCGGGCGTGTCACCATCGTCAAAGATCCAGAAGGCCGACGCGATCAGAAGGACACCGGAAGCGCCGCCCAACAGCAGGCGCTGCCTGCGGCGCACGGCCTCGTTGCCCGCAAGATCGTCACCAACCGGAGAAATGTCCGCGGCGTCGAGCGGCTTGCGCTCGCGTGAGAAAAGCGTGCGCAGGTTCATGGCCGTTCCCCGGTACGAGTGACGAGATAGGCAGTGGTCACCTGGCCGGGCGCCAGGCGCGGCTCGGCGACCGAAACGGCAACCGCACTCGCAGGCGCTATCGTTGCGCCGTCGAGTTCGACCGTCTCCTTTCCGCGATTTTCGATCCGCAGCACCCGGCCGTTGAGTTCGGCGCCGCGATACTCCGCGATCATCTGCACCCGCAGCGTGCCGACCTGCACCGGACTGCGCACCGACTGGCGCATCTGGTAGCCGTAGATGACCGATTGCGAATACATCGCTTGCACCAGAGCCGCAGCCTCTTCGCGCGGTTCCACGCGGGCACGCGTCGCGGCAGGAGCGCGCTCGCTCGCGATCGCCGGGTTGGAGATGAAGACCTGGACGGCATCCTCGCCTGCGATGCGGCAGACGAGCTTGTAGACATAGCCGCGCTTCGATGTGGCGAAGAAGGAGAGCGAGGGCCGCGAATAGCCTTCGGGAACCGAGAGATAGATATCGCCGCGCACCGGTTCGTTGACCACAGTGAAATCTTCGGCGGGATTGCCCGTCGAGACCTTCGAGACCGAGGCGAACTGGTCTTCCACGAGGCTGATGCGGGTGAGATCGCGCGACGATGCCGCACAATCGACCCGCGACCCGTCGGCCGCCATCACCGTCTGATCTGCCCATGCTGGCCCGGTAAAGGCCAGGCTCGCGCCGATCGCCAGCAGCACGGCACCTGCTCCGCGGCTCATCAGGCACCAGGACCGCGATGAAAGTGCAGTGCCTGCCGCAAGCGTGCCGATCGCCCACATGACCATCAGCTCTTCTCCCCCGGCTTGTCGGTGACCATGCCGAAGCCGACCAGCTTGAGGCTGAGTCCGGTATAGTCCCAGGTGTAACGGAACCGCCGGTTCTCGACCGAGATGACTCGGTTGCCGACGATCGTCTGCAACTCGCCTGCCACTTCGGAAACCAGCGCTTTGGGATCGACCTTCATCGACTGGATCGTGAAGGTTTGCGAAATACTCGAGCCGCGTTGCTCGTCGAGGATCTTCAGGAGTTCGCCCTTGACCGCGCCTTGCGAGCCGGGATGAGTGACCTCGAGTACCTCGTTCATCCAGTATTCGAGGTTACGTGGGCTGCGATTCAACGTGAGCACGGCGACGTCGCGCGTGATCATCTCTAGATAGTCCTTCGACACCCCGGCGCTGCTCACGGTCAGATTCGAGCGCAGGACGGGCTGGAGCACGATCTCGCGGTCGCGGGTCGAAGCGATGAGGAAGAGCACGATGACGAGGGCGCCGAGAAGCAGCGTGGCGAGCGCAAGGAGGTTGCGCTGCCTGAGTACGCGCTGGCCTTGGGCGTGGCTGTAGCCGAGCTCCATGTCAGCCCGCCATCAGCCGAAGGTAGGAGGGTGGTGTCGCCCGGAGACCCAGGAAGCCTGCCGGCAAATACCAGTAAGCCAGATGGATCAGCCAGGAGGCCGCGCGTCCGGACTTCGCCTTTCTCAACCCCCACCAGCCAGCAAACGCCAGAAATAGACCGATAAGGATATGCTGGGTCAGGACGCCCCACGCGAAGGGAATGACCATCGCGAGGAACTCGTCCAGCGTCCAGAGCCCGATCAATTCGGGATCATCCAGATGCGCCGGAATGACGTAAGTGTCGGCCGCCATACACCACCCCCCTGTTGACCGGCGCGCCGCGGCTGACGGCGACCGGCAACGGCTGTCAGTTGATCAGATCGTTGCGGTGACCGTGGAGGTGACGATCGGAATACCGGTGCCGGCACCGACGCCCACGCCGACCGGGATAGCCACCTGGCCGAGGCTGAAGCGCCCGGAAGCCAGGCCAACGATGCCGCCGGCAAGCGAAAGCACGGTGATGATCTTGCCGCCCGAGCCTTCGAGGAAGTCGGTGAACTTGGTCAGAGCCGTGTTGAAGGTCGTGTCGGCACCTGCATAGGCGGTGCTCGCCCAGAAGAACGTGAAGAGCACCAGCGCGAGCACCAGCAGGACGAACTCGGCGTGGCCTGATTTCTTGATTGCGGTCTCGGTCATATCGATCCCTTTCGAGGCATTGGGAGAGGCATGTTCGCCGCGCCCTCCATGAAGACTTGCGAGGATCGTGCACCGACGACAGCATCGGTTGCCGGAGAAGCGGACTTTCTTCCGATTTTGCGATGAATCGTTAATACTGTCCCGATATACCGGACATGGGGTAAGTGTGAGCGGGACAGATCGGTGAGCTTTTTGGGACAAGCTGTCCGGGATTTAGGGACACCGGCGAATCGGGTAATCTACTCTAATATGAGTCGCTTCGCCGGGACGGCCGATCGCTCGGCCAACTCCGTGACGGAAGCGTCCATTTCGGAGGGAAGCTGACGATGCCGGGCCGTTCTCGCAGCTATGCGCTCAATATATCGGCGGAGCTTTTCAAGCTCACCACCGAGAGCATAAGGCTGCATTCGAATGAAACGCTTCGCTACCAGACGCTCGCCCAGCTCCTGACGAAGCGTATCAACAACCCAGCGATAACCGATAGTCTCGATCCCGAGCAATTGCGCCAATACCTCGATGATCTGCCCACCCGCGGAAACGTTCGCATCCATCTCAATATCTCTCGGACCAGCGCGGATTCGCTGGTGGAAATCAAGAAACATCTCTCCCGCGAAATCGGTGGCAATTTGACCATCAGCGACGCGATCGCGCTCTTGATTTGCGACTACTTGGTCAAACAGAGTGCAACGCGCGTTCTTCCAAAAATCGGCCTTGGCGACTCGGGCCGTTCTGAGTCGCCCAAAAAATGATTGCCCTTCGCCGAACGTGAATCGCAATGCCAACGGCCGTAACTGGTGTCGTTGCGAAAGCCCGCTGCACCTTGCGAGAATCAGCAATTTATGATTTTGTTAGGAAGTTCTGACGGCGCGGCGAGGGGACCACGCATGTCCTCAACGGACGACCCGGATCACACAGCGATCGACACGAGAACGGCCGACGGTCGGAATGGATATGTTGAACTGATCCTTCGCATGATGCGTGTTCATCGGGTCAGCTTGCGCACGCTTGAGCGCCGAACAGGTATCGGGAAATCAAGGCTCGGACTGCTTCTGCACAGCGATCCGGCGCGCCGCCCGTCCATAACCTTCGACGAACTGAAGGCGCTATTCGCCGCACTCGACATTGACGTGTTTGAAGCTGTCATCTGCGTGGAGGCTTTCAACGATATCGACGTGCTCGATGCGCCGCGCCATCGCTCGGTAATCGCCTTGTTGCGAGTGGTGTTCCGCTATCTCCCAGTTGAGCTCCTTGCCGCGCTTGAAGAGTTTGACCACATTGATGGCTCCGATGTCCGCCCGGAATGGGCGGCCGGACTGCAGCGTGCTGTGGTCAGGAGATTGGTAAGCGAAATCACACGGATTGCAGCCGAGCGCGCGATCGGATGGGATCGCGAAATCTGACGAATGCTAGAAGATCTGTAGTGAGGCCACTCGCGCTGGCCTGGTTGGCACAATTGAGACCGCCGGGGAGCCAGCGAAGTCGCCAATCGCAAGAACCTGATGGCGGCCAGCCAGACGAGCCCACTTGTCCAGGACGTTGCGGACATAGGCTTTCGTCTCGGCGATCGGTGGGATTTGTCCGCCCTTTACACGTCCTGGTCCCGCATTATAGGCAGCAAGCGCAAGATGCACCTTGCCGAACCGGTCGAGCTGCGCGCGAAGATAACGCGCACCGCCGCGCAGGTTCTGGACCGGATCATAGCGGTCGACACCAAGATCCCCTGCTGTTCCTGGCATGAGTTGTGTAAGTCCATAAGCTTGCTTTGAGGAGATTGCTCTCGGATTGTAGGCGCTTTCGGTCAGGACCAATGCATCGAAAAGGCCGACGGGAATCCCAGCATCACAAGCCGCCGCACTCATCGCTGTGTAAGCGGCGCGACGACGATCCTCGATGTCGTGTGCTAGGAAGCCCACTGGGCGGTATGGAACGGTTATGCAGTCCGACGGGATATAGCGCCCCTCTTCCGGCCACATGGAAAGCAGGGGCGGCCTCATCCATGCTGGTACTGCGATATCGGAAAAAGGGGCGAGTGCATCCCGCCGTATCACGTCTCCACCCTCCACAGCCAACGCGCCGAAGCTTGCCAGCATGGCATCACTGGTCCGCGTCCTCGTGAGATCGAGCAGGTGAAAACCGCCTGCAGCGGTAGTCTGCTGTGAATTTTCTTCCTGTTCCTGCATTTCGTCGGCCGCGCTCGGACCCATGCGGACGATCTCAACGATACGCGTTGATCCGCCGCTGGCGAGCGCGGGAGCGGGAAGCGCAAGCGCGGCTATCACCGCCGGGATTATATGTTTCATCATATGGGAGAACCCTGTTTCGTCGGCGTGCCAGAGACAATGCTCGTGCTCACGGCAAGACTGTCAACCCCAGGGCATCGCGGGCTATCTGGGGACCGAGTGGTTATCCGCCAATAGAGGCTTCGGCGATGAAATAGAGCGCCTGGGTGGCACCAACCCAGGCTTCGACACGGATGAGAGGGTCAGAATCGGCGGCATCCTCGGGGAGATCCGCCTCCGCCCAATGGTCGTCGACATAGCGAACGAGCGCCTCCAGCGCCGCACTGTCGCTATCATGAAGCGAAAGATACTCGCGCTCCTGACGGGAGATGAACAAGAGGATGTGGCTCATCTGCGAGCTACGCCATAAAGAAAGGTGTCATCCGAGGTCTCGGAAGCCGCACCTGTCTTGGCTACATCGCCAATCATGGGTTCACCCAATCCTGGCCACGGGTTTCTACTGCTATCAGCGCGCATGCTCACCCGACTGGCTTTGACACAGTAATCTAATGGTCTGATCCCCGTGCGCACCCTCAAGCTATCGTAGGTCTGAATTTCGCAATTCGCGTATTTTCGTGTACGTTTGAAAACTTACTATGCTCGGCTTCATTCAATTCGCTAAGGCGGAGCGGGCATCTATCAGTGGCGGAGCAGATGCTTGGCACTATGGGATAGGTGCGATAGCATCTGCTCGCGAGCTTGATTTGGGCTGGATACCGATGGCGACGATGACATGGCTGTATTCGCTCGCCGCGACCTTGCCGTCCTTCCCCTTGATCTTCGCGCTGACGCCCTGGGCGCCGGCCTTGAGCTCTTCCACGCCGGCACCCGTCTGGATCGCGATGCCCTGCTTGGTAAGCGCCTTTTCGAGGAAGGCAGACACATCCTCCACCGGCACGATCCGGTCGAGCACTCGACCACGGTAACTTCGGCGCCCATATCGTTGTAGAAGCTGGCGAATTCGATGCCGATCGCGCCCGAGCCGATCACCAGCAGCTTGGTCGGCATTTCCGGTGGGACCATCGCATGGCGATAGGTCCACACCCGCTTGCCATCCGCCGGGGCGAACAGCAGGTCACGCGCCCGCACGCCGGTGGCGACGATAATGTGCTTCGCGCTGAGGGTTTCCGTGCCCTTCTCGCCCTTCACTTCCAGCGTGGTGGCGGTTTTCAGCGTCCCTTCGCCGATATGCACCGCGATCTTGTTCTTCTTCATCAGATGTGTGATGCCCTGGTTGAGCTGCTTCGCCACGCCCCGGCTGCGCTTCACCACCGCATCGAGATCTGCGCTGATCTTCTCCGCCGCCAGCCCGTAATCCTTGGCATGTTGCATGTAATGGAAGATCTCCGCCGAACGCAGCAGCGCCTTGGTGGGGATGCAGCCCCAGTTGAGGCA
>DDNW01000094.1:27689-27978 GCA_002341345.1 Erythrobacter sp. UBA2510
CGGATCGCCGCCACATAGCCGCCGGGGCCGGAACCGAGAACGATGACGTCGTAGCTTTCGGACATTGAACCCTCCGATTGATCGTATTCGGGGCTCAGGCCAACAGACCCAGGGGCTTTTCCACCAGCTCGCGGAAAGCGGTCATGAGCTGGGCGCCATCCGCACCATCGATGGCGCGATGGTCGAAGCTGCCGGTGACGGACATGACGGTGGCGACACCGAGCTGGCCATCCTCCAACACCCAGGGCCGCTTCTCGCCCGCACCGATGGCCATGATCATGCCCTGCGG
>DDNW01000094.1:28115-28767 GCA_002341345.1 Erythrobacter sp. UBA2510
ATCATGCCCTGCGGCGGGTTGATCACCGCTTCGAACTGCTTGATCCCCATCATGCCCATATTGGAAAGGCTGGCGGTTCCGCCCTGATATTCGTGCGGTTGCAGCTTTCCGTCCTTGGCCCGGGCGGCGAGATCGCCGATCTCGGCCGATATCTGGGCCAGCCCCTTGGCCGAGGGATCGGTGACGATCGGGGTGATGAGCCCGCCGGGAATGCTGACGGCCACCGAAATATCCGCGCGCTTGTACTGGCGCATGACATCGCCCGCGAAGGACACGTTGCAGGCCGGAACCTGCATCAGGGCCAAGCCCAACGCCTTGATCAGCATATCGTTGACCGAAAGCTTGACCCCGCGCGACGTCAAGGCGTCGTTGAGTTCCGCACGCAGTTTGAGTAGTGCATCGAGACGCACGTCCACGGTCAGGTAGATGTGCGGCACCTGCTGCTTCGATTCGGTCAGACGGCGCGCAATCACCTTGCGCATGCTGGACAGCTTCACATCCTCAAACGGAATGCCGAAATCGGGCACAGCTTCGGTCAGCGGCCTGGAAACGGCCTGCGCTTCGGCGGCAGGAGCGCCCGGCCTCGTCGCTTCGACGTCGGCCTTCACGATCCGGCCATTGGGGCCGCTGCCCTTCACTGCCGCAAGATCGA
>DDNW01000197.1:0-4474 GCA_002341345.1 Erythrobacter sp. UBA2510
TTGGGTGATTTGAAACAGTGCGAGCTGTGCAGGGTCAGTATTGTTGCAACTCCTGGACAATGCGCAAAAATCCCTCTCTATTGCATCTTCAGCCAGGTCGCCGACATCGGCATATTGGCCTAAAACCAATCGTTCGGCGAAGAGTTCAAGTCCATGGTCGATATGCCGGTTGCCCCGGATTCCTTCTACATCGCCATGCATGATTATAATTGGCGGCATTGTCAAAGACAAGTTGATCAAAATATATCAAAACCAAAGATTTAGAGTTTCCTGATCGCAAATTTCTTCGTCAACATACTGTAACCGGCAAGTGCATAAGATCTCCCCAACTTCCTGAAAAATGGCAATGGAATTAGGGAATTGCCCGTGTTTCGCCTCTGTCGGCACCCTCGACCTTCCTCCCGCAGCAATATCCGCTATAGTCGGATCGTCGTTTCGCTAGGCGGCGGACCGGGCTGATTGAAGCGTCCTGATAGGCCGATTCACTCGCCCCATGAAACGGGTACAGCGATCGCAGACAAGCCGCAGTTAGTCTGACAACTGCAAGGCGTCCCTTTAGCGGGACTAGATATCTGGCCTGTCTCCATGAAATCGGGACAGATCAATAATAGGCTGTGGGAGGCTGTTGTGATGGCAAGATACTTGGTGTTCGAAAAATATCTGCTCGGATCTCTTTCGATTTTGGCTTTGGCCGGTGCGTCCAATGCGCACGCGCAGGATGCCTCTGCGCAATCGTACGAGGCCGAAGAAGCTGTGGGCAGCGAGCCGAGCTCATCGAAGCCCGGTCAGGTCACCGCGTTCAACGAAATTGTCGTCACAGCGCGGCGGCGTGAGGAAAGTAGCCAGCGTGTGCCCATCGCTGTCGTCGCGGCCTCGGGAGAAGACCTCAACAATCTGAACGTGGCCGATCTTGAGGATCTGCCGCGTCTCGCTCCTGGCCTTACCGTTACGCCTTCGCCGTTGGGCGGCTCGCGACCTGCGTACCAGATACGTGGTCAGCGTGCAGCGGCCACGCGCATCACCACCGACCCCGCGATCGTCGTGTATTTCGCTGAGGTCGGTTCATCGCGAGCGGCGGGTTCTGCGCAATCGATGTTCGATATCGACTCCGTGCAGGTGCTCAAGGGGCCTCAAGGCACTTTGTTCGGTCGCAATACGACCGGAGGTGCGATCCTGATCACGCCGTCTGCGCCCAAGGATGAATTCGACGGTTATCTTGCTGGATCGATCGGAAGTTTCGACATGTCGTCGGTGGAGGGTATGCTGAACTTGCCGCTTAGCGAGCAATTGCAGCTTCGGGTTGCCGCCAAGGTCAACCGTCGTGACGGATATTTCAACAATATAGCCCAGCCTGGACGCGAGGCGTTCGACGATAATAATCAATCCTATCGAGCAACGCTGCGCTTTCAGCCCAATGATGCCATCACTTCCGACACGATCGGAACCATATACCACAGCGACGTCGTTGGCTTTATCGCCAAGACCTTTTACGCCGATCCGGCAGGTGTTCCCGTGGCGCCGCTTGTGCCGTTGATCACCGGTGCGGCTGCAACATCAGCTGCGCTTCCCTTCTACGATTACTCAAACCCCAACACGCCAGATAACCGGGACACTACCTGGTCGATCCAGAACAATACCACGATCGAACTGACAGATGACCTCACTCTCAAGAACATCATCGGTTACAAACGTATCAAGAACAATTTCACGAACTTTGCCGACGGCACCGCTGCAAGTCTCCTGAATGCCGTTGGTTATTACAGGGGGTCGCAATTTAGCGAAGAATTGCAACTCCAGGGGCAGATCGGGCGATTGGAATTTCTGGTGGGTGCCTTCTACTCGCAGGAGTCTGGTCGAGACCTGACGCGCAACATCTCGTTCGGCGGTGCGGCAAGCTACACGGACTTCGATGGCGAGAACAAATCACTGTCGGGGTTTATCCACGGCACCCTGGACCTGGGGGGCGGATTGTCAGTCAACGCCGGTGGACGCATTACGCATGACTCGCGTGAAGTGAATTCTCATGTGCGCCGTGCATCCACCCCGCCGATTTGCCTGGCGTCGGGTGTTGCTGTCCCCATGACCGATGTCGACGATCTTACGCAGTGCTCGGTCGTAACGACGGCCAAATTTACTGAGCCGACCTGGAACCTTGGCCTCAACTACCAAGTCACGCCCGACAATCTGCTCTATATCACGCATCGCCATGGCTACCGGTCTGGTGCCGCATCAAACGCACAGGCACCGGACCTTCGCCCCGAAAAGGTGAACGACATCGAAATCGGATCGAAGAACTCTTTTCGCCTTGGCGAGGTGCCGGTTCGGTTCAATCTGATCGGATATTACGGCTGGTATACGGACCTGCAGCGTAACGTTGCCGTGCTCCTTGCAGGTGGTGCCGTTACACAAGACCGCAACGCCGCAGAAGCGCGCGTCTATGGTCTTGAGACAGAACTGGACGTCAGGCTGACGGATTTCTTCAGTCTTCGCGCCAATTATGCACTGACCAAGGCGAAATACGACAGTTTCGACAATACTATCAACACGCCTTCCGGCCCTGTTGTGGTCGATAATTCGGGAGCAACTTTTGCGTATACGCCCGAACATGCGTTTAGCGCGACCGCGACTTTCGATCTGCCGATCCCCGACAGCGCTGGCGATCTCGCATTCTCCACTACCTATAGCTATCAAAGTAGTGTCCAAACCACCGACTCCAACTCACCGAATTGCGGGCCTGGAGGCATCGAGAAGTGGTGTCTGAACGAAGTCGCGAGAGTGGACGCATATGGCCTTCTCGATGCTCGGCTGAGCTGGACAAACGTCATGAACTCGCCAGCGGATCTTACATTCTTCGTTACCAACCTCACCGACGAGAAATATGTAGCCGGTAAGTACGGTCTTGTGGACGTTCTGGGCTTTGCCAGTTACTGGCCGGGCCCGCCGCGGATGTATGGTGTACAGGCGCGCGTGCGGTTCGGGGCAGGCGCAAGATAGGCCTTTATGAAGGTGGGGGTCGGTGAGAGTTGATGCCTCGCCAACCCGGCCTTTGCAGAAGGCCCGGCGTAATCGCAAACGCTCCCCGAGAGAGCGCCGCCCGCATACACAGGCTTTCCAGCCCCTGCCCTATGTCGAGAGGTGATCAGCAGTGACTGGACGGCTGGCAGGCAAGATCGCTCTGGTAACCGGAGCTGGACGCGGGATCGGAGAAGCGATTGCGCGGCGTTTCCATGCTGAGGGCGCAGATGTAATCGTTACTGATGTGAACCCCCAGGCCCGTAGTGTCGCTGATGCCCTGGGGAAGAAGGCGAGCTTCATCGCTCTTGACGCAACCGATGAATACGCCTGGGACGCGGCGCTCGAAGAGGTCCTGGGCCGCTGTGGCCGGCTCGATATACTGGTAAACAATGCGGGCGGCTCGGCAGGCGCAGGACCGTTTGAGACCTTCACTCTGGCGATGCATCGACGCGAGGTCGATCTCAACCTCACGAGCACCTGGCTGGGGTCGCGCTGCGCGGTTCGCGCCATGACACAGGGTGGCGGTTCGATTGTGAACATCTCGTCTATGGACGGACTTGCCGGAATTGCCGGAATGGCGAGCTACGTGTCCGCAAAGTTCGGAGTCACCGGCCTGACCCGGACTTTGGCACTGGAACTGGGGGAGCGCGGCATCAGAGTCAACTCGGTGCATCCCGGCTTTATCGCTACCCCTCTAGTCGAAGCTGCGTCGCTGGCAATTAAGGAGCGACTGGGCAAGGCGATCAGTCAACAGCCTATCAAGCGCTATGGAAAGCCTGAGGAGGTCGCTGCAGCCGCGCTCTTTCTGGCTTCGGACGAGGCGAGCTTTTGCACGGGAGCGTCGTTGCTTGTCGATGGTGGCCATCTCGCAGGGCCGTGGCGCGAAATGGTATGAACAGAGCGGCAGGCGTGACGATCCGGCCCAGGTCGAAAGTCCTGCGGTAAAGTAACGGAGTAATATGATGACGGCTGAAGATGCGCCGAAGACCGATGAATTCGTCGGCAAGGTCATCGTCATAACCGGTGCCGCTTCCGGCATAGGGCGCGAGACCGCACTTCTGTTTGCTGGGGTCGGCGCGAAGGTGCTGCTTGCTGACATCAATGCATCGCCGCTTGAACAGCTTGCGGCGCAGATCGGAAATTCCGCAATGGCGGTCTGTACCGATGTATCCCATCGCGATCAGCTCGAACAACTGGCGGATATTGCTCGCAAGGAGGGTCCGATCGAAGTTTGGGTAAATGCCGCCGGTATCGTCGCCCCGCCGGCCATGATGGTCGATGTGGACGAAGCGATGCTCGACCAATTGATCGCCATAAATCTCAAAGGCGTTTATTTCGGCTCGGTCGCTGCGGCGCGAAGGATGGTGCCAGAGAATAGAGGATCGATCGTCAATATCTCGTCGCAAGGGGCGGAGGCACCCGTTCCCGGGATTTCGTGCTATTCGCTTACTAAGGCAGC
>DDNW01000197.1:4572-11888 GCA_002341345.1 Erythrobacter sp. UBA2510
AAGGCAGCCGTCAACGCAATGACCCGCACCCTTGCGGCCGAGGTAGGTCCTGCCGGCGTAAGGGTAAATGCGGTTGCGCCTGGCTTTATTGACACCCCGATGGTCAGCTACCGCTTCAAAAACGCCGATGGCTCGCTGGACCAGGATGCGAAGCGGCAGATTTTCGAATCGCGGGCATCGACCTCGGCTCTGCACCGGGTTGGCCAGCCGATCGAAATTGCCAAGGCCATTTTCTTCCTCGCGTCCTCCGCGAGCAGCTTCGTCACCGGCGAGACCCTTCGCGCCAATGGGGGCGGGGACATGCGTTAATCAAGCACTGCCCAGGCCTTGCCTGGCATTTCGGCGGCAAATCAAAGCAATGTGAGATATCGCTGCAAGAGTTCGTGTCGTCCGCCGATCTTAAGCCGCGCGTAGAGACGCTTGCGATAGGTAGCGATCGTTTCCTCTCCCAGGCCTAGGTCGATCGAAATTCCGTAAGCGGAAATTCCAAATAGAATGCGGGCGCTCACCTGCAGTTCGCGCTCAGATAGCCCCCAGTCGCTTGCGCGAAGATTGGTCTCGATCACGTCGACAGACTCGAAGTTTGCAATCGCTTTCGAGCGATCCCAATAGAGCGAAGCCTGTTTCGCGCATGCGGCAATCAAAAGATCGGCGCTCGCCGCAAGATCGTGCAACTCGTCTTCCGCGAATTGGCCAGATTCGCGCGACCTCATCACCGACATCGCGTAGAAGTCGTCAATGGCATGCCCACACACCATAACCCGGTCGGCGATGTGGAAATGCTCAAGCGCCGATTGCAGGGTGGGGTCTTCAATCTCCTCGATATTATTATGAAACATCAGTGTATTTTCCGCCGAACGCGTCGCTTCATCGGCTTGGTGCAATTCAATAAATGAGCGGCGAGGCCATCGCTTGTCGACAGCGCCGTGCTGCATGGCGTGTGCGCCCCTCACACTTGCGCCACCAAGAAATTGCGGCATGCCTTCGCGCACCCTGTAAATGCAGTAATGCTCGGCACCTGACTTTTGATTGAGAAAGTGCAGGGTTTCGCTTTCGAAATCCTTCGTTCCAAGGGCATTGACTACCCCCGCAAGCGACGCTCCCTTGCTTTGCGGCGTCTGCATGATTGCTATCGCGTTCAAAACGACCTCTCCTCTCCATCCCTTTTCGGGACTTGTTCCGGCAGGAGATTGCATAGTTCAGATTAAGGTGTCTTGTCGCGCACTCAAATATGCTGAGCAATCCGACGTTATCTCAGCAACGCGAACACGGCACCCGGCCAGCTATGTCTCCCACAATGATATTGCCAAGAGGCTCGAAGCTTCGCCCGCGTTTACCGCACTGTCTACTATTGGCGTTGCCTATGGGATAAGCTGGGTTAGGCCGCACCGAGGATCATCGTCGCGTTCGAGCAGAACCACCCGCCGGTACCGCTGACGCAAGCCAGCTTGGCGTCGTCGACCTGGCGTTCGCCGCATTCGCCGCGCAACTGGCGTGCCGCTTCTACTAGCAGGAAAAGACCACGCATCCCAGGGTGACAGGCAGACAGGCCACCGCCGTCGGTGTTGGTGGGTAAAGCGCCGCCGACCCGGAGGCGTCCGTCCGAAACGAACGGGCCACCATCCCCCTTGGCGCAAAAACCGAGGTCCTCGAGCGTAATCAAGGCCATATATGTAAAGGCGTCGTATATCTGGGCGACATCGATTTCTTCCGGACGAATTCCGGCTCTGCCGAATGCTTCCGGTCCGGTCACGGCTGCTGGCGAGGTCGTAAAATCGTCCCACTGGCTCATCGAGACATGCGAACCTGCTTCGGCGCTTCCCAGAACCCACACCGGTTTCACCGCAAGGTCCGCGACCCGCTCTTCCGCGACCATGACCACTGCCGCCCCGCCGTCGGAACGGATGCAACACTGCAGCTTCGTGAAGGGGTCGGCAATCATCTTGCCGCCCAGGACATCCGAGATGCTGATCGGATCGCGATAGGAGGCAAATGGAGTCAATGCCGCATTGTAGCGCGCGGAAACGGCAATCTCGGCCATTTGCTCCAACGTGGTGCCGTATTGGTGCATGTGCCGCCTTGCGGCCATGGCGTATTTCGAAATGAGCGTATGTCCGAAAGGTGCCTCGAACTGGCTCGGTCCGCGCGTTCCCCATGAAAGGCTGGCTGTTCGCAACTTGTTCTTAAGGTCGGTTCGTGCGGTGGAACCATATGCCAGCAAAACAACATCGGCGCGGCCCTCCGCGATTGCATCTGCAGCATGTGCAGCCATGACTTCCCAGGTGGCGCCGCCAACGCCGGTTGAATTGATCCAGCGTGGCCTCAGGCCGAGATATTCTGCGACTTCCAGAGGCTGGAGGGCGCCAAGACCGGCCGATGCAAAGCCGTCAATATCCGAAGGAACAAGCCCCGATTGCACAAGCGCTTCTCGAGAGGCCTGCGCATGCAGAGCGTACGGCGTCGCCACCGGTGATCCTGGCAGTCCCGACAATCCGACGCCCGCTATCGCAACCCTTCGACCCATCCCAATTCCCCTTGAAAAAACCATCCTTTCTCTAGTTCATCGGGCTCGGGTTGACTGTCACCGTAAGGGGGACTCGTCGATCCCAGCGCTGCCCGGCTAGGTCAAGACGGACAATCGGGACGGGAAGCGTAGAGGAATTTGCATGGGGGACGACGTGTCCGAAATGGTGCTGAGCGAACTGACGGACGGCGTCCTGCGCATAACGCTAAACCGACCCGATCGCGCAAATGCAATTGCAGCGGAGGGGCGCAGCCAGCTCATCTCGCTTTTCGCCGATGCCGATGCCAATATAGATGTCCGCGCCGTTCTCCTTCAATCTACGGGCAAGCATTTCTGTTCGGGTGCAGATGTCGGCCGCATGTCGAGCGCTATGTCCAGCCCGCGACCGGTCGGCTCGACCATGCGGACTATGCTCGGCGGGGCGCAGCAGTTGATCGCGGCGGTGCTGGATTGTGGCAAGCCGGTGGTTGCCGCAGTGCAGGGACCGGCTGCCGGAATGGGCGCGCATCTGGCGCTTGCATGCGACCTGATCGTTGCTGCCGAAGAGGCTTGGTTCTCGCAGCCCTTCGTACTCAGGGGGCTCGCACTCGACGCGGCCGGGGCTTATCTGTTGCCCCGGCGGGTAGGGTTGCAGAAGGCCAAAGAGCTGGCGTTTCTCGGTGACCGCCTCTCTGCCAGCGATGCCATGGCACTGGGCATGGTCAACTACGTCGTCGGCCCCGATCAACTGGCGGTCGAGGCGGACAAGCTGGCGGCAAGACTGGCGGATGGAGCGACTACCGCAATCGGCCTTTCCAAGCGGCTGCTAAACGGCTCGCTCGACAACGATCGACAGGCTGCCTTCCTTGCAGAAGCGATGGCGCAGGAGATCAACGGGAAGACCGAAGACGTAAAGGAAGGGGTCGCTGCCTTCATGGAAAAGCGCCCCGTGCACTTCAGGGGATATTGATGGCGAACATCGCGCCGCGCTTCGACCTGCCGACGATCGAGCAGGAGACAAAGCCCTTTTGGGATGCGCTCAAGGAGGGCAGGCTCATGCTCGGTCGATGCGCCTTGTGCGAAAAGGTCCATTATTATCCGCGTCCGATGTGCCCTCATTGCTGGAGCGAAGAGGTTGAGCTGGTTCCGGCGAAGGGGGGCGGCACCCTCTACACCTGGTCGACGGTCTATGTGAACGACCTACCGCCCTTCAATTCGAAGCTGCCTTACATCGCGGCGCAGGTCGATCTGGATGAAGACGTGCGGGTCACGACCATCATCACCGGCGCATCGCCGGAAGATCTGCAAGTCGGGATGCTCGTCCAGTTGGGCTTCGAGGCCATCTCGGAAGACGTCACAATCCCGGTATTCAGTCCGGCAGGGAGTTGATTTTAAATGACAGGTATACTTGCGGGCAAGGTTGCCCTGGTGACTGGCGCAGGACACGGCATCGGACGCGGTCACGCACTTGAACTGGCAAAGCAAGGCGCAAAGGTCGTGGTCAACGATCTAGGCGGTGACGCAAAGGGCGAGGGGCGAGGGCGCGATGCCGATGTCGTTGTCGACCTGATCAAGACTCGTGGCGGGGACGCTGTGGCCGATTATGGCAATGTCAGTGATGAGGCCGCAGCCGACGCGATGGTCAAGCGCGGCATCGACGAGTGGGGCCGGATCGACATTGTCGTCAACAACGCAGGCATCGTGCGCGACAAGGCCATCTGGAACATGTCCGTCGAAGATTTTGACTTGGTCATGCAAGTGCATCTGCGCGGCTCGTGGCTGACATCGCGAGCTGCCGCTCGTCATTGGCGCAAGATCGCCAAATCTGGCAATGGACGCTATCCTGGGCGGATAATCAACACGACGTCAGGCGCCGGCCTGCTCGGCAATTTCGGTCAGACAAACTATGCTGCCGCAAAGGCCGGGATTGCCGGTCTTACACTGACTCTCTCGCTTGAGCTTGCCTCGATCGGGGTTACCGCCAACCTAATCTCGCCCGGTGGTCTGACTCGCATTTCCTCAACAATCGGCATGGGCGCACCCAAGGAACCCGATGACTTCGACCCGGAGGACTTCGATCCGATGGATCCGTCGTTGGGTTCGCCAATAGTCGCCTGGCTTGCCAGCGACGAGGCGCAGTTGGTAAGCGGCCAATGCCTGCGCGCCGTTCGTGATCGTCTGTCCGTGCTTAAGGGCTGGCATGAAGTTGCAGGGGTCAGTAGCGGTGAGAAGCGATGGAAAACCGAAGACATCGGTCGCATCATCGGCACGGATTTGTTCGGCACGCGCGCGCCCGGCTTGCGGCTTGGGGGGTAGAGGTTAATGACGACAATCTTCAGCCCAGAGACATTGCCGGGTCTGGTGGGAAGCACTCTGGGACCCGGCGAATGGCTCGAAGTGACCCAGGAACGTATCGATGATTTTGCCCGGGCGACCGGAGATCATCAGTGGATTCATGTCGATGTCGAGCGCGCTAAAAGCGGTCCGTTCGGGACGACGATCGCGCACGGCCTGTTAACGCTTTCCATGATCGCGGCTCTCAACCAAGGCATGTTCAAGTTCGAAGGCTTCAAGATGGGCCTGAACTATGGCTACGAGAAAGTCAGATTTCCGAGCCCTGTGCCGGTCGGCTCTCGCCTGCGGGTGTCGGCAAAGATTCTGAGCTATGAGCCGGTCGGTCCCATGTTCCAGACCATCGTTGAATACACCGTTGACCGAGAAGGGGCGGACAAGCCCTCGTGTGTGGCGCAAATGATATTCCGGCACACCCTCTAGGCCGCTTCCCGCATCTAGCAGGGTCAGCGCGCATCGATCGCAACATTGCCGGGCCGACCTGAGGGCCGCGAGGGTCTCGCGTCAGGCAAGTTCGGACTGGTTGCGCCAGTCCTGTCCTTCAGGGACGACCCGATCGATGGGGAGCGCATCGTCGCCTCCCCAACTGCCGTTGTGGGGTGCAAGTGGGGGCGCACCTTCGTTGTGATTTCGCAAGGCCCGTAGCAGGAGCAGGCGAGCCTGCACGATGGCCACATCGCTGGAGGAGGGGTGCTCACGCGTCCGGTCTGTAATCGGACCCATACTTACCTGAACGACGATGTCCTCCTCGAGGAGGTTGTCGGTAAAGCCGGTAAAATGACCGTCGGCCATCGCGGCACGATCCTGGCCCCAATTGTTCTCGCGCGACCCCTTGAAAGGGGCAAAGTCGTGTGGATTGACACGCCCGTTTCCGATCAAGGCCTGTACGCGCGGCGTATCCTCATTCAGCACAAGATCTTCTGCGAAGTAGCCGAAGAATAGCAGGTGATGGGTATCGTCGATCGGAACGCCGATAAAGATCGATCCTTCATTGCGCTGCGATCCGGGAACCAGGCTGATGAAAGGCGCCACGAATTGCGTCGTGCGAACATAGATCGATCCGTCCGACATTTCGCGCAGGGCAGTCGCGCTCAGTCCGAAGGTTGTTCGATCGATTTCATAGCGCGGTGCGACGGCCTTGAGAGCCAGGCCAATCGTGCCTCCCTCGGTCGAGGTGCTCGCTGCCAGTTGCGCTATCCAGCTTTGGTGCAGTGTGCCGACATGCGCGGAATCGAGTGCACCTTCGACCCCTTGAAGCCAGTTGCAATCAACCTTGGTGACGGTCATCCAGACATGATCTTCGGGGAGGTGGAAGAATGGCAGGTCGGGGAAATCGGCCGCCGGAAGATCGCCCAACCAGACCCAGATCATGCCGCCCCGTTCCTCAACCGGATAATGCCGAGACCGGATCCCTTTCAGAAAGGCAGCCTGATCCCCATGATGTGTTGGCGCGTCAACGACGTTGCCCTCGGCATCGACTGCCCAGCCATGGAAGATGCACCGCAAGACGCAGCCCTCGTTACGGGCCAGGGCCATAGAAACGCCGCGATGGGGGCAGGCTTCATCGATAAAGCCCACTTTCCCCTCGGCGTTACGAAATGCGACGTAATCTTTCCCGAGAAGCCGCACTCTGGTCGGTGCCTCACCTGGGACAAGCTGGCTCGAAACAGCAAACGGGAACCATGTCCAATTTCGCAGCAATGCACCCATCGGCGCATCACCTTCTACCCGAGTAAGATTCTGGTTCTGCTCTGCAGTTATCATCATCCATCTCCGCAATCTCTGGTATGCGTGCAGTCTGCTCCGAAATTTCTGCCATGTCTGTCCCCTCCACGGGGGTGCGGCCTGTCGAGCTTTTCCAGGCGGATCAGTCGCTGATCTTGCGCGGACGCGATAATTCGGTCGGAATGTCGAGCATCCAAGCAGCCATCCAGCCGCCGTCTACAGCAAGCGTTTGACCGGTAACGTAAGCGGCCAAATCCGATGCCATGAACAGGACCCCTTTGCCGATTTCGTCGGTCGTCCCCCGGCGCTGCATCGGGAGTCGTTTGCGGAAGGGGCTGGACGGATCGTCTTCTGATGCTTGCTTGGGCAAGCGCTGTGTAATTATCGTGCCGGGTGCAATCGCGTTTACGCGGATATCTGGACCCCATTCGACGGCCATGGAACGCACAAGGTTGGTCAAGCCCGACTTCGCCGCACCGTAGGGCGCGTGAAAAGGTGCAGAAGTTAGACCGCTGACCGAGTTGATGGCGATGATCGATCCGCTGCGTCCGGCAGAGAGCATCCGCCTTGCGGCTGACCGGGCGCAGTAAAAAACCGATTTCAGGTTGAGGTTCAGCTCACGGTTCCAGTCATCTTCGCTGACTTCAAGCAGAGGTTTCCAGTTGGACGCCCCGACGATCGTTACCATTATGTCGATGGGACCGAGGGCGGACTCTGCTTCCGCAGTCGCCCTTTC
>DDNW01000197.1:11985-18066 GCA_002341345.1 Erythrobacter sp. UBA2510
CAGTCGCCCTTTCGACCTCCTCTTCGTTCGTGATGTCGGCGACCAGCGGCACGACTTCAAAGCCTTGTGCCGCGAGGCGGTCGGCTGCATCTCGCGCGCGGTCGGCGCTGAGGTCAACGATTGCCAGCTTGCAGCCCGCCCGCCCGAGATAGAGCGCCGAGCTTTCCCCCATTCCCTGCCCGCCTCCCCAGATAATGGCGGTCTTGCCTTCGATTCCCAACAGGTCGGTAGCGGTCATAGCTCTCTCTCTCACTCAGTTATGATGTGTGGGGTATCGGCCGGTCCGGACCCGCGCCGGAATTGCCGATCCAGGAAGCCGGTGATCGCTTCGAGACCAGCGGCGGCGCCTGGTGCGTCGAGTCCGAAGGTCGGCGCAACGTGCTGCATCTCAGGGACTACGCGACATTCGACGTCGACACCGGCAGTCGCAAGACGGGAGAACAATGCAAGCGTGTCGTCGATCAATACCTCGACTCCGCCTGCCACGATGAACGTGGGAGGCATGTTATCGACCGCGCCGAGCAGGGGGGAGGCCAAGGGATCGTCTGGCGAATGCCCCTGAAGATACATCTGGCGTGCGTCCTGTGCCATCTCTCGTGAGAAGAGCTGATCTGTTCCTGCGGCCCTTTCATATGATGCTGCGGCCACGCGCAGGTCGAGCCATGGCGATATCAGGCACAGAGCATCTGCGGCGGCACCCATATGCCACAACGAAAGCGCCAGATTGCCACCCGCCGAGTCCCCACCAAGGACGAGCGGCTGGCCGGTTGCAACTTCCGTGTAAGCGTCTTGAAGGCGGACTAGCGCGGCGGGAAACGGGTTCTCAGGGGCAAGGGGATAGGTCGGCAATATGACCGTGCAATTGACGAGCGATGCGAGAGTTTCCGCAAAGGGGCGCAAACGCTGCGGATTGCCGCTGCGAAAGGCGCCGCCGTGGATATGGAACAGGACACCGCGCGGATTGGGCGGGGCGCTCGAAAGGCAGCCAAGCCCAGCCAGCTCAATCTCCCGCGTCTCGATTCCGGTTATGGGTGGAAATCCCTTGCCGGGAAGCGCCAGCAAACGTCGCTCCTGCAATTCCGGCGAAGCGTCTCTGCCGGTCCTCAGCGCGGGTGGAACCAGAGGGACCCTCGTGATAGGCCGGTCGGCGACGTCGTTCAGATCATTTGACATGGAAAGCTCGCTGAAATTGGGAGCGTAGGTTTCGCAGGCGAGTACGGTGCGATCAACGCCCGACAAGGGGGACACATAACATGGTGCGTAGATATGCTATCCCGGCTGATGCTGCTGCCGATCGCGCAGGAATAAGGATCACGAGGTCCGAAATTCAGCACCCGGGCGAACGCCGCAACATTTCCAAATCTGCCGTCCGCGCGCTCGACGTTCTGGAGCACTTTGCGTCGGTCCGTCGTCCTCTGCGCGCGACCGATATCGCCCATGCCCTGGACATGCAGCCATCGAGCGCAGATCAATTGCTCAAGTCGATGACGGACGCAGGCTATCTGCTGATCGACGCAGAGGGCAAGGTCTACAGCCCGTCGCCAAGGCTGCTGCCGTTTGCAAACCTGCTTGTCGAAAGCTTCTTCGGCGGTGAGGCATTGGGCGGGATGGTCGCTTCGCTTGGCGCAAGCACGGGTCAAATTGCGACGCTTGCTGCCCCGCAAATGGCATCGCTGCAAATCGTAGACGTCGAATCTCCACCAGCACTGGCGGGTTTGGTCCGCAAGGGGAGCCGTGTATCGATCACGGGTACCGCGCTTGGCGCAGCATTTCTGGCTACACACGATGACCGCGAGGTGGAGCGCTGGATTGCGCGAACCCCGGAGGCGCGGCACATGACCGATCAAGCTCGTTTCGAGCTTCGAGACGTGATCGCTGCGACCCGTCAGCGCGGCTTTGCATGCGGCCTCAGCGACCAGTTGTTCTCGATCGCACTTGCGCTTCCACGCCTCCGCTCGGGCGTGCAGCTTGTCCTCGGCCTTGCCGGACCGCCTGATTCTATCGACCATCGCGTGGATGAACTCCATGACCTGATGTTAAGTCACGCGAACCGATTGGTCGATCACTAGGCATTCACCGTTGTCTGGGCGTTCCGCATATTTGCAAGCGATCCGGTAAACGCCATGTCTTCTGCGTCGGGACTGGCGAGCATGTAATGCCAGACCTGGTAATGAAATGGCATGTTAACCTGCAGGCGACCGTTCTTGACGTAATAGTTGCGTTCAATCGAACCGATGTCGGTGAGCCAGATCAGTTTGCTCGCCGCCTCGTCCAGGCGATCATAATAGGCTTCGAACGCGGTCTTTGTCACTTCGACTGCGGCATGTCCGCTCTCGAGAGTATCGACGATCAGCTGGGCGACATATTTGGTCCACATCTCGATCTGGGTCGGGATCGTACCGCCTCCGCCACTGACACTTTGGGCATTCGGGCCATAAAGCACGAAGAAGTTGGGAAATCCGTCGATCATCATGCCGAGATATGCCCGCGCCCCGTCCGTACTCCATCGGTCCTGCAGGTGCGCTCCGCCGCGACCGATGTAATCCGCCGGCCAGACGTATTTCTCGACGCTGAAGCCCGTTGCCGTCAAGATCATGTCGACGGGCCGTTCGGTTCCGTCAGCGGTCACGATGCCTGAGTTGGTGACCTGGCTGATCGGCTCCGTCACGAGTTCGACGTTAGGCTTCAGCAGGGACTGATACCATTTATTGTCAACTATCAGGCGTCTCGAAAATGGCGCATAGGGGGGGACCAATTTTTCGATCAGGTCCTGCCGTCCCTCGACCTGCTGAATGATATACTGGGTCATTGATTCCCGCAGGGCATCGTTCTGTGGATTTACCTTACCACCCTTTGCTCGCCACTGCGCGTCGGGCACCAGAAACTGATAAAGGTCCAGCACCGGCAGGGTTCCGGTGTATCGGGTCCAGTTCCAGTAATAGGGCATATTCTCTCGCAACCAGCTATCGCCAGGGCTCATCGGCTCGCCATACCGTTCGCGTGGCGCGATCCATTGCGGGGTGCGCTGGAAGACGTAAGTTTGCCTGGCTTCATCCGAGATCCGGTCAAGAAGCTGAACGCCCGTGGAGCCGTTGCCCACGATGGCAACCGCCTTACCCGAAGCGCTGTGTCGCTCGTTCCATTCGGTACTGTGGACGATCTCGCCCTCGAAGGTGTCGATGCCATCGACTTCGAGCATGCGCGGGGTCGAGAAAAGACCAGATGCGCTAATGACGAAATTTGCGGCGACGGAAAGTCGTTCGCCGTCCTGTTTGACGATGTCGAGAGTCCACAAAGATGTGTCCTCGTCGAACGTTCCGCCCTTTATGTCGTGGTTGAAGTGGATCTTGTCGAAAATCCCGAACTTGCGGGCGATATGCTCGAGATAACTCTGCACTTCGGGCTGTCGCGCAAAATGCTCGGTCCAGGGATAGCGCTTCTCGAAACTGAATTCGTACATTGCGCTGGGCGTGTCGACGCGTGCATCGGGATAGGTGTTGATGCTCCAGGTGCCGCCCAGCTCGAAGCGGCGTTCGTAGATTACGTAGGGGATTCCGAGTCGTTCTAGCTGTACGGCCATGCCAAGGCCGCTGAAGCCTGCGCCCACGATTGCGACGCGGAAGTCCGGTGGCAGAGTCGGCGGCGTTCCGCGCCAATTGGCACAGCGGGGATAATCTTCAAAAGCCGGCACAGGGCGACGAATGTCAAAGTCTTCGTCGCTAATGCGCTCTCCGCCGGTCACGAGCTCCATGAAGTGCCGCAATTGCTCGTCGGTGGGAACCGACAGAGTGTACCCCTTCGGATCTTCCGAGAGAAATTCGACGGCCTTCTCGATCAATCGTTCGCGGTGTGAATCTGCGACCACGTAGGTCGTGCCCGCGCCCGCGCGCACATCGATGCGTTCGACCGGGATGCGTGCGAATTGCTTATCGCCGGTCGCCTGCAGCAGCGCGATGCGCAACGCGTTTAGGTCAGCTTCCTCGACCGCCTTGCGAATGAAATCACGATCCATCTCCCAGCCCTTTCAATCGTTTTTCAAAATCTTGAAAATTATAACGAATAGAACGATATGGGAAAAGCAATTTGCGATTTTTGTTTAAAAATACAGCTATACGAATTTTTTTTCACATAGACGGAAAAAATTATTCATTATAGTATGCTTACGGTGAATTTCACTTTTTCTTTATGAATCGGGATACAAGTGCGTCGAAGACGCGGGTTTGTTCATCGCGTTGGAATAGGCTGCTGTTGGCCAGTCGCTCCATGTTTCGCGCCTGGGCACGATCGAGGTCGGCTGCAAGCTCGATGGCGAGTTTCGCGGTACCCATTGCCTGTGCCGGCTCGCGGGCCAAAGATTGACAGAATTCTTCCACCTGATCGTCGAATTCTGCCGCGGCATAGATGTCGTGGATCAGGCCGATATTGAGGGCACGTTCCGCATCGACCTGCTTGTTAGCCATGATCAACCATCGTGCCCAATGCCCGCCGATCGTGCGTACCAGCCGACTGGTGCCTCCCGAGCCGGGGATCATTCCCATGTTCAATTCTGGCAGACCGTATCGCGCAGCATCGCTTGCCAGCCTGAAGTCGCAGGACAATGACATCTCGAGCCCGGCGCCAAGGCATGGACCCTGATGCGCCACGACAATCGGCTTCTCCAACGCTTCGAACTCATCGTATAGTTGATGCCATGCGTCCTTGCGATAACGGCGCCTGAATGACGAGGCTCCTTCGCCCTCCGGCCCGGTGCCAAGGGTCGTCACGTCCATGCCCGATGAGAAATACTTCCCCTTTGCGCGGATCAGCAGTACGCGCAATTCATCGTCGTTTGCAAAAGTTTCAAAAGCTTCGCGCAAGGCGGCGAGCATCGAGCGCGTGAAGGCGTTATATTTATCCGGCCTATCGAACGTGAACGAAAGGACAGGACCAAGCTTTTCCAGGCGGGTATGCGCTTCTGTCATCCGTCAGGTCCTGGTTCGGGGTAGACCGAGACCTGCCTCGGCTACGATACTACGCTGAACTTCGCTCGTACCTGCATAAATGGTGCTTGGTACAGAGCGTCGGAATTCCTTTTCGATGCGGCCGGCGGGTGTATACCCGCGTAGCAGAGTATCTGGCGCGGCCAGAGCCATCAACTCCGATCCGCAACGAACCCAGCCTTCGCTCCCGAACAGTTTTGCTGCCGGGCCATAGTGCTTCTGCGCTTTGCCGACCCCGAAGCCCCACGCCGCGCGACGATTAAGCACGTTTCCGACCTCCAGCCGGGTGGCGGAGCGCGCCAGCGTGGAGCGAACGACGATATTGTCGATCGCAGGCTCGCCAGCGCGCAAGCCGTTTCGGGCCCATTCCAGGGCGCTGAAGAGCATATGCTTGATGGCGCCGATAAAATGGTCGCTCGATCCCTGCTCCATCGCCAACGCAGCCGCCAGAACCTTGACCCCGCCATTGACCTCGCCCAGCCGGTAGGCGTCGGATACACGAACCCCGTCGTAAAAGGTAGTATTGGTGCGCTCGCCACCGACAGTCTTGATCTCGTCGCAGCGGTAGCCCGGCGTATCGAGAGGCAACGCGAAGAGGGTGATGCCCCCGTGTTTGTCTTCTCCGGTGCGGGTGAGCATTAGGCAATAATCGGCAAAGTGACCCTGCGATGTGAATATTTTTTGTCCGTCGATTATCCAGTCATCGCCGTCGCGCACCGCTCTGGTTCGGGCCGCGAAGATGTCGGAACCGCAGGAAGGCTCGGAATAGCCGAGCGAGGCGTAGGCCTGGGCAGAAGCCAGTTTCGGAAGGATCTCGGCCTTCGCCTGTTCGGATCCGAAGTTGAGAACCATCTTCCCGAGCATGTCGGATACCGACACGACCGTGTGGCCCCAGTCGAACTCTGTAAAGACGGCTTTGATGGCTCCGACTGTAAAGCTGTCGCATGCGCTGCCGCCATTCTCGACGGGCCAATCCGGGTAAAGCAGATTAACTTCCGAGAGTTTGCGAAACAGCGTCCGATCGAGAGAATCGTCGGAGTTGAATTCGACCTCGCGCTGCTGCGGCGTAGCATGTTCCTGGAAAATGCTGCGAACCTGATCC
>DDNW01000197.1:18221-24875 GCA_002341345.1 Erythrobacter sp. UBA2510
CTGATCCGCAATCTTCAAAGCCTCTTCAGGATATTCGAAGGTGATGGCACATTCGCCTGCCTCGGGCAGGGGTATCGCAACCTTGGACCAGAGACGATCGGCGATCAGGCCTAGGTCCCTGTCCGGATCTCCGCCAAGCAACGACCAGTGTGTGACGCGGCGAAAGTAGATTTGCGCGTCATATTCCATGGTCATGCCATACCCGCCGAAAACGCGCATGGCCTTAATCACCGCCGGACGGCCGGCCTCTGCAGCCCACCACGCACTCATGCTCACCATGGCTGCCGCCTTGGGTTCATCTTTGGCGATGGCTTCGACCGTTCTTAGCACCAGAAGGGATGCCCCCTCGACGTCGCAAAAAGCTTCGGCCAGCGGATGGGCAAGACCCTGATAGCTGCCGATCGGCCGCCCGAAGGCATGGCGCTCCTTGGCATAGTCGGCGGCTATCAGGATGGCTTTGCGCGCTGCCGCTGAAATAGCCGCGGCATTAAGAAGCTTCCACTCTTCAATGGCCGCATCGTAGGTCGCGACAGCATCAGGTCCGGTAGCGATAACCGTGCCGACATTGTCACCTAGCTGGACGCGGCAGGCGGCGGTTGACCCGGTATTGGCTTCGACAGGTCCGAACGGCCCCGCAAGTGAGCGGATCTCGCTACCTGCTCGGAACACGATCCGGTCCGCAACGCCTGCGGCATCGACCACCTGGGAAGATCCATCGGCAGGTTGCAGGGCGACAACCACGATCTTGCCTTCGGCCAGGTCGTCGACATTTTCACCCAGCATGGCCAGCAGCGAAGCGCCAACAATGACATCGAGTGCGGGTATGACTGGTGCGTATTCGCCAAAGACCTGAGCGACGACCACAGCATCCAGAAGGCTCGCGCCTGTGCCGCCAAGTCTCTCCGGCACCCGCAGCATTGGCAGACCCATCTCGACAAAGGCTTGCCATGCTACCGGGTCGTGGCCCGTCTTCTCGGCTTCCCGGATTTGTGCCGGGGGCGAAGATTTGGCGAAAGCACGCGACAATGCGTCGCGCAGCATTTCCTGTTCTTCATTAAGGTCCAGATTCATCTCGCAATCTCTTCATGTTTGGAGAGTGATTTCACCTTGGCGCGCAGTTCGGTCTTGAGGATCTTGCCGGCAGGTGTTCGTGGAAAGTCTTCGACGACGACGATGCGTTCCGGGGTTTTTTGGCGGGCGATGCCAAAGACCTTGAAATGTTCCGTTATGTCCTCGATCGCGATTGTCCCGGGTTCGCTAAGTTTAACGAAAGCCGCCACACGTTCACCTAGTCTGTCGTCGGGCCAAGCCACGACGGCCGCTTCGGAAATTGCCGGGTGCAGAGCCAGCACATCCTCGACCTCCTTTGACGAGATGTTCTCGCCCCCCCGGATGATAATGTCCTTCTTGCGATCAACGATGCGCAAGTAGCCTTCCTTGTCCAGTTGACCGATGTCGCCGGTATGGAACCATCCGTCCTGGGCAAATGCGGACTCGTTCTCTGCCGGGTCGAGGTAGCCTTTGAAAAGTTCCGGCCCCATGCTTACGATCTCACCCGGCTCGCCCGTCTCGACCGTCACGCCGTCGTCATCGACAAGGCGCACTTGAACGCCGGGTAGCAATCGGCCGTCAGTAGTCGTGCGTTTTTCGAAGGGGTCTTCGGGGAAGCCGCCAGAGATTGTCGGATGTTCCGTGGAACCATAAGTGCGCGTGCCCGGAAAACCGTGCCGTTCAGCGCGTTCCATCAATGACGCGGGAACGCTGGCCGCCCCTACCAACATCTGGACCAGCCCGTCGGGAAACAGTTCCTCTGCATGATCGAGCATGAAGGAGACGGTGTAAGGAACGCCGCCCGCACGGTCAGGGCGGTGCTGCTTGATGAGATCGAGTGCTAGCTGCTCATCCCAGGCATCCATCAGAACGCAGCCGTCGCCGGCAATAAATGGACGCAAGTTTGCGATCATCCCGGCGCTGTGCCCGGCAGGCATCGGCAATAGTTTCATGCCGCCTTTGGGTGACGGCGCTGCGGGGAAAAGCGATATCTCGGCTGCGAAACTGTGATGGGTATGGACCACGCCCTTGGGTGCGGATGTCGTTCCGGAAGTGAACATGATGAGCCAGGGGTCGTTCGGCTTCGCAACAAGCTCCGGTAGCCGAATTTCTGTACGATCGAGATCAGCCCAGCGAGTAACCGCCACCGGCATTGCTTCGGACCCCACGGTGATGACATGCTCCAGTGTCGGCACCTCGCCGAGTGCGCCGATACGCGCGCCGTAGTCGATTTTCTTCCAACGATCGGGCACGACGACGGCCTTGGCCCCGACAGTGTTGATGATGAATGCCATTTCGGACGGGCCGTAGATATGGACCATCGGCACGAAGATCAGGCCGAGATGCAGTGCAGCGAGCATCGTAAGAGAGCCTTCGCGCCAATTGGGCATCTGCGAAACGAGCACATCCCCTTCGCGCAAGCCAAGCCGGTGAAAGGCTGCTGCGACACCATAGCTCTCTTTCAGCAGTTCACCTGCCGTGGTCTGCGAAGGCCGCTCGAGCGAGCCAAAGACAATCTGGACATCCGGGCGCTGGGCAACTCTTTCCGCGATCAGCGCCGATGTCACCTTGCCGCTGTGATAGCCCGCCTTTCGCCATTCATCGAGATACCTGGCTCGCTTCTGCCAATGCGGCGCGGCATCGAGAGCAGCAAAAGCTTCCTTCAGATCCATCAGGTGTTTCCTCTCGTCTTGCAGTTCTCTTCAGCAGTTCCGCTTGCCGAAGTTGCAAATTTCGTATGGATGTAACTTTGCACGTCGCCCATCATCAACTCACAAGGTCGGCTTGCAGCGACTTGCGCGCCAGCAAAAAACAGATGGCGGTCGGGATGGCTGCTAGCACACAGAGGGTCATAGCCCATCTGAGACCGACCGCTTCACCGAGCCCTTGGCTGGTAAGGAGGTCGCTGACGGCCCCAACAATCAGCGGCCCAAGACCAAGCCCCACAAGACTTATGACTAAGAGGAGCACGGCTGTAGCGGTCGCGCGCATCGAGGGCTTCACCAAACCCTGAACGATCCCATAGGCTGGACCGTAATACATGGCATTCAGCGTGCTGGGGATCAGAAGTAAACCCAGCGCCAGTGGCAGGGAATCAATCATGAAGGTCGCGATATAGAATGGCGTGCCGACCAGGACGCCGATCGCTGGAACCGTCATATGCGCGCGAATGTCGCGCTTCGCAAAATGGTCGGACAGCCTGCCGCCAAAGATCGAGCCTGCAACGCCTGAGAGTCCGAGTATCAAGCCCAGTGAGATGCCCAGAAAACCGACCGGCTTGAGCCCGAACAAGACCGCTATTTCCGCAATCTCTGCTGCATGATTTCTAAAGAAGAACGAGCCGATGAAGGTATTTACGCTATACTGGATAAACGCATTCATCGTGATGGCGCTCACTAGCAGGCGATAAGTAGGCTTGCCCATCAGGACCTTAAGCGTTGCGGCGAAGGTTTCCTTACTTGTCGATTGATCGGAGGAGCTGCTTTGGAGGATTTCTTCGCGGCGAAGCTGCAGGCGAGGCTCGCGCAAGGTGAGGGCTACAAGAATGGCGACAAGGACACCTGGCGCCCCGGCGACTAAAAACGCCGTCCGCCAGCCCCAGTGACTTGCGACAATGCCGCCAAGAACCATACCGATTAGTACGCCGGCCGGTGCACCGGCCATGTAGATCGCGACAGCGGAGGAGCGTCGCTCGCGGGGGACATAATCTGCAATCAGCGAAAGGGCCGGAGGTGTGCACCCGGCCTCGCCGGTGCCGACACCGATGCGTGCGAGCGCCAGATGCGTGAAACTCTTCGCAAATCCGCACAGGACGGTTGACGCGCTCCAGACGGTGATTGCACAGGCAATGATGTAGGGCCTGTGACCGCGTTCGCTCAGGCGTGCGACGGGGATCCCGACAAGGGTATAGAACATCGCAAATGCCAGGCCGCTGACGGCGCCGATTTGCCAGTCCGCGAGGCCGAGGTCGAGCTTGATCGGCTCTGCCAGGATCGAAAGCACTTGCCGATCGAGGAAGCTGAGCATGTAAACGACCATCAGCACCCCCGTGGCGTAACGAGAATACGTGAGGCTGGGCAGAGCGGGGCTGGCAGGGATGGACTCGGTGATGGCGCGATCCTTCATCGCGGTCCTCTCCTCTTTTTGCTCACGTTCCACACCCAAGATGTCGCCCAGATAGCAAGCGCGCGACAGTCCCCTTGCAGGGTCTTGAGCGGCGTGTCCTCGCCGCGCAATGCAGCCGTCATGAAGGTTCTAGTTATCGGCGCGACCGGATATGTCGGATCGCATGTCACCCGCCGACTTTCGCTGGAAGGGCATGATGTGTGGGGAACGCTGCGGTCTCAGCCCGGTTCTGCCATCACCGCGCTTGGCGCCACAGCGGTCCGGGCCGATCTATCGGATCTCGGCACCCTCGATAACGTGCTCGGAACCGTAGATGCAGTGGTATATGCTGCGCAGTTGCTGCTGGAGCCGGAGCACGAGGCGGTCGCTACGCTGATCGAACGCCTCACCGGAAGTCGCAAGACTCTGATTTTTACTTCGGGGACAGGGGTGCTCAGCCAGAAGACGGATGGCGAATGGAGCGAGGACAACTTCGCCGAAGAGGATGCGTTCGTGCCGTCGAAATGGTTGCTCAGGCGGGCTGAAACCGAAGTGCTCGTGCGCGAAGCTCGCGATCGAGGACTCAGGCCAATCGTCATTCGGCCACCGATGATCTGGGGAAATGGTGGTTGCGGCCTGATCCGCGCATTTTTCGAATCGGCCCGCCAGACCGGGTCGGTTTGCTATTTAGGGCGCGGCCTAAACCTTTATTCCAGCGTGCATGTCGAAGACCTGGCGAAAACCTATGCACTTGCCCTCGAGCATGGCGTTCCCGGCGCACTCTATCACGCCGTAAGCGGAGAGGTGGCGCATCGCACTGTTGCAGAGGCAGTCGCCAGGCACTTGGGCTGCGCTGCCCGAAGCATTGATTTCGAAGAGGCTACTTCAATCTGGGGGAAATTCATGGCCTTGATAATCATGAGCACGTGCAGCCGCTCGCGCTCCCCGCGGGCTCGGCACGAGCTCGGTTGGACACCCCGTCATTTGGACATGCTATCCGATGTACCCGATCCGGCCTACCAAGCATGTTGATCGGTCCGGCCAGGAAGCAGATATGCCGACCAGCGTCCGGTTCGTGTCAATGGGTGAGGTTCCAGAACTGCGCAATGCGTAATTCTGACGTCCGTCTCATATCGCTGACCAATGGCTTCCAGGTTGCAATCGCTCTTACTGGTCATAGCGCCGCAACCTATCTGGATACATTCAGGGATTCGCGCCGCTTGAAAGCCGATCGACACGAATTCGACAAGAATATCGGCGGGCAGCATTCACGAGAGATGGCTGCGGGGTAGGGGGTGATTGGGGGTGACTCTCCATGACGTGGCGACAACAGTGAAATTGCGCGGCCCGGGCCGGTTGGTCGGGTCTTGCATAACGCATGATGTGTGCAACCTATGACCGGGCCACTCGCGGGGATCAGCATAGTAGAATTTGCCGGCATGGGCCCGGTGCCTTTCGCAGCCATGTTGCTGGCCGACATGGGCGCCGAAATTGTCAGGATCGACCGGGTTTCCGAAGATCGGAAGAACAACGCCGCTCCAGTTAACAATCCAATATTGCGCGGTCGACGCTCGATCTGTCTTGATCTAACCATTCCAGCCGGACGCGATATTGCTATGCGACTGATCAAGCGCGCCGATGCTCTGCTTGAAGGGTATCGGCCGGGAAAAATGGAGAGGCTGGGCCTCGGTCCCGCAGAATGTCTCAAGCAAAATCGCTTGCTCGTCTATGGGCGCATGACGGGTTGGGGGCAGGAAGGGCCTTACGCACCCCTTGCCGGCCATGATGTAAACTACATTGCTTTGGCGGGCGCTCTCGGCCTGATTGGGCGCAGAGGGGAAGCTCCTGCCATTCCGCTCAATTTGGTGGGAGATTACGGGGGCGGGGCGATGTTCCTGTCGCTCGGCATCCTTGCCGCTTTGATCGAGACGAAAATGTCGGGACTCGGGCAGGTGATCGACGCGGCAATGATCGATGGTGTTTCCTCTATGCTGACGGCCTTTCACGCAATGAAAGCGCAAGGAAGGCTGGTTGACGAACGCGGCGCCAACACTCTCGATTCAGGCGCTCCGCATTACAATGTCTACCGAACGGCAGACGGGAAGTGGATCACGATCGGTGCTATCGAGCCGCAATTCTATGGCACATTGCGCAAGCATCTGGAGCTGGATGACCCGATCTGGGATGACCGGCAAGACCGATCGCTCTGGCCAGAGAAGGTCGCCATTCTGGAGCGCATATTTGCCTCGAAGACACGCCAGCAATGGTGCGACGATCTGGAGGGTCTGTCCGCCTGCTTCGCCCCTGTCCTGTCGCTCGACGAGGTGCCCGAACACCCGCACCACATAGCCCGTAAATCCTTCGTGCAAAGAGATGGCTTGGCAGTTCCGGCGCCAGCGCCGCGATTTTCGCGCACGCCGAGCCGCATCAGCGACTCGGCTGCTCCCGCAGGTGCTGCAGGGATGGACATTTTGACCGATATCGGTGTCCTACAAGACG
>DDNW01000197.1:25036-26780 GCA_002341345.1 Erythrobacter sp. UBA2510
AGATCGAGCAACTGATCGCCCTGGGTGCCTATGCACCCGGAGATGGCGCATGAGATGGCTGTCGATGCCAGGCGTGCGTGACTTGCCGCGCCTTCGCTTCCCGTTCTCCCGCCACTCTTTCTTTGCGGTTCTTGCCCTGCCTGCCGCAGTGAGTGGCAGTATAAGGCAGCATTTTTAAAGGACCAAGAGGCTGATTTTACAGGAGAAAATAGATGAAATGTGATGTCGCGATCGTCGGAGCGGGGCCTGCCGGAGCGACGCTCGCCAATCTTCTTGCAGGGTACGGCGTCGAAGTCGTCCTGCTGGATAAGGAAGCTGGGGTCGTCGACGAGCCTCGCGCAGTCGGCATCGACGACGAAGCCCTGCGGACGCTCCAGAGTTTCGACATGGCGGAGCCGGTGCTCGACAATGCGGTGCGTAACGCCCCGATCCGGTATTACGATTCCAATCGGAAATTGCTGGCGCATGTCGCGCCAAGCGCGAGGCCATTTGGCTGGCCGCGGCGAAATCTGTTTTTCCAGCCCAATCTCGAAAACGTCCTGCGAAAGAGTCTGGCGCGCTTCGAAAACGTGCGCCTCATGACCTCGTGCGAGGTGACAGGGCTGTCGGACACGGGAAGCCGCGTCGAACTGACTGCGGTCCATCACGGTGAACCTGTCGAAATTTCAGCTCGGTTTGCGGTCGGTGCCGATGGCGGCAAAAGCTTTGTCAGAGGGGCGCTGGACATCCCACTGATGGGCGACACGGCGCCGATGAAATGGCTGGTCGTCGATATCGAGCACGATACTTGGGATGCGCCGTATTCCGCCGTCTACACCTCTTCTCATCGGCCTTCGATGACAATTCCGCTGCCATTCGGATTTCGCCGCTTCGAATTCAAGATTCTTGAGGGCGAAGACCACGAGGCCATGGCCGAGCCGGATCGAGTCGCTGAACTGATGAAGCCGTTCTACCCTGATACTCCGGTCCCTCCTGCGGTGCGCAGGCGCATATATTGGCATCATTCCAGGACGGCGGAGACCTTCCAAAAGGGCCGGGTTTTCCTCGTGGGCGATGCGGCGCATCTGCAGCCTCCCTTTTTCGGGCAAGGCATGAATTCGGGGATTCGAGACGTCACCAATCTCGCCTGGAAACTGGGCCAGGTTCTCGCCGACAAGGCCAGTCCCGCATTGCTTTCGAGCTACGATACAGAACGGCGCGAGAATGCACGCGCAATGGTCGAATTCGCGACAGGGGTCGGGCGCCTCTACCACCCGCGCAATCGAATTACAGAAATCGCCCGGAATTTCGTGTTCCGGAACCTCCAGAAAATTCCCGGCGGCCGCGATTACATCCTACAAATGAAGTACAAGCCGGTTCCGCAATACCAACAAGGTTTCGTGCTTCCACCTCCTGCCTCCGCCAAGACGTCGTTGGTCGGGCGGGCATTTCCGCAGCCAATGGTTCAGACGCTTTCGGGTGAGCGCAAGCTGCTCGACGACGTGCTTGGCCAGGACATTGCGATCCTGGGCCTGGCAACAGGATTGGTCGAGGCATTGTCGGAGGCATCGATTGCCATTCTTAGCCGGGCTGGCGCCCGCGTCGTTCAATCGAGCGTGATGCCCTCTTACAGAAGAGAGGGCGGGTTCGATCCGACAATGCGGACACAGCTGCCAGGCCTTAATGTCATCGACGTCTACGACTTCGATGGAGGGTTACGCGATCTTCTTCTGGCACGCACCGCAACCGAATTCGTCGTGATCCG
>DDNW01000197.1:26835-29383 GCA_002341345.1 Erythrobacter sp. UBA2510
CCGAATTCGTCGTGATCCGGCCCGACCGTTACGTCGCCGCAGCTGGGAAACTGGACGAGGTCAATTCAATGATCGAGCAGCTATTTAAAAAGCTTGAGATCCCGATTTAGAGATTATCAGATATCTATATTCATCGGGAATTAAAGGCATGTTTCGGATATTTATTTAGAAAATTCAGAGCAAGAATATGGATAGTTTTGACTACATTATTATCGGTGCCGGATCGGCGGGCTGCGTTGTTGCGACGCGTCTTGTCGAAGCTGGCAAGAGTGTTCTGCTTCTGGAATCCGGCGCGTACGACCGGGACTTCTTCATTCCCATGCCAGGCGGAATTCAGAAAATCGCCAAGAAGCTGGCCTGGCACATGTACACCGAACCAGAACCCGCACTTGGCGGAAGGCGGGTCTACATGAAGCAGGGCAGATTGCTGGGCGGCGGTTCCTCCGTCAACGGCATGGTCTATATTCGTGGGCAAGCGCAGGATTATGACGATTGGGAAGCCGCTGGCTGCGAGGGCTGGGGCTGGAACGAGGTCCTGCCTGTCTTCAAGCGCAGCGAGGCCAACCAGAAATATTCAGAACCGCTGCATGGCAGCTTCGGGCCGCTCAAGGTATCGGACGCCGGCTACCACCATCCTCTGAGCTATGCCTTCGTCCGTGCGGGCCAGGAAGCGGGCATTCGCTACAACGACGATTTCAACGGCAGCCATCAAGATGGTGTCGGCTTTTACCAGACGACCTCGGCCGATGGCAGGCGACAGTCTACGGTTGTGGCGTTCCTGTCGCGGGTTCGTGGCAACAAGCTGCTTACTTTGCGGTGCGAAGCTCATGTGCAGGCAGTATTGATGGAAAACGGGGCTGCCGCAGGAGTCCGTTACCGTGCCAGCGACGGTTCAATCCACGATGCGCAAGTGCGCGAGGAGGTGATCGTGTCTGCAGGTGCCTTCGGCTCGCCCAAAGTCCTGCAATTGTCCGGCATCGGACCTGAATGGCTGCTTTCGGAATTCGACATTCCGGTTCTGCGCGCGCTCGATGGTGTGGGTGCGAATTTTCAGGACCATTATCAGGCGGGGGTCTATGGCCAGACGAAGGACCCGATCAGCCTTCACCGGGCGGACAAGGGGCTGACGGCTGTCCGCCACGGTCTGCAATGGCTGATGTTTAAATCGGGCTTGCTGACGTCCAACATCGTTGAATCCGGCGGCTTTGTATCGACCGATGGCACGAGTCGACCGGATATCCAGTTTACGACGGTCGCCGCGCTGACGGGCGATGCGGACCGTCCGCCGCTGCCGGGGCACGGCATTTCCATCAGTCCGTGCGTCCTGCGCCCCAAGGCGCGGGGTAGGGTTAGCATTTCTGATCCCGATGCCATGGCGCCGGTCCGCATCGAGGCAAATATCATGGGACACCCGGACGACCTGGCGACCCTGATACGCGGCGTGCGACTGGCGCGACGGATTTTGCATTCTCCTTCGCTCGCCGGCCTTCTTGCGTGCGAATTGGCTCCTGGCCATGGCCCTGACGACCAGCTCGACGATGCCGCGATCGAGGGTCACATTCGCACCGTACTCAAGACGGTCTACCATCCTTGCGGCACCTGCAAGATGGGTGAAGCCAGCGATCCTGGTTCGGTCGTCGATGCGAAGCTTCGGGTTCACGGCGTACCGCGGTTGCGCGTAGCTGACGCCTCGATCATGCCCAATCTCGTCAGCGGCAACACCAATGCGCCCTCTATCATGATCGGCGAGCGTTGCGCCGACTTCCTTCTTCAGCGTGCCTAGGAGCAGACCATGCACAGACCGCCACAGGACAGACTCTATATCGGCGGAGAATGGGTCGCGCCGGTCGATGGCGCTGCCGACGCAGTCATCAATCCTGCGACGGAGGAGGAGATCGGCCGCGCTGCACTGGCCGGACCGAGGGACGTCGACCACGCCTTGGCCGCGGCGCGAACAGCATTCGATACGGGGCCCTGGCCGCGCATGACCATGACGGCGCGCGCCGCTTTGCTTGAATCCATGTGCGACTGGATAGAGGAGCGGTCCGAGGCGCTGCGTGCACTTATTGCGACCGAGACCGGTTCGATCCAGCCATTCGCCCGGTCGATGCAATTTGCCACGGGGCTGGAACATGCGCGGCATTATATCGCGCTGGCATTGCGGCAGGAGGCCCAACCGCTTCCGCTTGAGCCGGTAGGTCTGCCGGACGGAACCACCATGGTCGGAAGCGGGGTCGCGGTTCGTGAACCCATGGGCGTCTGTATCGCAATTACCCCTTTCAACGTGCCGTTCATGCTCAATCTGGGAAAATCGGTACCGGCGCTGGCCATGGGCAATACGGTTGTTATCAAGCCATCACCGCTCACCCCCTTTTCGGCATTGATCGTGGCCGAGGCCGCCGAAGCGGCCGGCTTGCCGCCGGGTGTCTTGAACGTTGTGAACGGAGACCTTGCGGCGGGGGAAATGCTGACGACGGACCCGCGTGTGGATCTGATCACCTTCACCGGATCGGATCGTGTCGGCGCCGCCATCCAGGCGCAGGCCGCG
>DDNW01000197.1:29413-39334 GCA_002341345.1 Erythrobacter sp. UBA2510
GCAGGCCGCGCCGACGCTCAAGCGCTGTATCATGGAACTCGGCGGGAAATCCGCGATGATCGTGAGGGCCGACGGAAATATCGAGGCAGCGGCCCAGGCTGCCTTGGCCAGCCTTACTTTTCACGCGGGCCAGGCATGCGCGTCGCTGAGCCGGCTGGTGGTGCATAATGCGGTGCGGCCGCAATTCGTCGAACGGCTTGCCACTCTCTTTCGGGAGGTCAGGATTGGCGATCCCGCCGATCCTTCCACCCGGATGGGCCCGCTAATCCGAGGCGCTGCCCGAGAGCGTGTTCAGACATTGGTAGATTCGGCGATCGAGGATGGTGCGCGGCTGATTTGCGGCGGGCGCATTCCGGACGGTTTCGATCGCGGGTTCTTTTACGAGCCAACCCTGTTCGACGACGTCGACAATAGCTGGCGGGTCGCACAGGAGGAAGCTTTCGGACCGCTCGGCGTCGTCATCGGTTTCGATAGTGACGACGAGGCCGTCGCGATCGCGAATGACAGCGACTTCGGACTGTCGGGTGCGGTTTATTCCGCGGACGTTGGCCGCGCGCTCCAGATTGCGTCGCAAATGCGCACGGGCAAGGTCAATCTGAACGGCGGCTCGGGGAAGATGAGCTCATACCACCCTTTCGGCGGTATCAAGCGCTCGGGCTACGGGCGCGAATTCGGGGAAATCGGCCTGCATGAATTCACCTATGTAAAGACCATCTCATATCGCGTCGCCTGACGCGGCTTGCCCGGTTGCGTTGCTTCAGGAGAACAGGTCGCGGGCAACGATGAGTCGCTGAATCTCGGTTGCCCCTTCGCCGAGCCGCTTGATGCGCAATTCACGAAACCACCGCTCCAGCGGAAGCTCGCTCGATACGCCCATGCCTCCGAACAGCTGAATGCATGTATCGAGGGTCTTGAATGCGGCCTCCGTGGCGCTCCACTTCGCCATTGCTGCTTCAGCGCGCACATTCTGCCCGCGGTCGGCGCTGCGGGCTGCGCGATGGGTTAATAGGCGGGCCGCATCGAGCGCAAGTCGGCAATCTGCCAGCATCCATTGCGGGCCCTGCTTGTCTGCCAGCAGACCTCCGAAGACGCGCCGCTCCTTCGCCCACTCCACGGTCATCCTCAAGGCTTCTTCGGCGATACCGATCGGGCCGGCACCGTAGACAATCCGTCCGCGCGTCAGGAATTCGTCGGCCAGAGCGAAGCCGCCGCCCTCCTCACCGATCAGGTTGCAAGCCGGGACTCGAACGTTTTCGAAATGCAGTTCGTTCGGACTGTTAGCAATCATCACGGGAATGGGGGTATGCGTAAAGCCAGGTGATCCGGTTTCGACTATGAAACAGCTTATGGCATCCCTGCGACCGGACTCTCCGGTGCGGGCGTAGACGATGCCAAAATGAGCGCGATCGGCATGTGTCGTCCAGGTCTTGGTTCCGTTGAGTATGTAGTGGTCGCCATTTTTCTCTGCACGCAGCTGGATAGCGCGCGCTGGATCGGATCCACCGGAAGCTTCGCTGATGGCGATAAACGCCTTGGGCATTCGGCCGTCGATGATCGGGCGGCCATATTGTTCGAATTGCTCGGGCGTACCCTTGAACAAGACGGAGGGCGGATCGCCGCCAATCGCACCAGCAGCAGGGAAAAAGGCACCTAGCCGACATTTCGCCGCCTCTTCCGCAACAATCGTCTGGGCAAGAACGCCCAGGCCGGCACCGCCAAAGCTCTCCGGCGTAGCCAGCGCCCAGAGACCGAGTTCGCGTGCCTTTTCCTGCAGACTGGCAACGGTCTCTGGCGCGAGCCTAGCGGCTCCCGGCGGCAAGCTTTCTTCTGCCGCTGCAACGTCTTGCTGCACGAACCGGCGCACCGTGTCGCGCAGCATTTCTAATTCGAACGGGAGTTCGCTTTCCTTGGACATCGTTCATCTCATGCCAGTGTGGAATCGATTGCCCTGAACGTGATCGAACCTAGGGCGTTATAGTCGAAGTGAAACGTATCACTGTGGCTGACGGAGACCGGAGCTGTAAACGCACCGCCCAGGATTATTTCACCGGCTTCCAGGCGTTCGCCATAGGGATGAAGCTTGTTGGCTAGCCACGCCGGGCCCGAAGCAGGATGATTCAGGACTGCCGCTGCGACACCGGATTCCTCGATCACGCCGTTGCGATAGCAGATCGCCGCTATCCAGCGCAGATCAACCTCGTGCGGGCGTATCGGACGTCCGCCCAGGACAATGCCGGCGTTGGATGCATTGTCGGAGATCGTGTCGAGAACCTTGCGGGTCCGCCCGGTATCCGGGTCGATGGGCTGAATGCGCTGATCGATGATCTCGATCGCCGGCACGACGTAGTCGGTCGCGTTGAGAACGTCGTAGATTGTGCACTCCGGCCCTTCGAGCGGCTCTTTCAGGATGAAGGCAAGCTCCAGTTCCACCCTCGGCCGTATGAAGCGCGCTATGTCGATATCGAAACCTGGTTCGAAGATCATGTCGTCTAGCAAGGCGCCGTAATCGGGCTCGGTGATGTTCGAGGTGCGCTGCATCGCGCGGCTGGTCAGGCCGATCTTGTGGCCGATGACCTTTCGCCCCCGCGAGGTCTTCAATGCGACCCACGCACGTTGGATGGCATAGGCGTCGGGAATGGTCATTCCGGGATGCTGCAGCGAGTATTGGGGAATCTGCGTGCGGGCGTGCTCAGCGTCGTCGAGCCGACGAGCGAGATCGGCAATCGTCGAAGCTTCGAGCGTCACATTATGCTTTCCTGCCGCCAGATTGTCCTCCTGCTTCGGTCTTTGCTCACTGGATGTCCCTTCATCCCGTTCTGACATAGCGCTGATTCTTCCCAATCTGATTCAATCAGGGAAAATCGTATCGCACCGCGCCAGGTGCGGCCATTGCGCGGTAGTGCTGTGTCCCATAGCCTTTGACTGTCGCACAATCGGGCAAAGCCGTGCTAGGAATGTGACCGGATAATGGCCTTCACACACGAACGGACCGACAATGGACGAGGTACAGCTCCGCAACTTCCTGATGATAGGTCGCTGCGCATCAATTACGGAAGCGGCCGACCGACTTGGCATTGCTCAGCCGTCGTTGAGCCAGCAATTGCTGCGACTCGAGGACGAGATGGGCACGCAATTGTTCAAGCGGACATCGCGCGGAGTAAAGGCAACCGACGCAGGCCGCATGTTGCAGGAACATGCCGATTCTATCTTGCGGGCGATGAACCGCGCGCGAGAGCAAGTGCACGACGCGGAGTGCGTGCCGCTGGGGCAGGTCGCAATCGGACTTCCTGGCACTGCGAGCTTGATCCTGGGTGTTCCGTTGTTGACTGCGGCGCGCGCCACCCTCAGTTCGGTCAAGATTCACGTGCGCGAGGCAATGAGCGGCACGATCCGCAACTGGCTCGAAGAAGGGCGCATCGAACTGGGAATCCTCTATGACGCAGAGACGATGACGCATCTTTCCAGCAAGGTCATCGCGCGCGAATCGCTTCTCGTTGTCGGTCCGCCCGATGCTTTCGGCGCGTGCGACGAATTCGGCATTGCGTGCGATCCTGTCGACCATGCCTCGCTCAATGGTCGCGATTTCATTCTCCCGTCGGTTTCCCACAATCTGCGCAAGCTGATTGAGCGGCGCCTGCACATCGACAACGTCTCGGTAGCTATCGAGATAGACTCGCTCGCTCATACGAAGACGCTCGTCGCAGAGGGGGTTGGCTGGACGCTCCTGTCGCACGCTGCGATACGCAACGAATTGTCTCGCGGTGAACTTTCGGCGGCTCATATCGATGGCATCGACCTTTCGCGCAGTGTCGCGTTCGTGCGCAATCCGGCACAGACCCTGACCAGGGCTTCGATTGCCGTAGAAGACCTTGCGAATAAACTTTTGCGCGAAATGATTGCGGATGGAAGGTGGGTTGCAACATCCGTCGACGAGGACTGACAGCCCCGCTCCCATAGGTTTCCGCTATTCCTACTACCCGGGATTATTGCGGGACGTGTCCGCCTTGTCAGGCTAATCCGTTCTTTACCGATTAGTCAGGCAGAGAGGTGCAGGCGAATGGCCAGCAGGGTATCGAACGCAATTTCGGCCCCCCATATCCCGGATGAGATTGCAACGCGCATCGTCGATCCGAAGGCGTATGGCGAATGGAACCAGTTGGAGAAGGATTTCACGTGGCTGCGGCGCGAGATGCCGCTGGCGGTCGTGGATGCGGAAGGCTACGCCCCCTTTTGGGTAGTGACGAAATTCGACGACATCCAGGAAATTGGACGGCAGCCGAAGCTGTTTGCGAATAATGGCGCTTACAAGACGTTGATCAACCAGGACTTCGCAAAGCATGTCGAAGAAGTCGAAAAGAATGGCGGACGTGCTGTCAATCGATCTTTGCTGACCATGGATGCGCCGGTACACATGCGCTATCGGCTCATAACTGTCGGGCAATTTACTCCCAAAGGCGTGAAGAAGCTGGAAAAGAGCATCCGTCCGCTCGCGCGTGAGGCCATCGATGCGATGGTGGGCCACACAGAAATCGATTTCCTTAATGCGGTCTCGCATCGCTTTCCGTTACGCGTTATCCTGAAGCTTCTTGGCCTGCCACGCTCCGACGAGGACATGCTGCTCGACCTGACGCAGCGCTTTTTCAATCCGCGCGACCCCGATCTGGCGGGCGAACAAGGCGGGCCTTCTGCGGGCGCCACCTCGAACCATGCCGCGCTGTTCGAGTTCTACGATTATTTTGCTGCCATCGTCGCCGATCGGCGCGCCAATCCCACGAACGATCTGGCGTCGGTTATCGCCAACGCGACTATCGATGGAGAACTGATCGCCGAAGCGGATGCGGTGAATTACTACATGACCGTCGCCACGGCTGGTCACGACACCACCGCTTCTTCGACAGCCTGCGCAGTATGGGCTCTCGCAGAGCGACCGGAGGAATTCGCCAAGGTGAAGGCGGACCGTTCGCTCATACCGTCGCTTATCGAAGAGGCAGTCCGCTGGACGTCGCCGGTCAATCACTTCATGCGAACGGCTCTTGTCGATTATGAACTACGCGGACAGCATATCCACGCGGGCGACTGGTTGATGCTGTGCTACCCCTCGGCGAACCGGGACGAAGATATATTCGACAGCCCCTTCGAGTTTCGAGCTGACCGCAAACCAAATCCGCAGATCGGATTCGGCTTCGGTGCCCATGTCTGCCTTGGTCAGCACCTAGCGCGAATGGAGATGGGCGTGTTTTTCGAGGAATTCTTCACTCGGGTCGAAAGTGTTGAGCTAGCCGGGGAGGCAAAACGGATCGAATCCATCGCCGTGGGTGGAATCAAACGGCTTCCGATCCGCTACAAACTATCTGACTGAACCATGGCAAAAACCATGGAAGGTAAAGTCGTCGCCATCACAGGCGCATCCAGCGGTATCGGGCGGGCGATTGCGCGCGAACTCGCTCCGCTCGGCACGAAATTGGTGCTCAACGGGCTGGTTGATCGCGAGCTCGACGCGATCCGCACAGAGTTCGGAGACGCTGCCGCGATCGTCGGTGGTGACATAGCCGACAAGCAGGTCGCCGAACAATTTCTTGCGACAGCCATGAGGCGTTTCGGTCGGGTCGATGTGCTGGTGAACAATGCCGGCATTTTCCGCAAGGGTGCCGTCGGCTCGATCGATATTGGCGCAATGGAAGTGATGATCGCGCTCAATTTCGCAGCGGTCGTGCGCAATTGCTATCTGTTCGCGCCTGGAATGGTCGCTCAGGGAGGCGGCCACATTGTCAACGTATCAAGCATCAGCGCGCACCTGACGACCCCTGGCTGTGGCGTCTACGGAGGGACCAAGCGAGCCGTGGAGGGATTCAGCCATGCGCTACGCATCGAACTCGCCGGAACCGGAGTTAGGGTCAGCGTGATTGCACCCGGTACGACTGACACCGACTTGTTCGACCGGGTGCCGGGGCACGGCAGGGCTGCCAGCGCGAACCCCGACGTGCGAATGCTTAAACCCGAGGACCTGGCGCAGTCAGTTCGCTTCGTGCTCGAACGCGAGGATCATGCGAACATTCCCTACATGCAGGTCTATTCGGCCGATCAGCGTCACTAGCACCGCGGGGCGCGGACCCGATCGCTGCGCCGCTGATGCGTTCGATCGGGTAGTGTTGTCGTGCGGCTTGTCGCTACCCTTCCACGAAACCTGTAACGGTTGCCATCAGACGATTGGCCGCTTCACCATCGGGAGCAATATCGTCCCGCCAGCAGACATGCGCGTCCGGTCTGACCAGAACGAGCGCCCGTTCGTAAAGCTTTGCGATAGCCGGATCAGCGATATCGACCAGCCGCAGCGGAACGCCCTGGCGGCGGGCAGCCGCAAAAATCGGTTCTCCATCAACTTTCGGATCGAAACGCAGTAGAACATAGTCGCATCCGAAAAGGTCAATCGTGGATCTCCCATCGGGCAGCCACGCGTGCGGTGCCCGGTGGCCGGGCCGGGCGGTCTGGCTGTAGACCTCGCTCGTATCCGGCGGTTCGGGTGTGCCATCGGGAACGATCAGGGGCGAACCTTCATAACGGTAACCAAGTGCAACGCCCACCGAAGTCCATTCCGGTTTCAAAGCGGCGCTCATTTCCCGACCGATGCGCGCCCGGGCCTCGTCGCCCTTTGCGCCGGGCGATTCGACATCCGAAAAATCCGTCGCGGCGATCCAGCTATTGAAGTTCACGGTGGACAGTGAGCTGTTTCGAATGGCAACCGGTCGACGCTCGAGTTCATAGGCCGAGAGCAATCCTGCGCCGCCCTGATGGTTGAGCACTGCATGCAGCATCCAGCCGAGCGCCAAAGCATCGCCAATGCCGGTGTTGAGGCCGTGGCCTCCGGTCGGCGACGTGGTGTGCGCGGCATCGCCGGCCAGAAATACATTTCCTGCCCGGTAGTGTTCGGCAGTGCACTGGCTTCGCCGCCACGGAAGGACACGCAATATCTCGAAATGTATCTCGGCACCGAAAGCGCGATAGACGTCCTGCGCGATGTCGTGCACAGCAGGGTCGAGTTTTTCCTCATTGCCGACGAGGGTAAAGCGCCACAGCTGCTTGCCATCGACCGAAGTCAGATTGGCCCAGGTACCCGCTTGGTCGATGAACATGTACCGGTTGCGTATGCCGAATTTGGTATCGGCCAGATCCGCGCGCAGCATGGCACTGACGGAGTAGCTGAGCATCTTTCCGGGGAAGTCGATGCCCAGCGACCGGCGCACCCCGCTGCCCGCGCCGTCGCATCCCACCAGATAGCGTCCGCGCAGTGCCTTTTGCGTGCCCTTGGCGACCTCCGTCACGATCGCCGTTACCCCTGCATCATCCTGTTCCAGCCGTTCGAGCTGATGGCCGTAAAGCAGGTCGACATTGCCGGTGCCCTTGGCAGCCTTGGCTAGGATGGGGTCGAACTGGAACTGCGGACATTTGCGAAGCATTTCCAGTGCGCCCTCGGGCGGCACACGATCCATTGTGCTTGGCCGCGGATCGCTACCGATGAACAGGCCATCGAGCGAGGTGCAATATATCGTGTCGAGGTTCACGTCGTCGGGAAAGCCGCAAGTGGCGACGTCTTTGGCAATTTCCCAGAAGCGGCAAATCTCCATCGTGCGCTCATTCAGGGTGCCGGCCTTGGCGAGCAGCTCGACCCCGGTGCCTTCATCGCGTTCGATTACAATGCTTTTCGTCCCGCGGCGCCCGAGATCGAGTGCTGTGGCCAAACCGACCGGGCCTCCGCCCACGATCAGAACAGGGGCATCCATCCGCAATTCCATCTACCTCTCCAGTCATTACCGTATTCAAGAGCGGTATTGCCAATTACATTACCTCTCACTCAGAGGTAGGTTCAGCTGATATCCATCGGTGTGCCGAATACCACGCTCTGAACGCCGGCCTGGGGGGTCTCGAACCGACGTATCAGCGGCGGCTCGGTTCCTTTGTGGAGTTCCCGGATGCGCTTGAAGACTTCGGCTTCGTGCATCAACAGTCGTTCGCGGTGGCGCAGGTATTCCGACCAGCTCAACACCCGATAGCGTTCCACCCAAAGTTCAGGATCGGAAATATCCCTTACGAGCTCCCAGCCGCGCGCGCCGTTCCGGTATCGGATGCGCTTGCGTTCCGCCATTAGGGACAAGAATACGACCGTATCATCTTTGGCGATCCGAAATTCTGCGGTCATGACGATGGGGCCAGTTTGCGGGCGCACCCCGGGCGGATCGAGTGCACCGTTCCAGGGGAAGGGTGTAAGATTGACTCCCTCGGCAGGTGGAAGCCGGAACTTGAGCGTCAGCAAGACCACGACAATCTGCAGCGCGAATGAGATCAACAGCGCTTCGGTGACGCCGAGCTGGTCTGCCAGCCACCCGGTTGTCCAGCTTCCCAGGGCGATGCCGCCAAACGCGGCGGTCTGGTAAAGCGCCAGCACACGCGCGAGGACCCAGTTTGGCGAATTCAGCTGGACCGAAACATTCATCGTGGACAGGACGATGACCCAGGCACCGCCCAGAAAGCCTAGGGCCGTCAAGGTGAGTGCAAAGTAGGCGCTCAGGGCAACGCACAAGGTACCCGCTGCGAATATCAAGGAGGACAGGCGGAAGAGAGCTTCCGGTTCAAAGCGACTGCGTGCACGACCGATCAGAAGTCCGCCCAGAACGGCACCGGCGCCAAATGCACCGAGCAACAGTCCATAGGTAAGGGCGCCTCCTCGCATCTGGTCGCGCGCGATCAGCGGAAGCAGCGCCTGCACGCCTGCGGTGGCGAAGCCGAACATTGTTACGCGCGGCAGTACGGCACGAATGGACGGGGCCATCGCGACATATCGAAATCCTGCGGTTATTGCTGAAAGGAAAGGTTCGGGTGGCAGCTGGCTGGATTGTTGCCTGCCACGCCATCGAACGAGGGCTGCAAGCATACCCACATTGCTGAGGGCATTTGTGATAAAGGCCGCTGCAGGCCCGGCAACTGCCACGACGCTGCCGCCCAGCGCAGGCCCTGCGCTGCGGGCAATATTGTAACCGACGGCGTTGAGGGCGATCGCCGACGGCAATGTCGCTCTGCTGACCATGTCGCCGACACTCGCCTGCCAGGCGGGGGTCTTCAGCGCTGTCCCGCAGCCGATAAGGAAGGTGAAGGCCAGCAAAAGCCATGCATCGAGCCAGCCTTCCCATACGAACAACGCAAGGCCAATCGAAGCAAGCATCGTGAAGCTTTGCGATACGAGCAGGACACTACGGCGATTGAACCGGTCGGCAATTGCACCGGAAAAAACCGCAACCAGCATCACCGGAAGCGCGGTGCTTGCCTGCACGAGTGCGACCATCTGTTCGGACGACGTAAGGGTAGTCATCAACCACGAAGCGCCGACTAGTTGAACCAGCGTCCCAACGTTCGAAAAGAGGTTTCCTACCCAGATTTCGCGGTAGGTTCGTGACGCGAACGGGGATGATGGCTCATTAATCAAGTTGTTTGGATCGTTACTCATAGGATGTGTTGGGCCATTGCGATGCGGGTCATTAAAGGGACAACCAGATCGCGCACGCTATGGAACGGTCTGCGTCAGAAAGACATGCCGAACTTCTTCTTTTGTCTTTCTGAAGCAGAAAGATTGACAGAAGCTATGGCAGCCAGCCTGACAAAGCGAGGGCTGGCCCGGACTGTTCACATTAGGGTTTCATCGTGAGGATGCAGACCGCGCGCAAGGCACGTGAAGGTCGGTCTAAGTCGCAGTCACGAAGATTGGTCGAACCGGATGGTAATGAATAACTCAGGGATCGTGGATGCCGTCGTCGTCGGCGCAGGGTTTGCCGGATTATACGCGGTCCATAAGCTGCGAGAACAAGGGCTGTCAGTACAGGGATTGGAGCGCGCCGCCGACGTGGGCGGGACCTGGTACTGGAACCGCTATCC
>DDNW01000197.1:39548-40413 GCA_002341345.1 Erythrobacter sp. UBA2510
ACCGCTTCGACCTGCGCCGCAGCTTTCGTTTCAATACCTCGGTTGTGGCGGCAACCTATGATGAGCGGCAGTCGCTCTGGATGGTCGAAACGCACGATGGTATGTCATATACGGCACGTTATCTTCTGCTTGCCGTCGGATGCCTGTCGACTGCGCTCAAACCGAAGATCGAGGGCCTTGAAAGTTTTTCGGGAGACGTCCTGCACACCGGAAACTGGCCGCACGAAGGGGTCGAATTCGGTGGGAAGCGCGTAGGCGTCATAGGCACCGGATCTTCGGGTGTTCAGGTGATCCCGATGATCGCGCAGGAAGCTGCGGACTTGACCGTTTTCCAGCGCACCGCAACCTATACCGTACCGGCCCGCAATGCCCCTCTGTCCGAAGCGGAGATCACGCGCGTAAAGTCCAATTATGCAGACTTTCGCCGCCGCAATCGCAAAATGATCGGCGCGCGCGGTGCAGATCGCCTGAACCCTGCACCAAAGTCGGTCTTCCAAGCGACACCGGAAGAGCGGCGCAAGGCGTTTCTTGCACGATGGGCGGAAGGCGGCATGGGCATTCAGGCCACCTATAGTGACCTGCGCACGAACCTTGAGGCCAATGCAATCGTCGCGGATTTCGTGCGCGAGCAGATCCGCAAGACGGTCAAAGATCCCGACACGGCTGAGCTTTTGTGCCCGAAACAGACACTCGGTTGCAAACGCATGTGTATCGACACCAATTACTACGAGACTTACAATCTTTCGCATGTCCACCTGGTCGACGTAAAGACCAACCCGATTACCCGCTTCACCGAAACAGCGCTGGTCGCCGGCGATGTCGAATATCCACTCGACTGCATTGTTTTCGCCACCGGCTTCGATGC
>DDNW01000197.1:40494-40940 GCA_002341345.1 Erythrobacter sp. UBA2510
GTTTTCGCCACCGGCTTCGATGCTATGACCGGCTCGCTTCTGGCAATCGATATCAGGGGCCGTAACGCCATTTCCCTGCGGGACGCCTGGGCGGCCGGGCCACATACCTACCTTGGCCTTGGCACTGTGGGTTTTCCAAATATGTTTATCTTCGCGGGGCCGGGCAGCCCATCGGTTCTGGCGAACGTGGTAATCGCGGCGGAACAGCAGGTCGAATGGGTCGCAGATGCGATCACCTATCTCGATCGGCACAATGCCAAGGCCATCGAACCCGAACAACAGGCGCAGGACGGGTGGGTCGACCATGTCAACAGCGTCGCTTCCGGGACACTCTATACCAGTTGCGACTCTTGGTATCTGGGCGCCAATGTGCCTGGAAAACCGCGGGTATTCATGCCGCTATTCGGCTTTCCCGCCTACGAGGCAAAGTGCAACGAGGTTGCAGC
>DDNW01000197.1:41035-41338 GCA_002341345.1 Erythrobacter sp. UBA2510
CAAAGTGCAACGAGGTTGCAGCAAATGGCTACGAGGGGTTCCGCATTTCCTGAGATGGAAGAGTCGCATGGCGTGAAGATAGCGACCGCTACTTTGTCACCTGGCTGAACGCATCGACTATGTTGCCGGCCCAAACCTGGCTTGCCACCAGTTCACAGGCGACCGCAGCGAATGCCTCCCCGACGAAGCGTGTCGCCGGCGTAATCGGGCGGTCTGCAGGATAGGCGACCATTACTCGCCGAGTCGGTATCGGCTCGATTAGCGGTGCGGCTGAAAGTTCACCCCGTTCGAGCCGTGAATGGA
>DDNW01000184.1:0-135 GCA_002341345.1 Erythrobacter sp. UBA2510
CTGGGCCGCGAACTGGGCCTGCCCGAAAGCTTCGTCGGGCGGCATCCGTTCCCCGGCCCCGGCCTCGCAATCCGCATCCCGGGTGAGGTGACCAAGGAGCGCTGCGACATCTTGCGCAAGGCCGATGCGATCTAT
>DDNW01000184.1:281-1680 GCA_002341345.1 Erythrobacter sp. UBA2510
ACGGTCGGCGTGATGGGCGATGCTCGTACCTATGACAGCGTGTGTGCCTTGCGCGCCGTGACCAGTACTGACGGGATGACGGCGGATGTCTATCCCTTTGACGCCAGGTTCCTGACACAGGCAGCGACCCGCATCGTTAACGAGGTGCAGGGGATCAACCGCGTAGTCTATGACTATACGTCAAAGCCGCCGGGTACGATCGAGTGGGAGTGAACCGCGCCGGTTGCTGAGTTGCCATCTGCCGCCCTGCGGTAGCCTGCGCTTCAATATCGACGGACCGGAGTGCCGAATGCTTTACCGCACTGCAGCAATTGCGTATCCACTGAGCCTCAAACCGAAAGAATCATCGCTGTGCTGCTGAGTCACACGCATCGCTTCATTTTCGTGAAGACACGCAAGACTGCGGGGACTTCCGTCGAGGCGGACCTGAGCAAGGTCATGGGCCCTCGTGATGTTGTGACAATGGTATATCCGGCGGTCGAAGGCCATCGACCGCGCAATTTCAAGAGCCTCAATCCCTTGCGGCGGCTGCAGCGCAAACATTATTACAATCACATGCCGGCAAGGCTGATCCGCGAATTTGCGGGCCGCAAGGTCTTCGATGCCTATTTCAAGTTCTGTATCGAACGTGAGCCGGTGGCCAAGACTCTCAGCCAATACAACATGATTACGAAAGACAGGTCGTTTAAATCCTTCGACCCGAGCCTGAGCTGGGAGGAATATCTTGAGCGGGGTAATTTCCCTGTCGATGCGCACCTTTACCTCGATCAGGACGGGGCGCTGATGGTCGACCGTATTCTCGCATATGAAAAGCTGGGCGCGGAACTGGCGGAGGTAACGGCGTCGCTGGGCATCGTGTTTGCCGGGCTGAAAGCTCAGGCGAAGGCAGGGTCGCGCTCGAGCTTGGAGGTGACACCACAGCAACGCCAACTCATCTACGTGCATTCGCGCCTACATTGCCTTTCACCGGCTACGCGCGGTGAACCACCCTCACTGTCTCGACGCAAACCCAAGTACCGGAAACGCTGAATGAAGCTGCTCAGGAACGCTGTCTACAACATCGGCGGCTATGCTGCGGCTATGTTGCTGTCACTGGTATCGGTGCCGGTCATGTTGTCCTATATGGGGGAGGCGCGCTACGGGATCATGGTGCTCATCGGATTGCTGAGCGGCTTCCTGGTGTTCTTCGATTTCGGCCTTGGCCAGGCAATTCGCTACGAGATAGCGCGCCGCGCATCTCATCAGGAGCAGGTCGAGATTTTCTGGACCGCGACCATTCTGTCGGCGGCGCTCGGGATTGCCGGTGGCGTAGTCGTGGGCTTGCTGTGCGACATCTGGCTGGGCAGCGTTGTTGAAATGCCCGAACAGGTGCGCATCGAAGCGATCCAGACGCTGCCGT
>DDNW01000184.1:1770-4054 GCA_002341345.1 Erythrobacter sp. UBA2510
GATCGGAACGATGATCCTCATTGCTACGCTCAGCGGCGTCTTTTCCGGTTCGCTAATCGGTCAAGAGAAATTCGCCTCACTCAATGTCGGCCAGACAATCGGCAATATCATCGCCACCCTTTTGCCTATCCTTGCCGTGATCTTCATCAGCCCGAGTCTGGCCTATGCGGTACCCGCGATGGCGCTGGGAAGGCTGGTGTCGCTGGCTATTCTGGCCGTGATGGCTGTTGCTTCGCTGGGGGCGGCAGCGCGACCAAGCTGGCATCGCGCCTATATACGCCCCCTGCTGAGTTACGGCGGCTGGACCAGCGCCGGTTCATTCGGGCGCCAGATTCTGGGCTATGTCGATCGCTTCCTTGTCGGCTCGGTCCTGGGGGCTGCTGCTGCGGCGCTCTATTCGGTCCCCGTCAATCTTCTCCAACGCGGCATCATGGTGCCCCGTGCCATTCTTGAAGTCGTCTTTCCGCGGATTGCGAAAGCCCGGCCCGAGGAGGTCGAAGAACTCGGTATCAGGGCATTGCGCACCAACATCGGAATTGCCACCGTGATGTCGGTGGTTGCCGTATTCGCAGTTGTTCCCGTGGTCAGCGTCTGGATCGATCCGGATTTTGCCAGTCGGATTGCCGGTTTCGGACATCTGGCGGCCATTTCGATCCTGACGCTCGCAGCTTCGAAAGTGCCCTCGATGGTCCTGCGTGCAACCGGGCGCCCCAGGATTACGGCTACCTTGCTGGTGGCCGAGGTGATCCCGTTCCTCGCGATCTTCTATTTTGTCGCCGACCGCTTTGGGCTCGCCGGTGCGGTCCTCGTTGTGCTTGCACGTGGACTGGCGGATTTCGCACTGCTGAGCTGGTTTGCCAGCCTGCTGGGCAAATTCACGCCGGTGATGCTGCAGGCGCTGGCCTTGTGCGCAGTCGCCTATTACGCGGAGCGGGGACTGGAACCGGATTCGATTTTCGGGATCACGATGCGCTTGCTCATCATCGTCCTGACCGTTGCCTGGGCGATTTGGCAATCGCAAGACCTACGTCAATTGATCGTCATGCTGATTGAAAGAATCCGCAGCGCCGTGCTGGTCAAAAGCGTCTGAAGTCCCCTGCCCCGGCGGCACGATTTGGCATCGCCTACCAGCTGAAGCCCGTAGCAACCGCGCGTACTTCGGCAGGCGTGCTCTGGCGGCCCAGCACGTCGTTGCGATGGGGGAAGCGTCCGAAGCGCGCGACCATCTTGTAATGGCTGCGCGCGAAGGGCCAGCCGTGGCGCGGGCCCAATTTGCGGAAAATGGCCAGGCTCAGGCGCTGGTCGGCTATTTGCTCGCTATGCATCAGCGGCATGGCGAGGAACTGGCGTTCGACCGGTGCCGCGAGCGCATCGAAGAAGCCCCGATCCAGTGCGCCATGGGTGATGGCTCGGGCAAGTCCGTCATAGGCAAAGGCGCGTGCCGTCCCGCGCCACAGATTGCGCGGCAATTGATCGAAGAGCAGCACACTGGCGAGCGCAGTGCGCGGGTCGCCGAGAAAACGCTCTGGCGGCTGACCGGCCAGCGGTTCGATCCAGCGGGCGAAGCGGCGGCGCAGCAAGTGGTCTACCGCATCCGAGCCGCCGAACCAGTCGGCCGGCGTCAGTTCGGCGAACCACACATGCAGCAGGTCGGCGGCCCAGAAACGCGGTGACCGGGCCGTCAACGGTCGATGCCTTATTCGGCGTCGGGCTTGCGGTAGGGGACGAAGTCTTCGAGGAAGACCGCGCCCGAATACATGTGTGTCGAGCTGTCGATCGTGCGGATCACGTCATATTTGCACAGCTGGCTGCCATAGCGGTCGAACACGGGTACATCCGACCAGCTGAGCGAGCGCGGGTCCCTGACGCGCGACACCCAGATCGTGTCGCCGCTTTCATAGACCACGCCAACATAGTCGATCACTTCGATCTTGCTGGAATTGAGAGCCGTAATGCAGGCCTCCGGCTCACCCGCGACGCGCCCTTCGAGCATCTTGGCAAGCCGTGCCTCACTTTTTTCCTGCGCACTCTGGGCGCTGGCGGGAATGGCCGTGAGGGCCGGGGTGGCACAAGCGAGAGCGGCGGCGGACAGGGTCAGAAAAGACTTCATGAGCATTCCTCCATTGTGCCTTGCCTATAACTCGCCCTGACTGAACGGACGCTGACAGGTTCGGAAATAATGAGGTGCGCTCAGGCGGTCTTCTTCAGGCAGCCTTCTCTTGCCCGGCCTCGCCCGTATCGGCAGGGCCACCTTCGAGGATGAAGCGGCGGTCGCAATAGCCGC
>DDNW01000184.1:4171-4628 GCA_002341345.1 Erythrobacter sp. UBA2510
AAGCGGCGGTCGCAATAGCCGCAATCGACATAGCCCTTCTCGTCGATCTGCATCCATACGCGCGGATGGCCGAGCGCGGCGGAGCGATAGTTCTCGCCGCTGCGGATGTCGCCGGCACCGTCGCACCAGACGCGCGCGGTTTCGACATAGGTCGTTTCGGGGACGGAATCGAAAGTGTCGCTCATGGGTGCCTGCGTTAGCTCCAGCCTGCGCTTCAGGCAATATATCTGAACGCACATGCACAATCGTCGGGCAACGGGGCTTTACGTGCGCCCTGCGAAGCGCCAGATGGCGCATCATGTCCGACACCGCTCCACAATCTACGCCCGCCATCGAATTCCGCGATGTCGTGAAGGAATATGCGGGCACCGGAAATGCCGCCCCCAAGCTGGCTTTGAAGGGCCTGTCCTTCGATGTGCCCGAAGGTGGCGTATTCGGCCTGCTCGGCCCGAACGGC
>DDNW01000153.1 GCA_002341345.1 Erythrobacter sp. UBA2510
GTTCGTAGCCCCATACATCAACGGCGGCGAGCATGAACGTATCAAGACGCTGGTGACCTATATCCAAGCGAACCCGCCATCTGATGGCGCGGCAAAACGCGCGATCGAAGACAAGATCCATAAGGAATTTCTCGACGTGGCCTTCAGCGCGCAGGTCCGTGCACGCTATGTGTGGCTCGCCCTACGGACGCCCCATATCTCCGACTATTCGCATTTGTACGAGAGCGCGGTTTTGGCTTATTACAAGCGTGAGTACGCTGCCGCTGTTTGCCTCCTCCTTGTTGCGCTTGAAGGGGTTCTGCTCTCGATTAACGGATGGCGCGTTGGCCAGCCTAACAAGCCCAGTTTCCCAAAGTTGAAGGCAACCATCGCCAACCTGACGCTCGCCAACATCAATCCGGAAATGAACGCCGTACAATCGGCATTTCGGGATGCATTGTCGGCGTTCATCGACAGGTGGATTTACGCGCATACGTCCAATGCGGACTTCACGCTGTCCGTGCTGAATCGTCACTACGTTCTGCATGGGATGGACGCAGGTAATTTTTATCGGCCGCACGACTTTCACCGCCTTTTGCTGGGCTTCGACCTGCTCATCGACCTCATTGCCATGATAAACGGCACATATCGTGTGATGGTGGAGGCTGATATCGATAAATACGAAGAACGCAGGAAATTTTACGATCAGTTGCGAAGCGGGGCCCTCCAAGTTGGCTTCGCGGGCGATCGCGAGCAGGAACTCTTAGGACAGCATCCGAATTACGTGCGGCCAATGATGGAGGCCTGCGTTGAGCTGCGCATAAATCGGTAAGCGCGCGGGGATTCAACGCGCAGTCACCCTGTCAAATTGATTCGTACCCTGAGACAATTTTCGCTGAGACATTTCTCGGCGAGACACACATCGGCGATTTGGGCTAGTTCTCGTTCATGCTCGGGCGAACCGCGCGCGGGGGATGATCGCCGACCCTCGATATGCACGGTTCCTCCCTGGCCAAAACCGTATGCTGGCGGCAATGGCGCGACGCTTTCCCAGTGACGGCGCCGAAATAGGCCATTTCGTTTCGCCAGCATCCTCGCGCTTGTGAATTCAAACACTTAGGCGTCGCCGAGCCCCGGCAGCGGCGAAGCGGCCTGTCGGGGGCGTTTCGTTTCGAGCGCATTTCGCCGCCACAGCGCGTCGGGCTGTTTCGCGACCGCCCGATCAGATCCTTCACCCATCGCACCGGACCGACCATGGACGTCGTCGAAACGCCGATCGACAAGCTCGTACCCTATGCGCGTAACCCGCGGCGCAACGAGGAAGCTGTCGCCGCGGTCGCCGCCTCGCTGGCCGAGTTCGGCTGGCGTCAGCCGATCGTCGTCGACGAGGACATGGTGATCGTCGTCGGCCATACCCGCTATGAGGCGGCCAAACGCCTCGGCATGACGAGCGTGCCGGTTCATGTCGCGCACGGCCTGACGCCGGCGCAGCTGCGTGCCTACCGGCTGATGGACAACCGCTCGCACCAGAATGCGAGCTGGGACGATGAGCTGCTCAAGCTCGAACTGGCCGACCTGAAGCTCGACGAGTTCGACCTGGCGCTGACCGGCTTCGAGGACGACGAGCTGGCCCGACTCCTGGCCGAAACGCCTGCCGAGGGACTGGTCGATGAAGACGAGATCCCGGAGCCGCCGGCCACACCCGTCACGCGCCGTGGTGATCTCTGGATTCTCGGGGGCCACCGCCTGCTGTGTGGAGACTCGACCTCGGCCGAGGACGTGACCCGGCTGATGAACGGCGAGCGTGCGGCCCTGTTCGCAACCGATCCGCCTTACCTCGTCGATTATGACGGCACCAATCATCCGACGAAGAAGAGCGCGTCCGCCCGCGCCAAGAAGATCGCCAACAAGGATTGGTCCGACGACTACATCGAACCGAAGCATTGGGACGATTCATCCCAGGGGCCACAGTTCTACGAGGCCTTCATGAAGGTCGCCATCGACTGCGCCATCAAGGAGGACGCGGCCTGGTATTGCTGGCACGCCTCGCGGCGCCAGGCGATGTTGGAGGCTTGCTGGTCGAAGTTCGACGTGCTGCATCACCAGCAGATCATCTGGGCCAAGAGCCGCCCGGTGCTGACGCGCTCGGTCATGCTGTGGGCGCATGAGCCCTGCCTGTTCGGATGGCGCTCGGGCAACAAGCCGCGCGTCAATCGCGAAGGCTTCGAGAACTGGCCAACGACCGTCTGGTCCATTCCGTCGAGCGAGATCGAGACGCGCGAGCACCCGACCTCGAAACCGGTCCGGGTGTTCACGCTGCCGATGGAGCTGCACACCGTGCCGGGAGAAGTCTGCTACGAGCCGTTCTCGGGCTCTGGTTCGCAGATCATCGCGGGCGAGAGGACGGGCCGGCGCGTCTATGGCCTCGAGCTCTCGGAGACTTTCTGCGACGTCATCATCAGCCGCTGGCAAGCTTACACGGGCAAGGCAGCGAAGCTTGACGGCGAGGATCGCAGCTTTGACGAGGTGAAGGCCGATCGCCTCGGGACTGCCTCATCCGAAGCGGATGCGGCATGAAGCAGTCGCGCACGATGTCGCTGGTCGAGTCGATTGCCAATATCGGCGTGGGCTACGGCATCGCTGTGGTGGCGCAGGTCGTTGTTTTCCCAATCTTCGGACTGCACACCACACTGGCACAAAACCTCATGATGGGTGCGATCTTCACGGTGGTCAGTATTGGACGTTCCTACGCGCTGCGGCGGCTGTTCGAGACAATTCGAGATTCGTCCGAATTCCCGGTACGTCGTTGAGTAGGGCTCTGTCACTACGGGTTAATCCGTTGCTGCTACTTCACTCAGTTCTTATGCTCTGCCGAGCGTGGCAGTGAGCCCTCAGGTTGATCTGCTGTCGTACTGCAAACTGATTGAGCGCAAAGTGCTGGAACCATTGGACACCGAAGAAACTGCCGACGACCTCCTCCCTGACGGCCTTGAGGCTTTGCGCCGCGAACTCAGTCTCGCCGACGTGATGGGCCTCATCGAACGCACTGCAAGATGGGTCGATCCTAGGACCTTCAACTATCTTCCGGTTTGGTATCCGGAACATGCACGGCGCGGCCTGTTCTACAAGGCTAACTGGTCTGAGCCGCAGATGAACCGCAATCGTCAGACCGGCGTGATTGTGCACAAGTCTGAAGGAAACGTGCATGCCAACAAGGCGCTGACACTCGCTCTTGGTCTTCGGGCAGGCGAGCGGCCAAATTGGTCGTGCTGCCATATTTGGGGCGTAGATGACGCGTTCTATCAGGTCAGTAATGCTGTCGTGCAAGATCGCCGCTTCTTCTCGTGCGTGGCGAACATGGTTCTTCTCCCCACACCACTGAAGGCATTCACCGACGTCATGACCGAGGTGAAGATGATGCTGCGGGTGTGTGCGCTGCATCTCTATGGCTGGTCATGCGACCATGAAGAGGTGAACCAAATCGCCACGCAGGTCGGGAAATGGACCAATTGGAACGCCTATCCGCAAAGCTGGCCAATGCCGGGCAGGTCCTCACTGCCGCTTGGAACGGCCCCTTTCTCAAAAAGGATCAAAGAAGCCGCCGACCGCAGGAAGGCGGCAATCCAAAAGGACCTCGCATCCGCCGGTCCGCACTATCCTCGTGAGGAAGTCCGGAAGGTCTTAGCTTACTGGAATATTTCGCTTTGACCGGCGAGCGCCGCCGCCCCGCAGGACGGCGGCATCAATGGCTCGGGGAGTTGGAGCGTCAGGCCGGCGGCAGCTTATAGACGCG
>DDNW01000102.1:0-618 GCA_002341345.1 Erythrobacter sp. UBA2510
CGTAACCACTCCGCCATCGGGCCGCCGAACATTCACACGCAGGTGACGGGAGGCGCGCACCTAGCGAATGCGCCATTCGCTTGCAAACGCTTTCGTCCATTCGCCACGCATGGCTCCGCCCACAGCGGGTTTGCGGAAATAATGGCTAATTTCCCGGCAGGGTTAACCGATAAATCGCAATTAGCGACTAGCAGGAACGGGCAGGTAAGACCGGACATGGCAGCAGCACCGTGTTTGGTGAAAATGCGGCCTGTACGAAGCAAGGTGATTTATGAACGCGCACTATGCCTCTGCCAGCAACGGGACACTGAAGATCAAGTGCCGCTCGGGCTCGGGCAGTTCGGTGGAGCTCGACGTGGTCGATCTGTCGCAAGGCGGCTGCATGGCCGACCGGCGCAACTGGTCGCCCAATGCCGGCGACCGCGTGCTGGTCCAGCTGCCGGGGCTCGGCTTTCAGGCAAGCGAGGTCATCTGGGTCGAGGACGGGCGCGTGGGCATCGGTTTCGAGCAGGCGCTGCATGACGCGGTGTTCGAGCATTTGTGCCGCAGCTACGCGCTCGCGGCCTGATAAGGTTTCGGCACCAGCCCGCTCTCCCTCCCGACCTCCCAAAGTTTACC
>DDNW01000102.1:823-5292 GCA_002341345.1 Erythrobacter sp. UBA2510
CGACCCGGAGCGCAGCGACCTTAGAGGGTCGTGAGCACCGGAAGCGCGGGAAGATGCCATTTGCAGGCCGTCAGCGCTGGAGTCGTAGACGTCCAAGGGACAAAGGCCTAGGCCGCTGAGGAATTGACCCCCATGCTCTGCACCTAGCGCTTGATGTTGCGCGCCGCCTGCCGCAGCCGCTGCTCGTTTTCGACCATGCCGATGCGCACATAGCCTTCGCCGTCCTCGCCATAGCCCACACCCGGAGCCACCGCGACCCCGGCATGGTTTAGCAGTTGGCGAGAGAATTCGAGGCTACCCATGTCCTTGAGCTGTGGCGGGAGCGGCGCCCAGGCGAACATGCTGGCGGGCGGCGGCGGGATCTCCCACCCGGCCCGGCCAAAGCTTTCGACCAGCACGTCGCGGCGGCGGTGGTACATCTGCCGGTTCTGCTCGACGATGTCCTGCGGCCCGTTGAGCGCGGCAACGGCCGCCGCCTGAATAGGTGTGAAGGCACCGTAATCGATATAGGACTTCACCCGCGTCAGCGCCGAGATCAGCGTCTTGTTGCCGACCGCAAAGCCGATGCGCCACCCGGCCATGCCATAGGTCTTGCTGAGGCTGGTGAACTCCACCGCGACATCCTTTGCGCCCGGTACCTGCAAAATCGAGGGCGTCGGATTGCCGTCGAAATACAGCTCCGAATAGGCAAGGTCGGACAGCACCCAGACCTGATGCGCCTTGGCCCAGGCGACCAGCCGTTCGTAGAAGGCGAGGTCGACCACTTCGGCGGTGGGGTTGCTGGGAAAGTTCACCACCAGCACCGTGGGGCGCGGGACGGTGAAGTTCATCGCCGCTTCCAGCGCTTCCCAATAGCGCTCGTCGGGCGTGGTCGGCACCGAGCGGATCGAGGCCCCGGCAATGATGAACCCGAACGTGTGGATCGGGTAGCTGGGATTGGGCGCAAGGATCGTGTCGCCCGGCGCGGTGATCGCGGTGGCGAGACTGGCGAGCCCTTCCTTGGAGCCGAGCGTGACCACCACTTCGCTCTCGGGATCGAGATCGACCCCGAAGCGACGCCCGTAGTAATTGGCTTGCGCCTTCCTCAGGCCGGGAATGCCCTTTGATTGCGAATAGCCATGCGCGTCAGGCTTTTGCGCGACCTCGCACAATTTATCGATGACGTGCTTGGGCGGCGGCTGGTCCGGATTGCCCATGCCAAGGTCGATAATGTCCTCGCCTTTCGCACGCGCCGCGGCTCGCATCGCGTTGACTTCGGCGATGACGTAGGGCGGAAGGCGCTTGATGCGATAGAACTGGTCGTCCATGATCCTGACTCTGGGTGTTTATCCGTTTCACCTGTGTGGCCGAATCAGCCGCAAGGTGCAACGCGGTCCAACGCCTGTAACACAAGCGCGTCAACGGGATTGGTATGTCGGGCAAGCAAAATTCGGGCAACGACCCAGCAGATATCTTCACCGAAATGCTCCGGATCCAGGGTGAGGCGGCGCGGGAAATGATGCGCGCCGTCGCACCGGAGGCTGCCGAAAAGCTTCCTGACAGAAGCGCGACGGAAGCCTTGGGTGAGGCGATGGTACAGCTCTCGCAGCAATGGTTCGACATGTTTAAGCCCGACGGCAAGGGTGAGGGCGCGCAACCGTCCCTGATGACCGATCCCGCGCAATGGCTGGACGCGATGCAAAGCCTCTATCGCAACAACCCGGCGCTCGACCCGGCGCGCCAGCAGGATTTGTGGCAAGAATCGGCGGATCTGTGGCGCCAGATCCTCGCGCATTACACGCCCGAAGGGAAACAGGCCGACCTGGCCCTTGGCGATGCCAGGGGTGATCCGCATTTTCCGCGCTTCGACCCGCGGTTCAAGGACCACGCATGGCGCGACCAGCCGGTCTTCGCGCTGATCCACCAGACCTACCTCCTGCTGGCCGAGCGGATCAGCGAATCTGTCGATCAGCTCGAGGGCATGAGCAACGAGGACCGTGACCAGCTGCGCTTCGCCACCAAGAATGTGCTCGACGCGATGAGCCCTGCCAACTTCCCACTGATGAATCCCGAAGTGCTCGAACGCACTCTGGAGACCCGGGGCAAGAACCTTATCACCGGGATCGAGCGCCTGAGTCACGACCTCGAAAAGGGGCAGCTTACCCATACCGACGAGGCCGCCTTCAAGCTGGGCGAGAATGTTGCTGCGACACCGGGCAAGGTCATTTATGAGACCCCCTTGTTCCAGCTCCTCCAGTACACTCCCGTCACGGAACAGGTGATGGAGACGCCGCTGGTGATCTTCCCGCCATGGATCAATCGCTTCTATATTCTCGACCTCAACCCGCGGAAGAGCTTCGTGCGATGGGCTGTCGAAAACGGCATTACCGTGTTCATGGTGAGCTGGAAATCGGCGGACGAGAGCCTCGCGGACATTGTCTGGGACGATTATATCCGTGCTCAGATCAACGCGATCGACGTGGCACGCGAGCGGCTTGGCGTCGATAGCGTTCACACGATCGGCTATTGCGTAGGTGGGACGACGCTGGCTGCGACGTTGGCGATCCTGGCGCGGCGAGGCGAGGCCGACAAGGTCGCCAGTGCCACCTTTTTCACTGCGCAGGTCGATTTCAGCCGCGCAGGCGACCTCAAGCTGTTCATCGATGACGGCAAGCTTGAGTTCATCCGTCAGGCGAGCAAGGGCGGTTATCTCGACGGGCGCTACATGGCGGCGACGTTCAACATGTTGCGCGGTTCCGACCTGATCTGGAATTATGTCGTGAACCACTATCTGCTGGGCGAGGACTATCCGGCCTTCGACCTGCTATACTGGAATTCAGATGTCACCAATTTGCCGGCCAAGTGGCATGCGGCCTATCTGCGCGACCTCTATCGCGACAATTTGCTGATCGTGCCGGATGCCATGGTTGCTGATGGGACGCCCATCGACCTCTCGAAGTTCGAGACACCCTGTTATGTTCAGGCAGGGCGCGAGGATCATATCGCGCCGCTCGAAAGCGTGTTCAAGCTAAACCAGGTCTTTTCCGGGCCGGTGCGCTTTGTGCTGGCGGGCAGCGGGCATATTGCCGGGGTGGTCAACCCGCCATCGGACAACAAGTATCAGTACTGGACGGGCCCGGATCATGCGCCCACGCTCGAAGCCTTTCTGGAAGCCGCTGAAGAGCATCCGGGCAGCTGGTGGCCAGATTGGCTGGAGTGGCTGCGCGGGATCGATTCGCAGACGGTCCCGGCAAAGGGCAATCGCAAGCCGGGCACCAAGAAGAACCCGGCGATCGAAGATGCGCCTGGACGTTACGTAAAGATGCGCTGATACGCGCGGATATTACCGGCCACGCATATTTTTGTGCACTGCACAATTTTTCTTGACATCACACCCTCGCATCCAATATTGTGCACTGCAACATAGAGCTGCACTGGGTGCAGCATAGAGATGCGAGGAAGACATGGCCGACACTCCGGAGAAATCCGACGCTAGTGCCGAGAAGGCCTATGCCGAAGCAGCTGCGCAGGTGAAGGCTGCCCAAACCGCGGCTTCGAAAAAGGCTCCGGCCAGGAAAGCCGCGCCCAAGAAGGCGCCGGTGAAGAAGTCCGCGACCAAGGCGCCTGAGGTAAAGGAAGCCCCGGTGGCGAAGGCCGCTGCCAAGCCTGCTGCCCCGAAGAAGGCTCCGGTCAAGAAGGCCCCGGCGAAAAAGCCTGCCGTTGCTGTGAAACCGGCTCAACCGGTCCCAGCGCCGAAAGTTGCCGAACCGGAAACGGCCAAGACAATCGCTGTGCCGACCGCGTCGGTAGCGAAGAAGCCCGCCGCCAAGGTAAGGCCTGCGGCAAAACCTGCCCCCAAGCCTGCTTTGGCAGCGAAGAAGGCACCGGCCAAGCCCGCGGCGCCCGGCTTTGCCCAGAAGTTTGCAACGACACCACCCACGATTACTGAATTGAAGGAAATGATTATGGCTACCAAGACTACCGATATCACCGATGCGATGACCAAGTCGATGAGCGACGCCGTCAGCGAGCTGCAGGGCCGCGCCCAGGCTGCTTACGAGAAGGGTACCGCCTTCGTCGCCGAAATGACCGAGCTGGCCAAGGGCAACGCCGAAGCGTTCGTTGAAAGTGGCAAGATCTTCTCGGGCGGAATGCAGGACATGGGCAAGACCTTCGCTGACGAAGCGAAGTCTGCCTACGAGACCGTCACTGCCGACATGAAGGAAATGGCCGCGATCAAGAGCCCGACCGAGCTGTTCCAGCTGCAGGGCAAGATCCTGCGTCGTAACTTTGATTCGCTGGTCGCTACCTCTTCGAAGAACAGCGAAGCGGCCATGAAGCTCATGAACGACACCTTTGCCCCGATCTCGGGCCGTGTGAACACCTCGGTCGAGGCGTTCTCGAAGGTCGCCTGATCTCACAGCGCTACGGCGCAGCACCGGCTCCTCCTCTCTCTCCAACCGGTGCACACAGCGGGCCGGACGGTGTAA
>DDNW01000102.1:5406-6785 GCA_002341345.1 Erythrobacter sp. UBA2510
AAACCGTCCGGCCCGTTTGCGTTCAACAGCAGGCTGATACTTCACTCCGGACCCGGATTTCCGCGCCAAGCCTGCGTTAACCTGCTGCCGGTAAAGGGCGGGCTGGTACACACGACCTTGCCCATTGGGCGTTGCTTACGATATCTGGCGGATGATGAATCAGGACAGCACCCTCCTTCCGCCCGCAGCTGCGGGTCTGCCGATGCAGTTGTCGGACGCCACAGGGCATGGCTTTGCCATGGTTCAGGCTGCTCGCGCCGGTGACGGCGACGAAGGCGGCAGCAGTGATGGTCCGGCCGATGGCGAGGGCAGCATTGGTGTCGCCACCAAGACGCGGACCCGCACCAAGAAACCGAGCCAGTACAAGGTGCTGATGCTCAACGACGACTACACGCCGATGGAATTCGTCGTCCTCGTGCTCAAGCGATTCTTCCGCATGGACCTGGAACAGGCGACACGGGTGATGCTTCACGTCCACCAGCGCGGTGTCGGCGTGTGTGGTATCTTTCCTTATGAAGTGGCGGAAACGAAGGTGAACCAGGTGATGGATTTCGCGCGCGAGAACCAGCATCCGCTGCAATGCACGCTTGAGAAGGCCTGAGCCTGTTGTCGGCGGGCAAGCCTGCTCGCGGCGAATTTCCATTCCCCGGCAAAGAGCATGACCTGCGCTGCCTCGCGCGCTATAGCCGCGCCTGACTCCCACTCCCGGCATCGCCTGCGCGGTGCCATCAGGCCCGACAACCGGCACAAACGCTGACCCAGATACACACCCCTTGAAGCTCATTACCGCCACCGACCGCTATATCTTCAAGCTCGTCATCGTGCCGATGATCGGGGTCTTCGTGCTCGCGGCCAGCCTGTTGATGCTCGAGCAGATGCTCCGCCTGTTCGAATTCGTTTCGACCGAGGGCGGGCCGGTCAGCATCGTCTTCCGGATGCTGATGAACATGATCCCCGAATATGCCAGCCTTGCCATCCCGCTGGGGCTGCTGTTGGGGGTGTTGCTGGCGTTCCGCAAACTGGCGCTGTCGAGCGAACTCGACGTGATGCGCGCGGTCGGCCAGTCGTATAACCGGCTGCTGCGCGTCCCCTACATGATCACTGGCGTGCTGATGGCGGTGAACATCGCCATCGTCGGCTTCATCCAGCCCACCGCCTGGTTCAATTACAAGGAATTGCAGTTCAACTTGCAGTCGGGCGCTTTCGGGGCCTCGATCAAGGTCGGTGAGTTCAACACGATCGAAGACCGCATGGCGCTGCGCATCGAGGAGAGCCGTGACGACGGGCGCGAGCTGGTCGGCATCTTCGCGCGCATCGCCGACGACAAGGGACAGGTCCTGTCGATCTCCGCGCGCGAGGGACGCTTCCTCGCCAATGCG
>DDNW01000102.1:6902-13530 GCA_002341345.1 Erythrobacter sp. UBA2510
CGATCATCCTGCGGCTGGTCGACGGCACGATCATCCACGAAGTGCCCAATCAGACGCCGCGCGTCCTCAGCTTCAGCCAGCACGACATGCCGATCGACCTGCCCGCGCTCGAACGGTTCCGCGCGCGTGGCGGCGACGAGCGTGAATATATCCTGCCTGAATTGCTCGAGATCGGCTGGAGCGCGGAGAGCACGCAGGAAAAACAGCAGGCGAGCAAGGCGGTCTTCAACTACCGCATGGTCGAGGTCGTCATGATGCTGCTGCTGCCGCTGCTGGGCGTGGCGCTGGCGATCCCGCCCAAGCGCTCGACCTCGGCGCTGGGCGTGTTTCTCTCAATCGTGATCGTAGTCGCCTATCACAAGATCAACCAGTGGGGCTCGGAGACGGCCGAACTGGGACGGCTCGACCCTTACCTCGCGCTCTGGGGTCCCTTCGCGGTGCTCGCGGTGGCGATCATGTGGATGTATTATCAGGTCGCCTATGTGCCTGGCGGGCAGGCGATCGGCTTCCTTGAAAAGGGGGTGGCGAAGGTCAAGCGGAGCCTGAAGAAGCTCTTCCGCCGCGGCAGTATGGCGCGCACGCTGATCGAGGAGGCCGAGGGTCCCGGCGAACATCCCGACAGCCGGGTAGACGGCAATGGCGATGGCGCGGACGGGGGGGGCGTGCACAGTGCTGTTTGATTTCTTCCCCTCGCGCGCGCTGACCATGTACATCGCAAAGACCTTCATCCTGCGCATCTTCGCGGTGCTGGGGATGCTGGTGATGGTGCTGTTCATGCTCGACCTGTTGGGCAATACCGCTGACATCCTGGAGGCGCCGGGCAATGGCAATGCCGAGCTGCTCAAATATGCCAGCCTGCGTATCCCGCAGCTGATCCAGCGTTTTGTGCCTTATTCGGTGCTGCTGGCCACGATCATTACGCTGGCCGGATATAGCGCCAATTCCGAAGTCGTGGCGATGAAGGCCGCGGGGCTGTCGGCGCATCAGATCCTCGCGCCGCTGCTGCTGACGGCAGGCGTGCTCGCGATGCTCTCTTTCGGCTTTAACGAGCGGGTGGTGACCCGCGCGACGGCGACGCTGGCTGCGTGGAAGGCGGTCGATTACGGTCCGATTCCGGAGGACCCGACGACCCGCGCGAACGTCTATTTCAGCGACGGGCGCGACATCTTGATGGCTCGGCAACTGGCGGGCCGTGACGAACGGACCGTGCTGACCGGCGTCACGCTGTACGGGCGCGACGATGCGGGCATGATCACCTCGATGGTCGATGCCAGCCGCGCCACCTGGGCCGGGCCCGGCTGGCGGCTGGAGGATGCGCGTCGCTACGACGTTTCGACCACCGAGACGCGCGACCTCGCCCCTGACGTGGTGATGGCCGAGGGCGTGACGCTCGACCAGATCGCGCTGCGCCGGGTAGTGGCCGAAGAGGAGCCGATCTTCGAACTGGCCCGCTCGATCGAGGCATTGGACGAGGCGGGGCGGCGCACTGCGGAACTCAAGGCCAAGTGGTGGAACAAGCTGTCCGGCCCGCTGGCGGCGGTGCTGATGCCGCTGCTGGGCGCGGTGGCGGGGTTCGGTCTTGCGCGCTCGGGCCAGTTGTTCGCCCGCGCAGTGCTCGGCATGGCGCTGGGCTTTGCCTATTTTGTGGTCGAGAATGCCGCGTTGGCGATGGGCAGTTTCGGCGGTTATCCGCCGCTGCTGGCGGCCTGGGGGCCGTTCATGCTGTTCCTGCTCGTCGGCGAGACGGTGCTGATCCGCACTGAGGAATAGGGTAGAGGAACGACGTTCAGCGCTATGGGAGCCGCCCCATCGTGCTTTTCGCGATCTTGCCGAGCAGCGGCATCATGCCCGGATAATTCGCGCCGTCGAAGGTCGAGCCGACGCCCAGATGCGCGGCGATGCGGCGATGCGCCTCGTGCAACGAGTGATAGGGCAGCGAGGGAAGCAGGTGGTGCGTCGCGTGATAGCGCAGGCCCACCGGCGCCCAGAACCCGGCGATCACGCGCGGAACATTGACCGAGTCCAGATATTGCGCGGTGACGGTCATCGCCTCGCCATCGTTCTCCCACAGATGCGCGACCAGCGTGCGCAACTGGTTGAAGGTTGCGACCGCCGAGGCCACGGCGAGTGCGACCACCAGCGGTTTCCAGCCGAGCCAGTACGGCGTCGTCAGCAGGAACATCGCCCACAGGCTCGCGCCGACTTCCTGCCACGCGAACCAGCGGCGCTGCGCCTCGCTATCGGGCGCGCGGCGGCGGAAATCGGGGTTGATCGAGAGCGACGAACCGCGCTCCCACGCGAATTTGCGGACCGCCGGAATGACGAGGCCAAGCGGCGCGAGCACGCCCCAGCGCAGCAGCAGCGCGACCGGAGCGAGAAGCGCGACAAGCACGAAGGCGGGCAGCGACCACGGCTTCATCAGGGCGAGCGGTAGATATTCCGGGTCCTCGGGCGTCCCGTATTTCGTCCGCGCATGATGGAGCGTGTGGACCTGTTCGTACATCAGGCTCGGCGTCAGCATCGGGATGCCGACGACAAGGTTCCACGCGGTGCGGAAACCCGGCAATGCATCGCGGTGGATATGAGTGATCTCGTGAATGAACAGCAGCGCGCGGTAAAGCGCCATGACCGAGATTACAGCGCACAGCACCGCGACCCAGGTTTGCGGCGCCATGATCGCAGCCGCGAGCGCAACATACCCGACCAGCGCTGATCCGAGCATGTCGGTCCAGTAGATTCCCGGATTGGCCTCCGCGATGTCGCGGGTCAGCTCGACCGCTGCGCGCAGCATCGCCTTGTCATCGGGGATCTGCGACTTGCGCAGCGGCGCGTCCGGCGCCTCGGCCGGTCCGCTTGCCCCCGTTGCGGGCTCAAAATCGCGCGAGACGCTGTTCATTATCGTTCTGTCCTTAAGGTGGCCGAATATAGGCCAATGGGCGCGCTCGACAAGTCGCAGCGGCCTGCTAGAGACGCGCGGGCACTTTTCATGGCTATGGCCATGGCCGGGGATAACCTCGTCTGAACGGGCCTAGTCTGAAGAGGGGACGCGCGCCCCTTTTTCTTGAAGGATAGCTCTTTGCAGGAAATCAAAATCGCGCCCGTCTCGGGCAAGGCTGACCTCAAGGCTTTCATCGACTGCGCCTATCGTCTGAATGCCGACGATCCGAACTGGGTGCCGCCCCTGCGCGCCGAGGTGAAGGAACTGCTGACCCCGGGCAAGAACCCGTTTCACGAACATGCGCGGATGCAGCTGTTCCTCGCTCGTCGGGGCGACCAGGTGGTCGGACGCATTTCGGCGCATATCGACGAGCTGGCGCTCGCCATCCCGCCCGAGCAGGGCATGGGACCGGGAACCGGGAACTGGGGCCTGTTCGAGGCCGAGGATAAGGAAACTGCCCATGCCCTGATTGCGGCAGCGGAGGACTGGCTGCGCGGGCAGGGCATGACCCGCGTGCTCGCGCCTATCAGCCAGTCCGTGTGGGAGGAACCGGGTCTGCTGGTGCTCGGCCACGACCATCCGGCAACGGTGATGATGGGCCACGACAAACCCGAATATCAGGGGTGGATCGAAAGCGCGGACGGTTACGAAACCGCCAAGCGCCTGCTGACCTTCGCCCTGCAGGTCGACCACGGTTTCCCCGAAATCGTCAACCGCATCGTCGCCTCGGGCGAGCGCAACAAGCGCATCACCGTGCGCCGCGTCGACAAGTCGCGTTTCGATGAAGAGGCGCAGATCATCATCTCGATCCTCAACGAGGCATGGTCGAAGAACTGGGGCTTCGTGCCCTTTACCGAGGCCGAGAAGGCCTATGCCGGCAAGAAGCTGAAGCCGCTGATCTTCGAGGGCGGCGTCATGGTCGCCGAGGTCGAGGGCGAACCGGCGGCCTTCATGCTGGCCGTGCCGGACCTCAATGAAAAGCTGATCGAACTGAACGGCAAGCTGTTCCCGTTCAACTGGGCCAAGCTGTTGTGGTGGCTCCGCAAACCGCAGGTGCGCACCTTCCGCGTGCCGCTGATGGGGGTGGTGAAGAAGTACCAGAACACGCGGCTCGCCAGCCAGCTTGCCTTCATGATGATCGAGTATATCCGCCGCTATGCGGTATCCGAGCATGGCGTGACGCGATCCGAAATCGGCTGGATCCTGGAGGACAATCAGGGGATGGTGGCGATTGCCGATGCCATCAACGCCAAGGTGAACCGGGAATACCGGATTTATGCCAAGGATCTGCAGGTAAAAATAGCCAGTTGACGCAGGAACCGCGCGGGCGCTTCGTCGTTATCTGCGCAGGGGCAGGATCGTTATCGCTCCCGGATAGGTTTATGGGCGCGAAAATCACCAAGTCAGCTGTGAAAAAGGCGGCCAAGACCAAGGCCAAGCCGGTACCGGATCTTGGCCGCGTGCTGCTGGCCGAAGACGATGCCGTGTTGGCCATGTCGCTGGAAGACGCCCTGCGCGAAGGCGGGGCCAGCCACGTGCAAATCTGCTCGAGCATGGCGGCGACAATGGCCGCGCTCGACAAGGGGCGCTTCGACGCGCTGGTGCTCGACGTGCATCTTGCCGACCGCGACGACGGCTGGGCACTGGCCGAGCTGGTTTCGCTGCTAGGCCCGGAACGCCCGCGCATTGCCTTCTCCACCGGCTCGCCCCAGTCGATCCCACCTGAGGTGGCCGAGATGGGCCCGGTTTTCGAAAAGCCCTACGATCCCGCGCAACTGGTCGCCGAACTGGCAGGCGGCAAGCGCACGGGCCTGATCGCCCGCCTGCGCCGCGCCATCGGCTAGTACCCGCCGACACTCCCCAACCGACACTCCCCAACCGACACTCTCGGCAAGCTGTGTTCGGGTGCGCCCGATGTGCGCCCGCATCTGCTCCAAATCGAAAAAAAGGCCTCCGCTCTGGGTAGAGCGAAGGCCTTTCGGGATCGTATCACCGGCCGCTTGGACGGGAGGGGGGTCTCGGCGGGTGACATGAGCAATAATGTCCGGGAAAGTCGCCAGTTCCCGCCAGGTTAACTTTTTTTGCGTTAGCGCAAGAATGGCCCTTGTTGATGCCATTGGCCGAAGCATTTTTGCTTGCCGGGAACCGGCCCGGTGCGCATGCGTTTACGGGCATCGGTTAAACCGGGAAGGGAATCGCATGTCCATTGGGGCTGAAGTTGCTGCACATCTACCATTTCTTCGTCGCTACGCGCGGGCCCTGACTGGCTCGCAGACAACCGGCGACGCGTTCGTCCAGGCAACGCTGGAGGCCGCACTGGCCGACCAGGCACTGGCCGACAGCCTCAAGGGCGGGCGCGTTCCGCTCTATTCCGCGTTCAACAAGGTCTGGTCGAGTGCCTATCTTGAAGTTGCCGGCGAACATGACGGCGGCAGCATCCACGAGAATGCAGCACAGCAGCAACTGACGCGGATCACTCCACTCAACCGGCAGGCCTTGCTGCTGACCACGGTCGAAGACTTTTCGCCTGCCGAAGCGGGCGAGATCATGGGCGCGAGCGCTGAAGAGGTGGAAAACCTCGTGCGCGAGGCGATCTCCGATATCGAGCGCGAGAATACGACCAGTGTCCTTATTATCGAGGACGAACCGCTGATCTCGATGCAGCTGGAAGACCTGGTTCGCTCGCTCGGCCACGAAATCTGCGGCACTGCTGCCACACGCACGCAGGCGCAGGAAGTGGTCGCCGAGAAAACGCCGGGCCTTGTGCTGGCCGATATCCAGCTCGCCGACGGATCTTCGGGTCTCGATGCGGTGGACGATATCCTCGCGATCGACATGGTGCCGGTGATCTTCATCACCGCCTATCCCGAACGGCTGCTGACCGGTGATCGGCCGGAACCGACCTATCTGATCACCAAGCCGTTCCAGGAGGACACGGTGCGAGCGGCGATCAGTCAGGCGCTGTTCTTCGGATCGAGCAAGCCGCTCAACTGAGGATAAGTTGCGCCGGGTGTCTCGCGCCCGGCCTCTCCTCCTAGCGACAAGCCCCAATTAGCCGTGCTAGGGCCACTGCCATGACGCAGATGACCGTCAACGGACAGCCGGTACGCATCGACATGGATGGCGAGACCCCGCTCTTGTGGGGTCTTCGCGATGCGATGAACCTGACCGGTACCAAGTATGGCTGCGGGGTTGGCGATTGCGGCGCGTGCGTGGTGCTGATCGACGGCGAGGCACTGCGGTCCTGCCTTGTCACGCTGGACGAGGCCGAGGGGCGCGAGATCGTGACGATAGAGGGGCTCTCGCCCACGCGCGGGCACCCGGTCCAGCAGGCGCTGGTGGCCGAACAGGCGATCCAGTGCGGTTTCTGCACGCCGGGCATCGTCATGGCCGCCGCCGCGCTGTTGCAGCGCAATCCCGACCCGACCGACGCGCAGATCCGCGAGGCGATCCCTAATCTGTGCCGCTGCGGGGTTCATCCCCGGTTGCTGCGAGCTGTCGAGCGCGCAGCGCGCGTCGTCCAGCGGCGTGAGAGCATTGCCGCCGTGCCCGCGCCCGATATCGATCCGGCAGAGGCCGCGCTCGAAGTTCCGGCCTTGCGCGTGGAGGGGGCGCGGGTCGAGGGGGCTGCCGAAACAGGCGAGCAGCCCTAGGCCCTAGGGTCAGAACCCATTAATTGCATGAGCCGTG
>DDNW01000108.1:0-1639 GCA_002341345.1 Erythrobacter sp. UBA2510
GAGGCTCTGGATGAAGTCGGTCCCGATCACCGCCGCCAGCCCGCCGCGCATCGTGTAGAGCACACAGACCGCCAGGATCACGCTCATCCCCCACACATAGGGGATGCCCGACAAGGCGTTGAGCAATATGCCGCCCGCCATCGCCATGCTGACCAGCCAGGTTAGCGAATAAAACAGCGTGAAGACCAGGAACACGCCCCAGGCCACCCGGCCATAGCGCAAACGGAAAAAGTCGCCGCTGGTATAGCCATGCGGCATCAGCTTGCGGATCCGGCTGGCGAGCGGGGCGAACAGCAGCAGGCCCACTGCCGCGGTCGAATAGGCGAGCATCCCCCAGATGCCGAGCTGCAACGCGAATTGCGGGGCGAGCATGGTCGTGTTCGACGTCACCCAGGTCGCCACCGCCGTCGCCGAACCCAGCGCAAGGCCCACATTGCGGCCCGCCAGCGCGTGGTCTTCAAAGCTCTTGTTGCGCCGGCCCCAGTAGAACCCGAGCGCCACCCACAGGACACTGAACGCGCCCAGCAGCAGCCAGCCCGTATTGGGGTCGAGCAGGGCGTCAGCACCGGTCATGGCCGAGCCCCCCGCAAGATTGTGGCGACAATGCCCAGCGTGATGATCGCCCCGATCAGCGTCAGCCACAGGGCCTGCGCCAGCGATTGCTGGGTCACGTTGAGGGCGATCTCATCGCCCTCGCCGCCCGCATCGTCAGCCAGAGTCAGGACATAATCGCCATCGGCCAGCCCGGAGAGGAAGAAGCTGGTATTCTCGCCCTCGTATAGCGGGCGCACGGTTTCCGGCTCGTCCGCATTGGCGATTTCCAGCCTTACCGGCGCATCGGCCTCCCACTCGACCAGCACCTGCCCGGTATCGCTGGAAAGCGGCTCGCTGGCGGTGAACGCTGCCGCCTGCGCCACGCTCGACATGACCAGCGCCAAGAATGCAGCTGCAATGAGACGCATCACGGCGCCAATGGGAAGGGTATTATCGCGAAGGTTGATGATCCTGTACGCCTTGCCGGGGCGGCACTGCGGTCCTGTTCTGCCTTGGTGGGATATCTGCGCCTATCAAATCCACGCCGCGCTGTGAACCATGCGGGAGGACTTACGCCCCGCCCCAGCCTGATTGATGCGTCCTTTTGGCAACAGAGCGGCACCATCCCGCGCCCTCGCTGTGCCGCTTTCATGACAAATCAGGAGAGTTTCGTGCCACAAAGGTGCATCTGGACATAGCGGCATTGCGGGTGCCGATTTTCAGCCATAGAAGTCAGGGCGTCGACCAGCCTACTCCCGGAAATAGCCGGGTTTTTCAGACAGCTTTGACCGACATTTTGGATTAGACGCCTCATGACGCCCACACCTCAGCCCCGTGCCCTCGTGCCAGAGGGAGCCGCGTGAAGCTCGTCCATTTCAAGAATCTGGCGCTGATGTATGGTTGGCAGATTTCCAACTACATCCTGTCGTTCCTGCTGCTGCCCTATCTGGCGCGCACGCTGAACACCTCGGGGTTTGGCGTTTACGCCTATTGCGTCGGCGTCAACGCCTATCTCTGGATCCTCGTCGAATGGGGGTTCCCGATCGGCGGCATGCGCGAGGTCGCGAGCAAGAAGGACGATCCCGAGGCGCTGCAAAAGACATAG
>DDNW01000108.1:1677-11008 GCA_002341345.1 Erythrobacter sp. UBA2510
CTGATCATTCCGGCAACGGCGATGCTGGCGGTCCTGTCGCTCAATTCAGCGCCGGGCATAAGGCAGGTCGTCTTCGTTTCCGGGTTGATGACCATCATCGGGGCCAGCTTCGCCAGCGACTGGTTCGCACAAGGGGTGGAGAAGCTCGACCGTTTCGTGTCGATTTCGCTGGCCGCGCGCATCTCGGTAACCTTGCTGACCTTCTTCATGATCCGCAACGAGGACGATGCGCACCTGGCCGCAATGCTGCACGGTCTGTTCGGCCTGTCGAGCGGTCTGGCGGGATTTTTCGTCATTACGCTCTCTTACCGCTTCCGCCCTGTGCGCGAGAAGGTGAGCGACATCGTCGCCAGCGTCAGGGCCCATTTCAGCCTGTTCCTCGCCCGGTCGAACAGCACGCTCTATGTCGCGGCGCCGCCGATCGTACTCGGGCTGGTGGCGAGTACGGCGGAGGTCGGTATCTATTCAGGCGCCGACAAGATCGCGCGCATCTGCGCCATGCTGATCGGCCCCGCCAGTCTGGTGGTCATGCCGCGCATCTTCGCCTCGATGAACGAATCAAACCGGGCCGCTGCGCGCATCAGCGGGCAGTTCCTGCTGATCCAGCTGGCGGTCACCTTTCCCATGACGGTGGGCCTGTTCGCCTTCGCCCCGTGGATCATTCAGATCGTGCTGGGCCCGGGCTTTGAAGATTCGGTCCATATCCTGCGCCTGCTCGCGCCGGTGCCGATGTTGATCGCGCTGACCGGTGCACTGAACAACCAGTTCCTCGTGCCGCTCAAGCTCGACAAGAAGCTGGCCGTCCTCTCGCTGACCTGCGCATTGCTCTATGTCGCGGTGCTGACCGGGCTGGCGATGCGTTTCGAGGCGGCAGGCGCAGGTCTGGCGCTGATCGCGATCGAGGTGCTGATGATTATCGGCGCACTGGTGATCGTGATGCGCGCCGACCGCGCCTATATGCGTGACGCGTGGATCGGGATGCGCAATTTCAACCCGATGAAGCTGATCCGCTCATCCTGACAGGAGGCGCCCATTCGGAACGGGCGCGCCCATCGGGAGGGGCCTGCATTAGCCCCTTTGCACCCTTTGTACTTGTACCTAGTCTTGGTAACCTCGGGGAAATGGGAAAAGAGCCCGCCGGGTCGCATGAAACTTTCGTAACGAAGATTTTAATACCGTAGGCGTAGTGCGGCCGTGTTAGCGTTCAAAACCATAATAACTCGAGAAGCCGTTATCCTGTCATGACACCGGCGTGGGGAATGTGCGACGTCTGAACGTCGCGCAGGCGACAGGGGTACAGGCAAGAGCGACGGCCATGTCGCACCTACGGATCATGCACGGGCCGGTAAATTCCGGCGGTGTGAGCATAAAGGACCGAACCGCCGCGCAGCGAAGTGGCAGTTAAGCGGGGGCAAGAGTTAAAGTCGTGAAACGGATTACCATTTTTGCGAAGGGCAATGTCGTCGTTCATGATTCGCTGCATTCGTGCCGGATCGGCGGCGAATTGCTGTGGAACGGGATCAACGAGAGCCTGAAGCCCGCTTTCCCCGATGTTAAGGTCCGCCTGCGGCACGAAACGCTGACCCGCTTCGACGCGCTGCTCGCCGCAGATGGCCAGATTCCCGCTGCTTTCGAAGGGCACGAGCTGGAGCTGGGCACCTATCCGCTCGCCGGCCAGTTCAGCGACAAGCTGTTCACGACGCCCTGCGATGCGGTGATCCTCTCGATCCTGCCCGACGTAGCCTCCACGCTGGTGCGGCACAAAGAGGACGGTTTCCTGTTCTACCCGCCGCCCGAAAGCGAACGCTGGCCCGAGCAAGAGCGCGCCTGGCTGCGCGAGAATTTCGAGAAGGTCGGCCTGGTCGATGTCGAAACCTCGATGGAAAACCTCGCTGCCGTGGTCGAGCGGGTTCAGGCGGAACGCGACGTGCCGGTGCTGGTCTACAATATGTCGCCGATCATTCCGGGCGACATGGTTCACTGCTACCTCGGCCTCGAAGATATCTATTCGACCCGCGTCAAGCGCTTCAACCTCGCGCTGATCGAACTGTCAGAGGCGATCGGCATCTCGATCGTCGATATTGACGCCATCGTGGCGCGCGGCGGGGCCGACCGGATGAAGGTCGATGCCATGCATCTGACCCCGGCTGGCTATGAGGCGGCCAGTAACGAAGTCGTTCGCATCCTGTCCGATCTCGGGACTCTGGACGCCGATCCCGTTGATACAAAAGCGGAAAATCGCGTAAGGATCAGCGCATGAAAATGAGCGTCGTAATCCGCAGCAAGGATGAGGCGGACCGCCTGCGCCTGACGCTGACCTCGCTCGCCTGCCAGACCGAGCCGGTCGAGGTCGTGGTCGTCAACGACGGCTCCTCCGATCATACGGCCGGCGTTATCGCGGAAGCGGCCAGTGAACTTGATCTGGTCGCAGTCCAACATGAAACTGCGCAGGGCCGCTCGGCCGCCGCCAATGCCGGGGCCAAAGCCGCCAGCGGCGACGTGCTGATCTTCCTCGACGGCGACACGCTGGCCGAACCTGAATTCGTCGCGCGCCATGCCGCGCTGCACCGCGAGGCGCCGAACCTCGTCGTGCGCGGCGAGACGCATCACCTGCGTTGTACCCGCCCCTTCCTCGACCCCGAAGCGGGCATCCCGCGTAAAGGTGAGGAAGAACGCGTCGGGCGCATGTCCGGGCGCGAATTAGCGCGCTCGACCGTCACCCGCGAGCAGATCCGCACCGACTTCGCCTCCATCGACAAGCGCGGCCAGCCCGGCATCTATCCCGGTTTCGGCCCGCGCAAGCTGTTCGAACTGGAAATGCAGGCGCTACGCGAAAACGAGGATTGCGACGTGCTGTGGACCGCGGCTTCGGGCGCAAACCAGTCGCTCTCGCGCGAGGCTTTCCTCGGTTCGGGCGGCTTCCACCCGGACATCAGCATCAACGAACACCGCGAACTGGCGCTGCGCCTTGTCCAGCAGGGCATGAAGATGAAGGCGACGCGCGCGCGCAGCTATCACATGACCCACCGCAGTGGCTGGCGCGACCCGCTCGACGATCTGGACTGGGAAGAGGTCTTCTACGCCGCCCATCCCGAGCCGGTCGTCGCGCTGATGCCGCTGTTCTGGCAAAGCATTTCGGACGATTCCCCGCTCCCGCAAGAGGCGCGGATCATGTCGCTGCCCGAACTCTCGCGCGCCGCTGCGCCCTTCGCCGGGATGCAGGGCCGTGATGAGGTGCGCGCGGCCTATCTCGCCAGCCGCACGGCAACAGAAACCGTGGCGGGAGATGCGGTTTGACACAAATCCCCGTCTCGGTTCTCGCCACCCGCACCGAGATGCCCGCCATCTCAAAGGGGCTGGACGAACTGCTGCTGCAAGCGCTCGGCGATGCCTCGTCGACCGGCACTGTCACGCTCCGGACCAGCGAAGCGGCTGACTTGGCCGGACTGACCGCCGAGCCCGAGGGCACGCTGCGCGTCGTCTCGCTCCTGCCCTTCGCGCTGGGGGAAGAGGATTACGAAGCGCTCGCTCCCAGGCTGATCGAGGGCTTCGAACAGCTTGCCGAAACCGGCGATCCGGTCTTCGTGCTGACAGTCTTTCGCGCCGTGCCTGAACGGCAAAGCGCCCAGGGCCAGAAGCTGCTGCGGCGAATCCGCAAGCTCAACCTGCTCGCCACCGAGCTGTCGCGCGAATACGGTGCATTCGTGGTCGATCTCGACCGCGTCTTCGCCGATGTCGGCGGCACGGTGCTGGGCACCGATTATCGCCTGACCGGCGAGAAGGCCGCTCAGCTGGCGGGGCAGGAACTGGCTCTGAACATCGTTACCAATGGCTGCGATGCCTTCGTCGCCTACGACATGCAGGAACGCGCCCGCGCGCAGATCGAAGCGAACATGGTCAACTTCCATGCCACCAGCGCCCTGTCGCCCGCCGACATCATCGCGCTGGGCAAGGGACGTTCGCGCCAGAAGGTGATGATGAACACCGACGCGGTGCAGGAAAACCATGCCTCGTGGCTGGTCAGTCAGGTCCTCAAGGGCCGGATCAGCCCGAACGAGGCACTGGGCCGCCTGATCGGCGCGATGCGGCGGCGCGGCCCGCGCGAAAGCCTTGGCCTGCTGTTCTCCGCATTGAAGCAGGTCGCGGTAAAGAAACGCCCGGCCTGATGAACGAAGCAATCGACAACTTGCGCGCGATGCTCCTCATCCGCGCCTTCGAGGACTGCCTCGCGGCGAGGAAGGACCACGGCTTCCAGCTGCTCTCGTCCGGCGAGGAGGCGGTATCGGTCGGGCTTGCCTCGGCATTGAACGAACACGACCAGCTGCTGACTGGCGGACGCTCGATCGGCCCGGCCCTGGCGCGCGGGGTCAAGCCGGAAAGGCTGATGGCCGAGTTGCTCGCCAGGACCGGCGGCGTCAATCGCGGGCGTGCCGGGCGTGGCCATTTCTCCGATATCGACGCGGGCTTCTTCGGCGCACATGCGGTGGTCGCGGGCAATATCACCATCGCCGCGGGCGTGGCGCTGGGGCGCAAGCTGGAAAACCATCCCGGCATTGTCGCGATCCTGTTCGGCGACGGGGCGAGCGCCGCAGGCGCCTTGTACGAGACGCTCAACATCGCCGCCCTGTGGAAACTGCCGCTGCTGTTCGTGTGCAACAACAACCAGCTCTCGGTCTCGACCGCGCGCGAGGCCTCCAATGCGGCGGAAAACATTTCCGACATCGGCGGCGTCTTCGGCATGTGGACCAAAAGCGTCGATGGGCTCGACCTGCCCGCCGTCAGCGAAACGGCACGGACGGCAGCCGATTACGTGCGCGCGGGCAATGGTCCGGCCTTCATCGAATTCTCCTCGATCCGGCTGCGCTCCCATTCGACCACGGCGCGCGAGACCCGCAAGCGCGACGAACTGGCCGCGCTGCGCCTGAAGTGCCCGATCGAGCGCGAGATCAGGCGCTTGCAGGACGCTGGCCTGCTCGGCCAAGCACAGACCGAGGCGCTGCGCGACGAGGCGACGCAGCGCGCCGAAACCGCGATGCAATTCGCCGATGCCTCGCCCTATCCCGATCCGTCCGAGGTGCTCGAGCATGTCGTCTGAGCCCGCCCAGCAAGAGACCAAGCCGCTGCGGCTGTTCTTCCGCGAGGCCGTTGCGCGCGCCGTACGCGAGGAAATGGCCCGCGATCCCAAGGTCCTCCTGATGGGGCAAGACGTTGGCAGTTTCGGCGGTTCCTATCGCGAGTTCGATGGCGTCTATGGCGAGTTCGGCCCCGACCGAGTCCGCGACACGCCCGTGGCAGAGCCTGCCTCGGTCGGTATCGCCGCCGGCGTTGCCGCCGCCGGTTTCCGCCCGCTGACCGTCATCACCTACATGGACTTCCTGATGCTGGGTTTCGACGCCCTCATCAATTACGCGGCCAAGCTGCGCTACAAATCGGCGGGCAAACTGACCGCACCGATGGTGGTCAAGACCACCGCGGGTGCGCAAGGACAGGGCGTCGCCCATTCGCAATGTATCGAGGCCTGGCTGATAAGCGTCCCCGGCCTCGCGGTCGTGGCGCCCTCGACCCCGGCCGATGCCTACGGCCTCATGAAATCCGCGCTGCGCCATGATGGCCCGGTGGTCTATATGGACCACAAGAAACTGTTCCCGACCCCCGGCAATCTCGACCGGGAGGAGCATGTCGTGCCTTTCGGCAAGGCGGCGATCCGGCAGGAAGGCACCGACGTCACCCTGACCTGCCATTCCTACATGGTGCGCGTTGCGCTGCAGGCTGCCGAGGCGCTGGCCGAGGAAGGCATATCTGTCGAGGTGATCGACCTGCGCTCGCTCGCCCCGCTCGATATCGACACGCTGGTCGCCTCGGTCGAGAAGACCGGCAAACTGCTGACGCTGGAAGAGGGCCAGGTGACCTGCGGCGTCGGCGTCGAGGTCGCGACCCGCATTTTCGAGGCTGTCGGATATCGCCCGTGGAAAAGGCTCGGCGCGCTGCCCGCACCGGTTTCCTCGAACCCCGTACTTGAGGCAGAATGCATTCCCGATGCCGAGCAGGTAATTGAATCGATACGCGTCTTGGTCAGAGGCTGAGCGCAGATAATCCCGAGATACGAAACCACCCCGGAGGCCAAATGTTCTATCAGCTGACCGTCCCCGCCGCCGTTCCCGGTGTCGAAGAAATCCGCATCCTCGAATGGCATGGTGAGCCGGGCGAGGCTTTTGAAAGCGGCGACCTGATCGTCGAGCTGGAAACGCACAAGGCGGTGGTCGAAGTGCGTGCCGGACAGGCGGGCGTGCTGCGCGAGATCAAGGCTGAAGAAGGCGACTGGGCCGAAATCGGCGTTGTGCTGGCGATGTTCGCCGACAGCGCCGACGAGGCCGCGCCCGATGGCACGGCTGGCGATCTGACCGTCGAATTCGAAGTTACCTGAAAGGTACCGAGCGGCACCTGAGCAGGCTAGACCCCGCTCAGGCTGGGCATACTCACACCCGCACATCCTGAAGGCATTCGAGCACCGCCTGCCGGGCGATGGTCTGCAAGGTGCCGCTCTGGTGGATGCCGTCGGGCAGGTGCTCCGCCCCGCCCAGCTCTGCCCCGATCGCATCGATGTCAATCACGTCCAGCCTGCGCGTATCGGCAATGTCGTCGAGCACGAGGTTCATCTCCTTGGCCGCGACATTCGACAACGTCGCGCTGAGCGGCGCGTCGAAGCCCATATAGCTGGAAATATCCTCGTGGCCCGAGGTCGACATGCGGTTGAGCGCGATGACCTTGGTGCCCGAAGTCTTGGCCAGCCGGTCGATCAACGCCTCGTAATCCTTGCCGATCGCCTCGACCGGGCGCTTCACCACCTCGAATTCCTGCGACAGCCACGATTTGACCGCCGGACCCGCTGCCGCCTGATGGTGGCGCATCACATGCATGTAATAGCCCAGCTTCTTGTGGCGCAGGATCGCCAGCGGCTCGACCGCAAGCGACATCAGCACCGCCTGCGGCGCGCCCAGATGCTGCATCCCGCTGGGCGTGAAGACCGGGTAATTATCCTTCAGCGGCGCACTGCCCAGCGCCTGCAAGGTCGCGCCCATGAACATCCAGTCGTTCGGAGTCGGCGCGTTCGACAGCCCGCCGAAATAGGCATGCGCATCCTCCAGGATCGCCTGGAACTGCGACGGGGTCCGCGTGATCTGGTCAAGCAGGATCGGCGCGCAAGGCGCAATCGGATGGTCGGGGACATAGACCATCTGCGTGGCCTGCTGCTCCATCGCGAACATCTCGGTAAAGGCGGTCTGTGACCCGCTGACCACGCCCACGGCATCGCACACGCCCTGACACAGCAGCGTCACCGGCTTCTCCGCGCCATCGGCCCACCAGCCGCGCGTGCGGCTGTGCCAGCCCGGCATCAGCCCGGTATGCACGTCGGCAAGCGCGGTCATGCGCCGTCCCGCCAGCATCAGTGCGCGCAGTTCCCCGGCGCGTTCGTCCTCAGGCGTTTCCTCCATCTCGAGCTGGCCGATGACGTCGCCTGCGCGCCATTCCTCGATCGTGCGGATCGAGAGGTAACCGCCGCGCGCCAGCCCGTCGCCCAGCTTCAGCCGCCCGCCAATGCGCGGCGCAATGGCGACCTGCAATTCCATCTCGTCGGCGAATTCGGGCTGTCCGGTAACCTTGCCCGTCGCCTCAAGGCTGACGTTGAAATAGCCGATTGGCTGATGCGCCTCGCAATATTGCCCGTCCGCCACCAGCCAGCGCACGCCCGAACGCAGCAGCGAATAACCACTTGCCTCCAGCGGCCCGAGCGTGAGCGGCAGCAGCGTCACAGCTTCTGGTCCGAGACCATGCCGTCGTGGTGCATGATGCCCGCAATCGTGGTGCGCATCGGGCGCGTGACCGGCTGGTCGAGCGGTTCTTCTGGCTCGGTGCTGAACAGCACGAAGGGCGCATCGACCTCCAGCAGGTCGCCCGGCGTAGCCGAGATGCTGCGCACGAAGGCCTTTTCACGCGCGACGATGCGGTAATAGGAGACCGGGGGACATTCCTGTGCGAAGGCGCTCGACAGATCGACGCGCAGATCGGCCAGCTTGCTGCCCATCTTCACCGCCTCGCCCGGTTCGACATAGAGGCATTCGATAGTCGCGACCGACATCTGCGGCATGATCAGGGGCAGGCGAACTTCGAAAATCATCGAGCGGATCTCCACTAACGCGGTGTCATGATGAGCGATGGGCCGGTGATACCGCAATGCACCATTACGGATAGGTATTTCACGACATCGGCCCATTGCAAGACAGTCGGCAGAGCGTGAACCGCCGTCAGACGAAGGCAATCTCGTCGCGATAGACGGGCCGACCGTCCAGCCCCGCCAGGCTGACCGCCGCGCCGGCATTGGTGCTCTCGCGCAGCATCACCCATTGATCGGGCAGGGGTACGCCGATCGCCCCGACGAAATTCTTCGGCAGGCACTCGCTCACCAGGCGCGCATCCATCGCCCCGTAGAAACGGTCGCGCCATGCGCTGTCCGCGCCGCCCGCCGACAGGTCCCAGCCGATGGAATCGACCGGGAACCACCCCTCGTTGTCGAGCCAGATTTCGGCCCAGTAATGGTTGGTCGGCGAGCGCCGGTAAAGGAAGTTCCCGCCCACCAGCCGCGCCGGGATGCCGCGCGCGCGGGCAAGGCCGATCAGCAGGGAAGAGGCAAGCTGGCAGTCGTAAACGCCGGTCTTCAGCACCCAGTCGAGCGGCGCCGCGACATCGACCTGATCGTAATGGATCGGGCAGAAAGTGAAGTTCGCGATCAGATAGTCCCAGAAGGCGCGCACAGCATTCTCGGCGCTCGCCGTGCCGCCGAGCCGCGCCGAGAGTGCCGCGATTTCGGGTGTGATCGCGACCAGCCCTTCCTGCTCGCGCAGATAGAGGTCCGGATCGTCGATGGGCCCGGGTGTAATCTCCCCCAGATCGAGATCGATCCGCGCACCGATACGGATTTCCGGCGCGCCCGCGCTGGTCACCTTGACCTCCAGCCGCCCGTCGCTGACGCGGTGACGCTCAGCCTCTTCTGGCACTTCGGGCGTGATCGTGCAGTCCGGATAGAGCGCGGCCAGTGGCAAAGGCATGCGCAAGCGGCGACTTTCGCCTGCCGGCATGGCGCTCGCATCGAAGATCCGGTCGTATCGCAGCATGGCGCGCGACGGTGCTTCTTCGGCGAGATCGCGCACGAAGCGGCGCAGCGTCTCCACCTGATGCGTCTGCCAGTATTTGTCTCCCATCGCGCGGCCCGCGTGCTTGATGAACCAGCACACCTCGACCGGGTCGTAACGGGTTTCTCCTGCGATGTTGGCGG
>DDNW01000108.1:11062-15645 GCA_002341345.1 Erythrobacter sp. UBA2510
CGATGTTGGCGGTGGGCAGGCCCATCTCCACGAACCGATGCAATGCGGCGCGCGCATTGTCGCGGGCCGCCATCCGGTCGTCTTCATGGACATGGCCTTCGAGCAGCAGCATATCGACCACAGGCTCCTCACCCAGGCGCCGGTAGCTATCGCCAAAATGCTGTGCGGTCGGGGTGGTCATCTCGCCTCGCTGCTTCGCCAATCCTTACCTGTCAGATGCTTATCGGCCAGAATCGCCTGCATGTTTATGGCTGGTGCATAGGCTGCCCCGTTTTGAGGCGCAGCCGCAATTGCAGGCCCATCCCACCTTTGCGCCCCTTGCGCGCAGGTAGTGCCTTGTTCAAGTACGGCCTTAGCTCATGGCACAAGACATCATCATCAACGGCAAGTTCCTGCGCGCCTCGATGACCGGGGTTCACCGGGTCGCGTTCGAAATCTGCAATGCGCTCGCCGACATGCAGGCTGCGGACGATCCGCATTTGCAGGGCCGCCATTTCGAGGTCTGGCACAGTGCCGACGGGCGCGAGGCCGCGCGCGACATCCGCCTGCCGACGCGCGAGATCGGCCCGCTCGATTCGATCCCGTGGGAACAAATGACCCTGCCGATGAAGCAGGACGGTCGGTTGCTGCTCAGCCTGTGCAATATCGGCCCGATGCTTTCCGCCAATGCGGTAACCATGATCCACGACGCACAGGTGACCCTATCGCCCAAATCCTATTCGCTACCCTTCCGCCTGTGGTATCATCTGGTGCAGGGTGTGCTGACCCGGCGCAACCGCGCGTTGCTGACCGTGTCGGACTATTCGCGCGAGCAGATTTCCAAGGCGGGAATTGCTCCTGCCGAACGCATCCACACGATTCATAACGGGGTCGATCACGTAACGCGCAAACCCGCCGACCGGGCGATCCTGTCACGACTGCCGCTGGGTGGAACGCCCTTCGCGCTGGCTCTGTCGACCACGCAGGAACACAAGAATATCGGCGTGCTGCTACAGGCCTTCGCGCGCCCCGAAATGGCAGCGATGAAGCTCGTCCTGTTCGGCTCGACCGGCAAGCAGGCTTTCCTCGATGCGGGCCACACGGTGCCCGACAATGTGATCTTCACCGGGCGCATTTCCGATGGGGAGTTGCGCGCACTGATGGAGGAGGCGCTGGCGCTCGCCTTTCCTTCGACCACCGAGGGCTTCGGCCTGCCGCCGCTCGAAGCGATGCTGCTGGGCACCCCGGCCGTGTGTGCGCCCTGCGGTGCGTTGCCCGAAGTGTGCGGCGATGCTGCGCTCTATGCCGATCCGCACAGCGCCAAAGAATGGGCCGACACGCTGGCCAGCCTGGCTGCCGATCCCGCCCGCGTCGCGGCGCTGGGCACCGCTGGAAAGCTTCAGGCGCAAGGTTTCACCTGGCGTAATGCGGCGCTGCAGGTGCTTGAAGTTCTTGACAATATTGAAGGCATACGGCCTCATCAGCAACAGGCGCAGGCGGCATGAACGTGATGGCGAGTAATGACATGAGTCAGGGTGAAATGCCGGAGGCGTTCGATCCTTACGCCACCCCATCGGCGGACACGCCGCTGTCGGTGGCGGTCGTCATTGCCAGCCTTGGCCGTCCCGACCTGCTCAACGGCATGATCGAACGGATGGAGGCCCAGACCGTCGCGCCGGCCCTGCTGCTGTTCTCCACCGTCTCGCCGCAGGACCTGCCGGAGGATTTCATAGAGACCGATCGGGTCAAGGCGATCTTCGGGCCCAAGGGCCTGACACGCCAGCGCAATGCGGCGATCGACTATGTCGGCGAGAACTACGACATCATCCTGTTTTACGACGACGATTTTGTGCCCTCGCTGCATGCGGTGGAAAATACCGCGCGCTTTTTCGCCGCGCATCCCGATGTGGTGGGCGCTACCGGCGACGTGCTGGCCGACGGGATCAATACCACCGGTATCAGCCGCGAGGATGCCTGCCGGATCGTCGCCGAGCGCGATGCCCGGGGCGATTACCCCACCGGCATCGTCGATGAACGCTTCGGCTTGTACGGCTGCAACATGGCCTATCGTACCTCTGCCATTGGCGACATCCGCTTCGACGAGCGGCTGCGCCTCTATGGATGGCAGGAGGATATCGACTTTGCCGCCGCACTGATGGGGCGTGGCAAGATCGTGAAAACGCTGGCTTTTGCCGGGGTCCATCAGGGCTCGAAACATGGCCGCACACCCGGTCTGCGGCTCGGCTATGCGCAGGTCATCAACCCGCTCTATCTCGCCAGGAAGGGCACGATGCGCCGCGACTATGCGCTGAAGCTGATCGCCAAGAACGTGTTCGCCAACCACATCCGCTCGTTCTCGCCTGAACCATGGGTCGACCGCTTCGGCCGCGTCAAGGGCAATTGGGTCGGCCTGTTCGATGCCCTGCGCGGTCGCCTGACGCCCGAGCGGATCGAGCAATTGTAACGCCTGAAAAGGAATGGCGATGCTGCAGCGGCTGGGCCGCACGAAACTGCTGATGATCGCCGGGGCCGCCATTCTCGCCGTGGCGCTAGCTACGGTTCTCGTTGGCCTGTTCGTTTTCCGGACCATTTACGGCGCGCCACAACCGGATCGCAATGCCCCGCTGGGCCCGCTCGACGATCTGACCGTCAGCGAAAATATCGCCTATATACCTGATGCCGAAACGAACCCCCGGCAGCAGCTCGATATCTACGCGCCACAGCTGGCCGAGCGTGAGACGCGCCCGGTCATCGTCTTCTTCCATGGCGGCGCATGGGTCGGCGGCTCGCGCCAGCAGTTCCGCTGGATGGGCGCGGGGCTGGCCCGACAGGGTTATGTCGCGGTGGTGCCGAATTATCGGCTATACCCAGAAGTCAAATGGCCCGAATTCGTCCGCGACAGCGCCAGCGCCGTGCGCTGGGTAAAGGACAATATCGCAGACTATGGCGGCGACCCTGACCAGCTGGTACTGATGGGACATTCCTCTGGCGCCTTCAACGTGTTGAGTCTGGCGGTCGAGCCGCAATGGCTTGCTGCCGAGGGCATGGACCCGGTGCGCGATATCAAGGCAGTGATCGGCCTATCGGGCGTGTACAACATGCTCCCGCTCACCGGCGACAATGAAAACGCCATCTTTGCGAATGGCTATGTCGAGATGATCAACAACGTCACCGGCAATTCGCCACCGGTATTGTTCCCGGTCAGTCCTGCCGACTGGATCGCCAAATCTTCCGACCCGGAAATGATGGCCGCGAAGATCACCGCGCAAGGCGGCATTGCCGAAGTGATTTCCTATCCCGGCCTCGACCATAGCGGGACGGTGACCGCCATGGGCGATGCGTTCGACGCGCCCGATATTCCCATCCAGCAGGACGTCGCCCGCTTCCTGAAAGAGCATGGCGTGACCGTGCCATCACGGCCCGCAGCGGCGAGTACGGGCGGAGAAGCCGCTCCTCAGTCCTGAGCGGCAGGTCCTTTCCCGGCATCGGGCCAGCCAAAATCGCCACCCGGCACCAGCCCCAGCTCGGCAAAGGAATCGACCTTGGGATTATCCGTGGTCGGCTGGCCGATCAGCTGCGGCGTCGTCCCGCGCAGATGCATGTCGAAAAAGTCGAGCAGATAGGCATTGGTCGTGTCGAAACTGGCGATCGGATCGTTGAACAGCCACCGGCGTGAGGCATGAGCATCGAACAGCGCCTCGGTAAAGCTGGCATGTTCGGTGCCGTTGATGCGGTAGCCGCCACTCCCCGGTCGTGCAGCGAGCTCGGCAATCTGCTGCAGATCGCGCGCCTTGAACCGGGCCTTGAGCTTCGCGAAGCTATCGCGCGAGCCGAAGTCATCAGGTCCCTTCAGCGGCTCGTCATTCAGCAGGTAGAGATTGGGTGCGTCGAACCCCTCGAAGAATGACCGCCCGTAAAGCGACCCGTCGATATTGGCGACGGCGGCGATGCGCGGGTCGAGCGCCGCGGCCTCCGACGCAGCGGCCCCGCCAAAAGAGAAACCCATGAAGCCGACCTGCTCGTAATCGACCGCCTTGCTCCATGGCGAGGCCGGATCGCTCGCGGCACAGGCGGCAAGACTGTCGAGCGCGTGCAGCCCCTTCCTCGCGGCCATTCCGGCGCGGATCATTCTGTACCCGACCACCTCCTCAAACTCTGGCAGCATTTGTGTGGGCCATTCGTGAACCCAAGACGCCGCCTCCGCCGCGCTGGCCGCCAGACCGTCATGGTCGGCACCGATATCGTCCAGCGCCGCGATGATATAGCCGTGCGAAGCGAGCACCTCCATGCGCGAGGCATTGTCGTTCCGCGTGCCCTTGAAATGCGCCATGTAAAGCAGCAGCGAGCGTGGCTCTTTATCCGCCAGCGGCAGGCCGAGCAGGCCCCCACAGCCGGTCAGCTCTTCACCGGCAACCGCAGGGCCACTTGCTGGAAACCATAAATCCATACCGATGCTGCGCCCTTCCTCGCCCGGAACGGGAAGGATAAGGCTGGCGCGCTGCACCGTCTCGGGCCCGAGCGGTGAGCGTACGCGCGAAGCGTTGAGCGCATAGGGAAACGCGAGCAAGGCCGCCCCAGCCAGACCACCCACCAATATCAGACCG
>DDNW01000108.1:15738-16425 GCA_002341345.1 Erythrobacter sp. UBA2510
CCCACCAATATCAGACCGCGCCACTTCCAGCTGCGCAAGGCAGGAATACGTGGCATGGTAAAAACCAGCAGCACGGTCGCAACCAGCGCCAGCGATCCAGCCACCCAGCCGAACGGCCCGCTCAGCGCGATAAAGGTGCCGTTGATCGCCTGCAGCATCGTGTCAGGGCACGATCTCGACGACGATCGGGTGATCGCTCAGCGTCAGGTCGAAGCGCGTCGTGCCCTTCATGCTGGCCACCGGGTCCTTGCCTACGGTCGGGTCATAGAGCGTGATCAACGCCGGTTCTTCGCCCAGCAGCACCTCAACCTCATCCTCGCCTTGCAGTCGCTCGCCCCACACGACCAGCTGGAACACGCCGTCGCTGCGCTGAAACAGCAGGTCGTGCACCGTCTCAGGCATATCGGGGATCGCATAGGCCAGTTGGCCGGGTGCCTCGATCCGACCGTCATCGGCCAGAATCGTGGTCAGATTATGCAGATAGGTGGCCGCCAGCCGTGGCTTGTAGCTCGGTTTGAAAAAGCCATAGGCCTGATTGCCCCCCTCATCGGTGCGGTCGCGCAGAATATAGACGGCCGTATAGGCATAGCCGCGCTTGAACTGCGCGAGGTAGAGATTGAGCAGGTGCAGACCATGCACCTGCTCGGTCACATGGCCGCGAATCCCCATGCCCGTTTCGGTGGTCAC
>DDNW01000108.1:16531-20364 GCA_002341345.1 Erythrobacter sp. UBA2510
ATTCGCCAGCTCCTCATCCGAATAGCCGGGAAACTTCTTGAACCAGGTCCGCCCGTAATTGTGGAACAGGCCGTTGACGCGCGATTCGCGCGTCGGGTCCGCCGCATCCCACACCTTGTTGTCCGCCAGGAAAGGAGCGTTGGGATGATAGATGTAATTGTGCACATTGGCATAATCGCCATAGCGCGTGCCCGCGGGCATCAGCGTATCGGCATCCGGCGGAATCGTCAGGAACTGCAGCCCGGCATTGTCGGATTGCGAACCGGGTTCGGAGATCGTCCACACCGGATATTTCGCCAGCAGCGGATCGGCCTTCACCGCCGCGTAAAGATCGCGCTGCAGCTTCGCGACCGGCAGCCATGTCTCGGCACCACGCCCGCCGCGTTCGCCCTGATAGCGGATGCCCCAATTATTGGGCTCGTTATTCCCTTCGAAGGCGATCAGCGCCCCGGCATCGGCCAGAACACGACCTGTTGCGAGCAGGTAGTCGATATCGGTCCCGCCGCTCAGCAGGCCCCAACTGAAATTCACCCCGGCCTCGCGATGCAGGGTGAGATAGGTCTCGATCGTCGTCCGCCCGTTAGGGCGCATTCCTTCCGGACCCGCGCGAACCCAGCGAAACCCGCCATGGCGCAACATCTCGACCGTCTTTTCCAGGTTCTGTCCGCGATCGGGCAGCGAAGTGACAACGCCGATCGTATCGAGGAAATCGCTGGTCGCGACCGCCTGCTGCGGTGCGATTGCAGCCTGATCGGCCTGCGACGGATAGGACTGCGCCCCTGTCCATAGCAGGAACGCTCCGGTCAGGGCGACGGCCAGCTTCGTCACGGCAGCGTATGAGATACCCAAGATGTTTCCCACTTTTGTCTGCCCTTCCTCGCCGGTGTCTGATTTGCGCTCGCTCATCGGGAACTATACACTTTTGCAATGCAGCGTAATTACCTAACCGGCCTAAACCGGCTCCCGTAAAGGGTAATGCGGATGAGAAAGGCCTTCGCAGGGCAATTCCGGGGTATGAGTTTTCCGTCAGCAGCACAGACATAGGAATGCGGTGATGAAATCTGCGATCGCGGCTGCATTCTTCTGGATGTTCGCCATCGGCCTTGGCTGTGCCGCCATGGTGTTAACGGGGCTGGGCGGAGTCCTCGTCGCCAAAGGCGGCAGCTGGTTCTATCTTGGCAGCGGAATCGCGCTGCTGGCGGCTGTCGTGCAGTTGCTGCGCCGCCGCCGGTCCGCGCTTGGGCTGATCGCACTGGTTTTCGTCGCTACGTGGATCTGGGCGCTGGCCGAGGTCGGGCTCGACGGCTGGGCACTGCTGCCGCGGGTCAATTTCATCACATTGGTCATGGTCATGCTGTCGTTGCCATGGATCCTGCGTCCGCTTGGCCGGGGCGCGTTCCGTATTCCGGCGGCGAGTTTCGCAATCGTGGCTCTGGGCGTCGCCGGCGTGGTCGGTGCGCTGGTCGCGCTCCAGCCCACTATCCGTACCGGCGATGCGACACTGGCTGCGCGCGATGTCAGCGTGCGCGGCGGCACTGGCTGGGCGCATATCGGACAGGATGCAGGCGGCGCGCGCTATTCCGGCCTCGCCCAGATCGACACAGCCAATGTCACGCAGCTGCGCCCGGTCTGGTCGCATAGCGAGGTGCGGTCCGTCGGGCTGCCGCAAGATGTGGAATATCGCGACGAAGCCATTCCGCTCGAGGTCGACGGACGGCTCTACATCTGCACCGCCAATGACGTCGTCATCGCGCTCGATGCCGAGGACGGTCGCCTGTTGTGGCGGCACGACCCCGAGGTCGACCTCACCGGCATTCCGACCGCGCTGTGCCGGGGCGTCGCCTATTATGATGCGGGCGAGGAGGCCGGTGCCTGTGCGCAGCGCATCCTCCTCGCCACGCTCGATGCGCGGCTGATCGCGCTCGACGCTGCCAGCGGTGTACCCTGCGCCGATTTTGGCACCGGCGGCGAGGTGGCGTTGAGCGCCGGGATCGGCCCCTATCCGCCGGGGCAATATTATCATAATTCGCCACCGCTGGTCCTTGGTGGCAAGGCGGTGATCGGCGGCGCGGTGCGCGACAATGTCTCGACCGGCGAGCCTTCGGGCGTGATCCGGGCCTTCGACGCGCGCACCGGCGACATGGCCTGGGCCTGGGACCTCGGCCGCCCCGGCGAACACGGCGCGCCCGCTGAAGGCGAGACCTATACGCGCGGCACGCCCAATGGCTGGACAATAATGTCCGCCGACCCTGAACTCGGCCTTGTTTTCCTGCCCATCGGCAATGCCACGCCCGACTTCGTCGGCGCCTTCCGCGATCCGCTGTGGCAGGATTATTCGAGCGCGCTGGTTGCCCTCGATATCGATACGGGCGAGGTGCGCTGGTCGTACCAGACCGTCCATCACGACCTGTGGGACTATGACGGCTCGGCCCAGCCCGTCCTGTTCGACATGCCCACGCCAACAGGCCCGGTCCCGGCGGTGCTACAGGCGACCAAGACCGGCCTGCTCTTCGTGCTCGACCGGCGCGACGGCACGCCGCTGATCGAGGTGGAGGAACGCCCCTTCCCCGCCAGCGACATACCGGGCGAATGGACCGCCCCGACCCAGCCCATTCCCGTGGGCATGCCCGATGTCATCGGTCCGCAGCTGACCGAGGCGCGGATGTGGGGCATCACGCCGTTCGACCAGCTACTGTGCCGGATCAAGTACCGCGAGTTCCGTTACGAGGGGCTGTTCACGCCGCCATCCTTGCAGGGGACGATCATGTATCCCAGCCAGATGGGCGGGGTGAACTGGGGCAGCGTCAGCGTGGATCGCCAGCGCGGCCTGCTGGTCGTACCCGCCACGCGCTTCTCGACCATCGTCACCCTTGTCCCGCGCACGCCGGAATCGCCCGACAGCAATTTCACTTATCCGCAGCGCGGCACCGGCTACGGCATGCAGGGCGGGCCGTTCATGACCGCGCTGAACATCCCCTGCCAGCAGCCGCCCTATGCCACGCTGACCGCGATCGACCTCGCCAGCCGCAAGGTCGTGTGGGAGCGTCCGCTGGGTACGGCAGAGGCTCTCGGCCCGCTCGGCATCGCCTCGCACCTGCCGCTGACCATCGGCGCGCCGCCCGTTGTCGGCGGACCAATTTCCACTGCCGGCGGGCTGACCTTCATCGGTGCGGTCGGCGACAACCGCCTGCGCGCTATCGAAACCGCGACGGGACGCGAGTTATGGTCGGCGAAACTGCCGGTCGGCAACCAGACCACCCCGATTACCTACCAGGCCCCGCGTTCCGGACGACAGATGGTGGTGATCGTCTCGGGCGCAAATGCGAAGATGAGCGGCGGCCGGAATGAAGCTCCGACCGTCGTCGCCTATGCGCTGGAACCCTAGGCCGCTCAGCCTAGCCTAGCGGCGGGCCGGGTTCCGAGGGATAGCGCGAACGCGGCTGTTCTCCCCAGTCGGGCATAATCCGGTCCGGTGCATGGCCTGCGGGATCACCGAGGAAGCGTTCGATCTGCCGCGCGCTCTCGCGATAGAAAGCTGCCGTCAGCGGATCGGACGAACGCTTGTCTTCCAACTCTTCCGCAAGGCCGGACAGCGCGTCGAGCACGTAATATTGCGCCTCGGGCGAAGCGTCCTTGGCCGCGCCCAGCTTCATCATCGACAGCATCGCGACATTCTGCGTCACCCGCAGCAGCGCCTGTTCCTGCGCGCTGCCCGAAGGAGCCTTGCCCCATGTCGCATCGAGCACGGCATCGACAAGCTGCGGATAGGTCAGCGGGTCGGGCTGGCGCGCGCTCAGCGCCACGATCCGCTCCGACCGGTCGGCATCGAACAG
>DDNW01000108.1:20431-21557 GCA_002341345.1 Erythrobacter sp. UBA2510
GACCGGTCGGCATCGAACAGCGGCTCGATCACCATTGCGGCAAGGATGCGCGCGGCGCGCAACTGGTCAAACACCGGATCGTCCGACATGTCCTCGCGGTTGACTCCCGGATCGGGCACCAGCTGGCTGAGCAGGGTTTCGGGGATCACCAGCTTCTCCGGCTCGATCGCATCGAGCATCAGGCCCAGGATCTCGCGCTGCTTCGTGCCGGGGATGAACTCGGTCGGCGGCAGGTTGTCCTCCTTGCCCTTGACCACGATGTTCTGCAGCAGCCCCCCGATATACTTCTGGCCGAACTCGATCGCATAGCGTTCCTGCAGATAGATCATCCACAGTCTGAGATCGCGCATCGCGCCATAGGGCTCACCCGTCTTGAGCATGGCCGGGCCGTAATTGGCGAGCGCGATCTTGCGCACTTCGGCCATGTCCTTGAGCTCTTCGACCGGGCCGGGCCGGTCGACATACCAGGTATAGCGCGGGTCACTGCCGAGCGTGTACATCAGGCCCTCGCCACGCATTTCGGCGATGATCTGGTCGAGACCTGCTTCCTCCTGTGCTTCCGGCAGCGGCGTATAGGCGAAACGGACCATATATTTGTCGTACTCGCCGATCTCGGTCATGAAACTTTCCGACAGGTCGAGCTTGCCATCGACCACCTTCACGCGCGGGACCGGATATTCCATCACGCTCGACCGGTCGTTGAAATTGGCGTTCCAGGCATGGCCGAAGCCCAGCGTATGGCCCAGCTCGTGCGCGGTCAGCACCGCCTGCCGCAGGAAGGCCATGTCGCGCTGCCCCTCGGGCATGGCGTTATACAGGTCGGTGCTGACAAGGCTCGGATCCGCCAGCGTCAGCCCGCTGCCGTCCTCGGGCAAGCCGCCCATATAGGCATCGTAATAATTGGCGATGGTCCTCAGACGATACGTGTCCATGTGCGTTTTCGAGCCCAGCACCTCGCCGGTCCGCGGATCGCCGAAATTGCCCGACGAGGAGAAGCCGCGCCCGTCGCGCTGGATCCACAGGACATAGGCATAGCGGATGTCCATCGGGTCCATTTCCGGCGGCGCGTCGACCGCATGGATCGCATTGATGAAGCCGGCTTCCTCGAACGCCTTGTTCCACCAAG
>DDNW01000108.1:21667-22885 GCA_002341345.1 Erythrobacter sp. UBA2510
GCGAACGCCTTGTTCCACCACAGCAGGCCCGTCTTCATCGCCTCACGGATCGGATCGGGAATGGCCGGATCGAAATAATAGGTGATCGGCTCGACCGGTTCGCTCATCGCGGCGGTCGGGTCTTTCTTTTCCAGCCGCCAGCGGCGCACCCATTCGGTGAACGGGCTCTCGTCGATCGGCTTGGAGAAATCCTGGAAGCTGATCGAGCCGACCCCGATGCGCGGATCGGCCTCGCGCGGGACATAGCCGGTCGGTGCCTTCAGGAAGGAATGATGGATGCGCATGGTGAAGGTGTCGGGCGACGGCATTACCTCGCGCACCGCCACGCCCGGCGCATTGGAAGTGAAGCTGACGATCGTCTCGACCTCGGTATTTTCCGGGAAGGCCTTGGTGCGCGCCGGATAGAACACGCTCTTGGCCGGTTCGAACCTGAAATCGCCCTGGCCCGAACGCTTCATCCGCGCCGCCACGTAACCGGCATCGCGCATGAACAGCGGGGTGCCGTCGACCACCACCTTGCCGCCGCTGTCGGAGACAACCGGCAGGACCGCCAGCACCGAGGTGGGAAAGGAATCGATCGTCCCTTGTGCAGTGGCCGCGCTGCCATTGAGTGCCCGGAAATCGGTATTGATCTGGTTGACTACCACCTTGTCGCCGGAGCGGACGAAATGGATTACGGCGGTATAGATGACTCCCCGGTCCATGCCGACCTGCACCGAGCCGGGATTGGTGGCTGCGGAAACGTAATAGAGCACGTCTTCGTCGAAGGCCGGCACTTCCAGCAGCACCTTGCCATCCTCGGCATCCCAGTAGAACGGAATGAAGCCCTCGGCCTTGCTTAGTCCAGCGAGCGCGCCCGACTGGGCCTCAGCCGTCGCGGGCTGGAACGCAAGCAGGAGGGCCGCCGTCCCGGCCAGCATGGCGCTGCGCAATCTGCCAGCATTCGAGCGGTGAAATGAAGGACGGTTGGCCGCAACATGCATTTGGCTGTTCCCCTTTTGCCAGTCCGGGAATCCGGACCTGTCAGACAGGGCAGTCTAGGCACTTCGGCTCTGCGGTTCTGAGGAAAGCAGGTGCGCCTTGACACTGAATGCGCGAATTATCTGCACGATAGTCGCTTCGCGAGCAGGAATCCGCCCCGTCACCGCGAGCGACAAGGCACACGCCAATTCTGGTCAAGCCCTGTGGGGGGCCGTTTGCAGGCGAACTTCGTCGTCA